>DASYIY010000070.1:0-25964 GCA_035997045.1 Solirubrobacterales bacterium | reverse complement strand
CGGAGATCGCGGCGAGGGCGGCGAGCGTCTCCTCGCGATCGGAGCCCAGGGCTACGGCGCGATGCTCGAAGCGCCCGCGGGTGGTGGCGAGGGAGTAGGCGACGTCGGCGAGACCGAGCTCGGGGTTGGCTTGGAGGTGGGCGGCGAGGCGCTCGGCCTGGGCGGCCAGGGCCGGCTCGGTCTTGGCCGAGAGGACGAGGGGGAATTGGCCGGGGAGGGGGGTTGGGGCGTCGCTCTCGACGCCGCAGCCCTTCTCCGCGCGGGGGACTTGTCCATCGTCCGAGGCCCGGCCGGCGGGCTGCGGAGCCTCGGCGATGACGAGGTGGCAGTTCGTCCCGCCCATCCCGAAGGAGCTCACCCCGGCAACCAATGGGCGTGCGGCGTCAGGCCAGCCGCCGAGCTCGGTCTGAACCCGCAGGCCTAACTCATCGAGCGGAATCTCCGGATTCGGCGTCGCGAAGTTGAGGCTGGCGGGGATTTCCCGGCGCTCGACGGCGAGGGCGGCCTTGATCAGGCCGGCAATTCCCGCAGCGCCCTCGAGGTGGCCGATATTTGTCTTCGCCGATCCAACCGCCAGCGGCTCCCGGCCATCCCGGGCCGCACCCAGCACCGCGCCGAGCGCGGCGGCCTCGGTCGGATCGCCGAGCGCGGTCCCGGTTCCGTGCAGCTCGACGTACTGGACGTCACCGCGGTCCAGACCGGCCCGCCGGTAGGCCAAGTCCAGAACCTGTTCCTGAGCCACTCGGCTGGGAACGGTGAGTCCCGCCCCGCCGCCGTCGTTGTTGACCGCGCTGCCGCGGATCGTGCAGTAGACGCGGTCGCCGTCCGCTCGCGCCCGCTCGAGCGGCTTGAGCAACACCAGCCCGCCGCCCTCGCCCCTGACGTAGCCGTTGGCCCGCGCGTCGAAGGTGAAGCAGCGCCCGTCCGGCGAGAGACCGCCGAACCTCGAGGCCCCCACCGCGCCCTGGGGGTCGACGTTGAGGTGGACCCCGCCGGCCAGCGCCAGCTCGGTCTCGCCCCTGCGCAGGCTCTCGCAGGCGAGGTGAACGGCGACCAGGGAAGCCGACTGCGCCGCGTCCACGGTGAGGCTGGGGCCGGTCAGGCCAAGCGTGTAGGAGACCCGGTTGGCGATGATGCTGCGGTGCAGTCCGGTGACCGTGTGGCGGCCGATCGAGCCGCTTCCCTGGCGCTGGACGAGGTTCGCGTAGTCGCCGGCGATCGCGCCGAGGAAGACGCCGGCGGCGTGGCCGCGGATCGCCCCCGGGGCGATGCCGGCGTCTTCGAGCGCCTCCCAGCCGAGCTCCAGCGCGAGCCGCTGCTGCGGGTCCATCGCCACCGCCTCCCGCGGCGAGATGCCGAAGAAGCCGGGATCGAAGCCGGCGATTCGATCCGGCTCCAGGAAGGCCCCGAACCCGGCGCCGGGATCCTCCTCGGAGACGCCTTCGCCGAGACCGCGCCCGGCCATCTCCCAGCGCTCGGGCGGCGTCTCGCCGACAGCATCCTCGCCGCCGCTGAGCAGGCGCCAGAACGACTCCGGATCGGTGCAACGGGGCAGCCGGCAGGAGATGCCGACCACCGCGATCGCCGCGCCGTTTTCGGCAGGCTCCGTCATCGCGGCCTGCCCGAGCGGAACGTAATTGCTTCGTGCCGACCGGCACCCCCCGAAGGGCAACGCCGGCCGGCCCAAGGCCCCCCTACAACCATCCGAATCTCCCTGGACTGAGTCGAAAGTGCTGCATAACCACTGTAGTTCGCTAAACCGTCCGTAGTCAAAAACCAGACCCCGGCTAGGGCTTTCCGCCGGCCACCGGCGGCACCGCTATCGCGGCCAGGACGATCCCCTCGCCCACCGACCAGCGACCGGAGAATCCGCGCAGCTCGCGGCCGCCGAGGACCGGGCCCGGCACCAGCAGCCGCGCCGAGAACGAACGCTGCACACGGTCCACCGTCACCCTCGCGTCTTCGAAGCCCAGCCAGCGCCCCGCGAGCGGGAACCAGGCCTTGTAAACGGACTCCTTGGCGCTGAAGAGCAGGCGGTCCCAGCTCGGCCCGGGCTCCTGGCGGGCCAGGGCCAGCAGCATCTGCCGCTCCTCGGGCAGGGCGATGTCGCGCAGCACGCCCGGGGGCAACGGCGCGTCGACCTCGGCATCGACGCCCAGCGCGGCGAACTCGCGCTGCCGTGCCACCGCGCAGCCGCGGTAGCCGTCGCAGTGGGTGATGCTGCCGACGATTCCCTCGGGCCACTGCGGCTCCCCCCGCGGCCCGCTCGGGATCGCCTGCGCCGCGACGCCGAGCTCGCCCAGCGCTCGCCTGGCGCAGGCGCGAGCGGTGACGAACTCCCGCCGCCTTTTCTCGACCGCCCGGCCGACGACCCCCTCCTCCTCGCCGAAGAGCGGCTGGTCGAGGATCTCCTCCCGGGTCGATGCGACCGCGACCGCGGCCGGCAGGATCCGCTCAAGCACGGCGCGGTTCCGGCAGGATGCGGCGTAGCTCGGGGCGGGCGATCGGCCAGCGCCGGCGCTCGCGCGGGTAACCCAGCGAGACCTCCTCGAAGCGGACCCCGTCGTGCCAGGTGGTGCGGGGTATGTGCAGGTGCCCGTAGACGACCGCGGTGGCCCGGAAGCGGCGGTGCCAGTCCGCTGTCAGCGCGGTGCCGCACCACTGCGCGAACTCGGGGTGGCGCAGCACCCGGGTCGGCTCGGCGATTAAGGGGAAGTGGTTGATCAGGACCGCGGGGAGCAGCGGCTCGACCTCGGCCAGTCGCGCTTCCGTCTCGCGCACCCGCGCCTCGCACCAGGCCTGGCGGCTCGGATAGGGAGCGGGGTCGAGCAGGAACTCGTCGATGCAGACGACGCCGGCCGCGTGCGCGCGCTCCATCGCCTCCTCCCTGGTCGGCGCGATGTTGCGCCCGAAGCTGTAGTCGTAGAGGAGGAACAGCGGCGCCACCCGCACCGGGCCGCAGGCGCCTTCCCATACCGGGTAGGGATCCTCCGGCGTGATCACGCCAAGGCCCCGGCAGAGCTCGACCAGGTGGCGGTAGCGCTGCTCGCCGCGCAGCAGCGGCAGGTCCCCCCGCTGGGCGAGCAGCTCGTGGTTGCCCGGCACCCAGATCACCCTCGCGAAGCGGTCGCGAAGCTTGCCCAGGGCCCACTCGACGTCCTCGGGCCGGTCGGCGACGTCGCCGCAGACGATCAGCCAGTCCGCGTCGGACTCCGGCTCGATCCCCGCGACGATCTCGCGGTTCTCCGGATGCTCGACGTGGAGATCGCCGATCGCCAGCAGCGCCCCGTCTCTCACCGCCATCCCGGCAACGCCGGGCTGCCGCGACTGCCGAGCGCGCCGAGCGCCGAGACCAGGCGCCCCCGCGTCTGGGCCGGCTCGATCACCTCGTCGACGAAGCCGCCCGCGGCTGCCGCCTCGGCGCCCAGGTGCTCGCGGGCGTAAGCGTCGGCAAGCGCCTCGCGCGCGGCCACCGGATCGGCCGCCCCCTGCCAATCGCGGCGATGGATGATGCCGCTGGCCGAGTGGGCGCCCATCACCCCGATCTCGGCGCCCGGCCAGGCGAAGACGAGATCGGCGCCGAGGTCCTTCGAGTTCATCGTGATGAAGGCGCCGCCGTAAGCCTTGCGCATCACCACCGTCAGCTTCGGCACCGTCGCCGCGGCGAAGGCGCGTAAGAGCGTCGCCCCGAAGCGGATCACGCCGGCCTGCTCCTGCTGCAGCCCGGGCATGAATCCGGGCGTATCGACGAGCACCAACAACGGCAGCCCAAAGGCGTTACAGGTTTCGACGAAGCGTGCCCCCTTCTGCGCCGAGGCCGCGTCGAGGACGCCGCCCAGGTAGCGCGGCTGGTTCGCGATCACGCCGACGGGACGGCCGTCGCAGCGCGCCAGCCCGGTGAGAATGCTGCGGGCGTAGCGGGGGCCGAGCTCGAGCAGGGATCCGGCGTCGACGATGCCGCCGATCGCCGAGCGGACGTCGTAGACGCTGCGCGGCGACTCGGGCAGCGCCAGGCCCGGATCGGCAAGCTCCGGATCGGTGGCAAGCGTCTGCGAGAGCTCTCCGCCGGCGTGCCGCGGAAGGTAGCCGAGCAGGCGCTTGGCGAGGCCGACCGCGGCGCCGTCGTCGGCGGCGACTAAGTCGCAGACGCCGTTGCGCTCGTGCACCCTGTAGCCGCCGAGCTGCTGCGGGCCGATCTCCTCGCCGGCGACCTCGCGCACGACCGCCGGTCCGGTGAGGAACATCGTCGCGTCCTCCGTCATCACGATGAAGTCCGTCAGCGAGGGCGAGTAGCAGGCCCCGCCCGCCGCCAGGCCGCCGACGATCGAGATCTGCGGAACGACCCCGGAGAGCGCCACGTTGCGGCGGAAGATCCGCGCGTAGCCGGCGAGCGCCGCCGTGCCCTCCTGCATTCTTGCCCCGGCCGACTCGATGAAGCCGACGATCGGCATTCGCCCCCGGGCAGCGAGATCCATCGCCCGGCCGATCGTGTCGGCGTGAGCGGCGCCCAGCGATCCGCAGAGGAAGCCGGCGTCCTGGGCGTAACAGACGATCGGCAGGCCGTCGACCCGGCCCAGCCCGGCCACGACACCGTCGCCGGGCTCGGCTCGCTTGCCGAGCGCGGATGAGACCGTCGCCGAGCGGATCGGCTCGAACGAACCGGCGTCGCAGAGCAGATCGAGCCGGCTGGCCGACGTGCGCGGGCGATCGCTTCGACTGGCCTTCAAGCTTTCCGCTAGTGCGGTTGGGCTTGCCACGGCTTAGTCCGTCGCGGCTGGCAGCTCGTGGCCACAGTGGGGACAGACGGCGACCGAGGCGGCGGCCGCGGACTCGCCCTGCGCCTCGCCGGACGAACCCGCCTCCTTCGCTCCGGCGCGCGACGCCTTCAGCTCGAGCCTCAGGTCGGCGACCGAGAGCCGCTCGCCCCGGGCCCGCTCGAGCCAGTGCCTCTGCTCCTTCGGCTCCAGCGGCGCCAGCAGGACGTGATGGCTCCAGGTCAGCTTGTCACTACGTAGTGATGGATCGAACCGCGACGCGACCCAGGCCATGTTCCTCAGGCTCGCTACGTCGTAGCCCGTGATCCGCGCCGCCTCCGCGTAGCGCTCGCCCCAGCGCGAGGTGCCGTAGCGAATCCAGTCGCCGATCCACCACTGGCTGCAGCGCCCGATCGCTCCCAGGCGCCTCCCCGTCGCTAACCACGCCGCCTGGCCGAGTTCGTCCTGCGGATGCCAGGCGACTTTCGAGATCGCCGCCTGCGGACGACCCAGCCTTGGCGAGGGCGAGGGCAGCCCCAAACCGGGTCGTCCGCTCTCGGCGGCAGGGCCAGAAGGGGGAAGCGTTTGAACTGCATCTAGGGACCCTGACATGCGAACCTCGCCAACTTGATCGGAGAGACGAACGCAACGAGGTTTGACCTATTTTGCCGCCCCCCGCGCGACCCAACTAGATGTGTACCACCGGCGGTTCACTCGGCCTTACACCAATGTGGTGCGGACACCCACAGCCGCGACGCCAAGATGTCGCATCGCCACTGCCTGACAGGACTCGCCGACGGTTTACCGCCGGCTAGCTGCCCGAGCCTGCCGGCCCGTCCAGCTCCTCCAGGCTCAATGCCACCTCGAGCTCGGCGTGGCAGCTGGGCAGCAGGCGGCCGAGTGCCTCCTCGACCTTGCGCAGGCGGCGCTGAACCGTGTGCCGGTCGATTTCGAGGGCGGCAGCGGCGGTGGCGGCGTTGAACCCCGCCGCGAAATACGCTCTCAGCGTCTCGCGCAGGACCAAGCCGGAATCCCCCTGTCCGTCAAGCGGCGCTAAGTAGGTTTCCCGCAACGACTTGGCCAGCGGTTCGTCGCGCAGGACTGCGGCAAGCAAGATCACGTCGCTCGCCCGGGTCAGGGGCTGGGAGTGGCGCACCATCACCTGCTGGGCGGCCTGCGCCTCGTGATGGGTGAGGCGCCACCCGTCCACTCCCCAGCGTGGCTCGCCCACCGCCAGGGTCACGTCGCCGAGCACGCCGGCAGCTAGATAGCGCTCCACCTCGGAGACGTCGAGTGGCTCCCGGCCACCGAGCCAAGCCCAGGCGCTGTTGTCGCCCCGCCTGACGACGAGGGGCTCGCGGCTGACCCCGGCGGCCAGGGTGCGGGCCGCGACGTCAGCCCTGGCACCGGCCACGACCAGTCCGAGGTGCCAGGCCTCGAATTCGTAGTCGAGGCCTTCCGCGTCGAAGGGGGCGTCGCCGGCAAGCAGCCTCTTCACCCGTTCGGCCACCCGCTGGGCCGGCGAGCGGCGCATCAGCTCCAGCTCGGCCATGTACTCGGACGCGACCGACGCCATCAGCCGGTCGACGTGCGGGCTCTGCGTCCGCAGCACCTGGCGCAGGGCCTCGTTGGGAAAGCTGCCCGCCTCGTCCATGATGATCTCGCTGACCAGCCTGTCGCCCGCCGCGTAACGACGCAGCACGGTGTCCAGGCCGACCCCACTGCGGGCCGCCCGGCGCGCCTGCGCTGCCGCTGCAGGCGGGATCGCGCCGGTCGAATTCTCGCCGCGCTCGATGCTGCTCAGCGCGTAATCGACCGACTCGGCGACGGTGGCCCGCAGGCCCGCCCTGTACTCGGCGTCTTCGCTTTCGGCCGGCGAGGCGAGCGCCCGGACGCGGTTGAAGATCGCGTCTTCGATCTCGGTCGAGCGTCGCCGCAGCCGCTCGACCAGCTCGGCTCGGATCTCGTCCTGCGACTTGGGCTGGCGATCGCTGGCGCGGTTCACCGGACACCGCGCCGCCATAACGGCAGCAACTTCCCCACGTCTTTTCCCCAGGCGGCGTCTGCCTGGAGGTCAAGCCCTCTCAGCGATGCTTCGAACCGCATTGGCCCCCTCTCTCCCGGTACACACGGTAGTACTCAAACTCCAGCGGTGTCAACTCGTACATCGGGCCGCCGCCTTTCACCCTTCCCTTTGCCTGCATACAGCGGTCGCAATGCTCGGACCGACGCAAAATTGCTCGACCGATTTCGGCGAACCTCGGTACACCGTCGTCTGCTCGGCGCCGACTCGGTTCAACTCCCACATCGACCCCACCGCAGGCCTGGCTAAACGGTTGTACAGTTCGCTGAACATGCGTTCAGCAGACGCAGCCGACTCGATCATCCTTGCCGCACTCCGCGTCTTTGGCGAGGGCGGCATCGAGGCGACCTCGTTGCGCGAGGTCGCCAGGGCCGCCGAGGTGTCACCGGCCCTCATCGTCCACCACTTCGGCAGCAAGAAGGGGCTCGTCGCCGCCGTCGACGAGGCCGCCCTGCTCGAGTTCGGCGCGGCCTACGTATCGGAGGTAACCGCCGGCGGCCGGGGACTGCTGCACCAGCGGGCGGAGGAGACGGCCCGCGTGATGCGCGAGCGACCCGATGTGTGCACCTATCTGGGCCGGGCACTGGTCGAGGCCACGCCTGGCAGCGCCGGCCTCTTTCAGGTGATGATCGAGGGCGGCCAGAGGGAGATCGACCTGCTCGCCGAGAGGGGCGCCCTGCGCGCCGACGCCGACCCGCTCTGGGCGACGCTGCAGCACTTCTTCCTGATCTGGGCCCCGCTCAGCTTCCTGCCGTTGCTGGAGCAGGCGCTGGGCGATTCGCTGCTCAGCGACGAGATCCTGGATCGCTGGGTCGCGGCAAACGTGAACCTGCTCGAGGAAGGGCTCTACCGTTGAGCCGCTGGGAGACGACGAGCAGGCTCGATGCCGGCCTCAACCCCGGGCAGGTTTGGCGCCGTGCCTACGAGGACGCCGGCGCCTGGCCCAAGTGGAACGCCGAGATCAAACGGGCAAAGCTCGACCGGCCGCTCGGCCAGGGCGCCAGCGCCCGCGTCGTCTTTCGCACCGGCCTGCGCCTGCGCTTCGCCGTCGTCGAGTACGAGGCCGGCCGCCTCTTCACCGACGAGACCCGCCTACCTGGCGCCCGCATGGGTCACCGCCACCTGATCGAGGCCGCGGACGAGGGCTGCCGGCTCACCAACACGATCTACATCGAGGGACCGCTGGCGCCACTCTGGCGCCGCGTCCTCGGCCCGGCCGCGTCTCGTTCCCTGCCGGGCGCGCAGCGGGCGATCGTCGCCTTGACCGGCGAAGTCGATTCGTAAACTGCTGCCCATGCCCAATATCCACAGGCCGGAGTTCGAGGCGGGAGAGCGACCGGAGGGCTTTCGCTCGCGCCGCGCCCGGATCGGCTACGAGCTCGGCACCGAGCTGATCGGCGCCAGCCTCTGGGAGCTACCCGCCGGAGAAGCCGCCTACCCGTACCACTTCCACTACTCCGACGAGGAGCTCGTGATCGTCCTCTCCGGCACTCCCAGCCTGCGAACTCCGGAGGGAATTCGCGAGCTGGAGGAAGGTGAGGTGCTGAGCTTCCCGGTGGGTGCGGAAGGAGCACACCAGATCCTCAACCGCAGCGAGGAGCCGGCCACGTTTCTGGCGATCTCCAGCAGCGGCCGCCCCGACGTGATCGTCTATCCGGACTCCGGCGAGGGCCCGCCGGCGCAAGGCAGCTGAGCGGCGCTCGAGACGGCGCGCGCGGCCGGCACCGTCGATCGTCGGTCGCGCAGCGAACGGTCGGGCTCAGAACGGCAGCGGCACCGGCGGATACCAGCGATGCAGCCGGCCGTATGCCTCGCAGTCCTCCCGCTCGACGCCTCGAATGCTCGGGGGCGAGCCGGCACGAATATCCTTGTTCAACTCGAGGACCTCACGGGTGGATAGGAACGGAACCGAGATATCGAGGAAATCGTCGCCATCGCGGAACTGCTCGCAGCGGCTCAGTTGCTTCAGAGCCGCACTGGGATCGATCGTCTCATCGGCAAGCAGGGCCGCCCAGAACATCATTGGCGCGCCGTCTTCATAGCGCAGGAACATAAATTGGTGGAGCGCCGCGCCATCGCCTCGCCCCTGGGCGGTGGCGCCAAGCTGCTCGACGAGGATCCGGCGCAGGACCTTTGGCAGGCCTTCCCGGTCGAGGTCGTCCTCCGCGATGTCGCCAGGAACCTCGACGCCGATTCCCTCGAGCGCCTCTAGCCGCGTGTCCTCGCGGTCAGGACGGCAGTTGAAGGTCGCCGCGACCACGCTGCCACCCGGCAGTTGCTCCACCAGCAGCTTCAGTGCCCGGAGATCGAGCTTCGAGGTGTAATCCAGCCATGCCACGGTCGGCTGCTCGAGGTCGACCTCGTCGGACTGCAGGGCTTCGTATGCGTCGGCAAAGAGAAGGGTGATCTCCTCAAACGGAGTGTTCTCTTCGAACCTCGCTCGTAAGTTCGAATTGCGCTCGATGCTGATCATCTGCCGAACGCCGACTTCCCGTCGCATCAACTCGAAGTCGACGAATTGCCAATGGCCGAAGCCGAGGTACTGGTACTGCTCGATCGGCCGCAGTGAGCGCAGCGCACGCAACGCGTCGCAGAACATGATCCGCTGGATCCGCTTGGCCGGCCGAAACGCATAGGGAGCGTCCGGCAGACGAGGGCGCTCTGACTCAATCATCGAAATCGGGGTCGACCTCGCGGCGCATCCAGTACGCAAACGTACGTTGGCCGATCTCCGTCGCCTTTTCCGTCTGCATCGCGCTGCTAGCGCGATCGAACACGTCGGACTTCACCGAGTAGGAGATCCTTTTCACATCGTTGGAGATCTTGGGCGGTGCCGGCGGTAGCTCAAAGGTTTTTCGTTCTGGCAGACGCTCGACCAGAGTTGGCCTAGCGCCGGTTATCGCGATCACAAGTGGCCGGTCCTCCGGCGGTCGCTGATTCACTTCGCGTTTGATTCGGTTCATCACTGTGATCGCCTTGCGCAGCGCTTTGACGATGTGCTTGCGGGTTTGCACCCAGATCTCGCTGTCCTCGTCGACATCGGTCTTGGCCGTGTTCCAGGGCATCATCGAGCTATCCCCAGACAGGTAGACATAGCCTCGGAAGCTCCTGAACTGTGGATGGAAGCGAGGCGACTCCTCCCCCCATCCCGTCAGGCGCCCCCGGTCGGCGAACAAAAGCGCACGACCGTTGCAAAATATGTACCAACCGGCCGCATCCGCTCCGGTGAAAAGCTCGGGATCGTCGGTATCGATTTCCTCGTCCCCCTCCTCGACAGCAGCCAGGCCGGCCGAGATTCGCATCTGCACGGTGTTCCCTTCACCGTCGTCAAGCTCCTCGGTGTAGGAGATCGGGCCCAGCGAATCGGAGCTCAGGAGAGTGGGTGGACGGGGAACGAGAGCGCTGTCGTTGACCTTTATCTCGAGGCCCTGCTCGAGCGCAATCGCGTGCCGCATCGCGATCTCGCGCAGCACGCGAGAGACGAAGGCCGGCTGCCCCAGGCGCGAGCTTGAGGCAGGAAGCAGCTTCGTGCAGCGAACCACCGTTCCCGGCGACTCCGGCGCAGCATCGCCTCCATTATCGAGCGGGAACCTCCAAGTCTTCAATTTAAGCCATTTGTTGACGTCATCCACCTTCACCTTCCAGCTTTCGTCCGCGGTCCTGGAAGACACGGTGAAGGCACGCCCAAGCTTGAAGATCGCTCGCTTCATGCCGACCCCGAACTGGCCCACCTCGCCATCGGTAGCCGGCTGTTGACTGTTTCGCCCGAATTTGAACGCGTAGGTCATCGCGTGCTGTCGATCGAAGCCGCCGCAACCATCGACGATTTCGAATAGATCGGGCCCAAGGACCATCCGCACCCAGAGGCCCTCAAAACGTTTGTCGCCCTCTTCGGGGTTAACCCGCTTCGCCCCGTCGATGCTGTTGTCGACCAGGTCGATGATCGCCGGGGCGAGCTCGATGTCACGAGTCAACATGTCGACGAAGAAACGCTTTTCAGGGTGAGCGTCTACATATTGCTCTTTTACCGCAGGAGACATTCTTAGAGGCTATATGGAGAAAGGCCGGATCGAGTGGACTGTGGATGCCCTGCAACGAGGATGGTCACGACCGGTTTGGCGACGCTGCGGTGCGCCAGACGGGCGATCGGCGATCCTCGCGGCACTCTTGCGGATAGGGTGCCGGGCGATGAGCGTTATCGATCAGCTGATCGCCAACAACGACGGCTTCGCAACGGCGCTGCCGGACCGGCACCTCGACGTGCACCCGAGCCGGCAGCTGGCGATCGTCACCTGCATGGACTCGCGGCTCGACGTCTTCGCCGCGCTCGGGCTGGGCGACGGCGAGGCGCACGTACTGCGCAACGCCGGCGGCGTGATCACCGACGACGTGATCCGTTCGCTGGCGATCTCCCAGCGCCGGCTCGGCACCCGCGAGGTGATGCTGATCCACCACACCGACTGCGGCATGCAGAAGCTCACCGACGACGGCTTCCGCACTGAGCTGATGGAGACCACCGGGGTCGCTCCCGCCTTCGCGATCGAGTCCTTCGCCGACGTCGACGCCGACGTGCGCCAGTCGATCCTGCGCGTGCGCCGCTCCGCCTTCCTGCCCCACCGCGACCTCGTGCGCGGCTTCGTCTACGACGTCGACACGCACCGCCTGCGCGAGGTCGACGCCGGCGAGCCCGGCGCCTGACTCAGGTTGGGCCTATTCGCCGAGCTTGTAGGCGACTATTTCGGCTTTCTGGCCTTCGGTCGTGGCGAGGCCGGCGGGGGCGATCAGCATGTTGCCGTTCGCCATCACACCCGAGTTGGTGCCGGCGGGAAGCTTTTCCCGCCAGAGGATCTGGCCGGATTTGGCGTTGAAGGCACTGACCGACCCTTCGTAGTTAGTGGCGAAGACGAGGTCGTTGACCGCCGTGGTGGCGCCGAAGGCGGGGCTGGTCAGTTCCTGTTTCCACTTGACCTTGCCGGTCGCCGCATCGAGCGCGAGGACTTCGCCGTTCGCTTCTCCGCCTTCGGACTTTTCGCTGCCAGAGACGAGCGTGATCGGGCTGTTGACGATCGGCACGAAGAGGCTCGAGCCGTCGGTCGACATCGGCGCGATCACGCCGCCGAGCGACCCTGGATAGACCGTCCCCGTCTTGATCTTCGACGTTTCTCCGCGCATCGCCAGCAGGCCGTCTTCGTCGTGGCCGTTGTGCTTACCCACCGCGCGCTGCCAGAGCACCTTGCCGGTCTTCGGATCGGCGGCGAGCACGATGCCGTTCTTGCCCGCCGCGGCGACGATTTCCTTGCCACCTGCTTTGAGCAGGATCGGCGGCCCCTGGAAGTCCCAGTCGTAGAGGTCGTGCGGCGTCACCTGGTGATACCAGTCCAGCTTGCCGGTCTTTGCGTTGAGCTTGACCAACGAGTTGGTGTAGAGGTTCGGGCCCGGCCTGCTCGAGCCGAAGGGGTATTTGCCGGTGCCCGGGAACGGCGCCGGGTTGCCGACCCCGAAGTACATCGAGCCCTTGCCGTCGAAGGCAGGCGGGTACCAGACCCCACCGCCGGCGTTGAGGTTGGGATTGCCCCAGAGGCTGTTGGGAACCGTGTTGAAGTGCCACAGTTTCTTGCCGGTCTTTGCGTCCAGGGCCCAGAGGATTCCCACGCCGCCGCCTTCGTAGGCCTGGCTCGCGTTGAGCGGCACGGTCGAGACGTAGACGATCCCCTTCTGGACGCCGGGCGCCATGTCGATGCCCTCGTGTTCGTTGCCCGCCAGTTTCACCGACCAGAGCTGTTCGCCGCTTTTCTGGTCGAGCGCGAAGGCTTCGGTCGGGGTCGCCCCATAGACCCGCCCTTCGGCGACGGAGATCCCGTTCGGGCCCTCGTCGGGCTGTTCGAAGGTCGCCGTCCAGAGCACTTCGCCGGAGTCGAGGCTGAGCGCCTGCACGTTGGAGCCGAGGTCCTGCGAGTAGATCACTCCCTGGTCGATCACCGGCGTCGAGGCATAGCTGCCGAAGTTGCTGGTGCCGGGGATCGGCGCGGTCCAGGCAACCGCGAGGCTGCCGACGTTGGAGCTGTCGATTTCGCTTTTCGGGTTGCGCGTGTTCGCCGCGTCGACGCCGGGATACCCGGAGCCGGTGAAGCTGGCCTTTTCGCCTTCGGCCGAGGACGACGATCCGCAGCCGGCGATCGCCAGGGAGACGGCGATCGTCAACGCTGCGCCAACCGCTGCCGCAGCCCGAATAGACATACTCCCCCTACCCCCGCCGATCATTGCGCGACCTTATGTGACTGGTTTGTGGGTGTCAAGTAATCGAGGACAAACGGCTGCAAAACACGGTTGGCGAGGAGCCCCAGGGCACCGAGGTTGGCGAAGCCCGGGCCCTGGCTCAAACCGGCCAGGCCGGGGACCTGGAGGCGGGGACGCATCCCGGCCAGCTCGAGGTGGCGGCCGATCGGCGCTTCGCTGCCGGCGGGCCGGTCCCAGAGCGGCCCGACCCGTCTCTCGATCTCCTCCCGCACCGCTTGCGGAAAGAGGGTGCGCAGTTGCGCCAGCAGGTCGAAGCCGGTGCAGTTGGCGACGTAGTCGTGCTCGCGGCTGACCGTGCCCTCGGGGGACTCGTAGTCGAGCCGCACGCCCTCTCCCCCAGCCGCGGCGCCGACATCGGTGACGCGGCCGGTGACGAATCCGCAGCGGTCGTCGTAGGCGATCGCCGCCAGGCTCGGCGGGTCGAAGACGCCGCGGTCGGAGTGCTTGACGAAATCGCGCCGCGTCTGCAGGTCGAGCGAGCCCCATTCGACCGTGTCCGGATTGGAAAAGACGCGGTTCTCGAGGAAGCTCTCGCCGCGGCTCATCGGCAGCATCGGCGTGTAGATCGTGAAGCGGCAGCGGGGCCGCAGGCCGCGCAGGAACATCGTCGCGCTGAGCGCGCTCTCGCCGCCGCCGACGATCGCGACGTCGCACTCGCGGTCGGCGGCGATGCGGGCGAACTCGTCGCGCCTGCTGTCGCAGTGGAAGACCCGGTCGGCCACCGCCGGCTCATGCGGGAAGGCGCGGTGGATGCCGGGGCCGGTCAAGACCAGGGCGCCGCCGGCGTGCCGCGAGCTCCCGCCGTCCTCTTCGGCCTCGACCAGCCAGCGCTCTCCGGCCTCGTCCAGCGTCACCTGCGTCACCCGGGCGGGCAGATGAGCGACGCCCTCGGTCGCCCGCGAGAGCACCCAGGTCAGGTACTCGCCGTAGTCGCGGTGGCGCACCGGCGGCGAGCCGGCGTCGACCCAGCGCGCGTAGCGGCGCCGGCTGATCATGTGCTGCTGCCAGGTGAACTGGGCCAGCGAAGCGTCGATCGCCTCCCCAGCCTCACCGAACTCGACATGGCTCTGGTAGGGGAAGCCGACGTCCTTGATCGGCGTCACCGCCAGCGGCTCCTCGCCCGAGGTCATCCCGTTGCGCCCCTTCCAAGAGGCGGCGACCTCGGTCCCCTCGATCACCAGGATCGAGAGCTGCGCCAGGCCGAGGCTGTTGAGGATGTGGACCTTGGTCGCGATCCCCGCGGCCTTGGCCCCCGCCCCGACGACGATCAGGTCGTAATCAGCCACGACGACCCCCGGCGTAACGTTTTGTCCATGACATAGACGGATAACGCGTTACGCCGCGGTCGGGCGATCGGCCGTAACGCTTTGTCCATGCAATGGATGGATAAGGCGTTACGGCACTCATGCGTAGGCCGGGGTCCGGGGCCTGGCGACGACGAGGCCGTGCTGGGCGGGGCTGAAGGCGATCGCGGCGCGGGTCACCCGTTCGGAGCCCGAATCGACCGCCTTCAGCTCGACCTCCTCGAGCACGGTGCGGACCACGCGCTTCATCTCCTGTTCGGCGTAGCTGGCGGCGAGGCAGCGGCGGGCGCCGCCGCCGAAGGGGATCCAGGTTGGCACCGCCGCGCGCCGCTCGAGGAAGCGCTCGGGGATGAAGCTACCGGGGTCCTCGTAGATCTCGGCGTCGTTGTGGACCAGGTAGACGCAGGGTGCGACCAGCGTGCCGGCAGGGAGGTCGTAGCCGCCCAGCCTCGCCGGCCTCAGCAGGCGCCGCACCACGACCGAGACCGGCGGTCGCAGCCGCAGCGTCTCCTTGATCACAGCGTCGAGGTAATCCTCGCCCTCGCCGGCCAGCACTTCCTCCTGCAGGCGAGCAAGCTTCTCGGGGTGGCGCAGGAGCCGCTCGAAGACCCAGGCCAGCGAGCTCGAGGTGGGGCCGTCGGTCAGCAGCGTAAGGAGTTCGTCGCGCAGCTCCTTTTCGCTCAGCGGCGCGCCATCCTCGCCCCGCGCCTCGATCAGGATCGAGACCGCGTCCTTGCGGCCGTCCTCGCCGGCGGCGCGCCGCCGCCGCACCTCGGCCAGCACCTCCGCTTCGACCGGTGCCATCGCTTGGCGCCAGCCGCGGCTGCGTTCGAGCCAGCGCGGTCCGAGGAGGGCGAGCTTGCGCAGGCGGCCAGCGTCGTTGACCGCGTCGGTCAGGTTCGTCAGTAGCCCCCGCAAGCGGTCGAGCCGGCCTTCGTCGTCGCCGAAGACGGCCCGCATCACGACCTCCTGCGTCAACGCCTGCATCCGCGGCCAGAGCCTGAACGGCTGCCCGGCCGGCCAGGCGCGCACTTCGCGCCGGGCCAGCTCGGTCATCGCCTCGGCGTCCTCGCGCATGCGCTCGCCGTGGAAGCGGGGCAGCATCAGCTTGCGGCGGGCCATGTGCTCGGGCTCCTCGCTCAGCATCACCGAGTGCGCGCCCAGCACCGGCCGCAGAGCCAGGTTGGGCACCCCGACGCCGAGGTCGCCCGTGCCGGCGGAGAAGACCCGTTTGACGTCCTCGGGATCGGCGAGCAGGACCCAGGTGCCGAGGTGGCGCAGGCGCAGGGTGAAGGTAGCGCCGTAGCGTGCCCGGCACTGCTCGAGGAAGGGCAGCGGCTCGCGCGACCAGCGGCTCGACTGGCGGAACCTGGAGATGCGCGGCCCCGGCGGCAGCTTCGCGCTCACGCCTCTCCCCCGTCGGCCGTCGCCCCCGCTCCCTCCATCAGCTCGTCCTCGAGCTTGCAGGTGGCGCCAATCAGCAGCTCGAACAACGCCGCGGTGAAGTCTTCGGGCAGCTCGGCCTCGGCGCCGCGGGCGAGGTAGCGCGCCCGCACCTCGGCAACCCGCTCCGGCTGCATCATCGGGATCCCCCGCTCGCCCTTGTAGCGGGCGACTTCGCGGCAGATCTCGAAGCGCTCGCCGAGCAGGCACGCGATCTCCTCGTCGATCGGGTCGAGCCGCTCGCGGAACTGCCCGAGGCCGTTGTCGCTCATGCCGCAGCTCCGTCGAGCAGGCCGCTGACGAAGGCAAAGCTGCACTCGGCCAGCGAGTCGAGCGCGTAGCCCCCCTCCTGGATCACGCAGACGGGGCGGCCCGAGGCGGCGAGAAGCCTGCCGATCTCGGTGAAAATCTGCGGCTCGAAGCCCCAGGAGCCGTGCGGGTCGCCGGCGACGATGTCGTAGCCGAGCGAGACGACCAGCGCCGCCGAGGACTGCGCCAGCGCCTCGACCGAGACGGCGACGGCATCGAGGTAGGTCGTGGCCTCGGGGCTGCCGGCGAACTCGACCACGACTTCGCGCTCGCTGCTCGGCGCCACCGTCCCGGCGGCGACGTTGGTCACCGGCGAGGCGTGCAGCGAGTGCAGGCTGGTGTCGTCGGCCATCGTCTCGACGATCGCCGCCGTGCCGTTGGGGTAGTGCAGGTCGATGTCGAGGATGCCGACCGGGCGCACCCCCGCCTCGTGCAGGGTCTGCACCGCCGCCGCAGCGGTGTTGAGGTAGCAGTAGCCGGCGAACCATGCCGGCCCGGCGTGGTGGCCCGGCGGGCGGCAGAGCGCGTAGGTGAAGGGTGCGCCGGCGGCGAGCCGTTCCGCAGCGGTGATCGCCGTCCGCACCCCCTCGCGCGCGGCCTCGACCAGGCCGGCGCAAACCGGTATGTCGGGCGGTAGCCCCGGCGGCGTCAGCTCCGGCATCACCACCGGCTCCGCCGCGACCTCCCCCAGCGCTTCCAGGTAGTCGGGCTCGTGCAGCACGCTCAGGGTCTGCTCGACGTCTTCGCTGTCGGCGTCGGCGCCGGCGGCGCGCACGCCCGAATGCCGCAGCATGCCCCGTCGCAGCTCCTCCATGCGGCGGTTGTCGTCGACCCCGGGCAGGATCCGGCCGCCTTCGAGGATCCAGTGGGCCGAGTCGCCGTCGCCGTCACCGGTGCGCTGCTCGACCAGCAGCATCTCGGCGCTCATAGCTTCCGCCGCATCCGCGGGCCCAGCGGCGCGAAGCCGTTGGCGAGGTAGAACGCCTCGGTCGCCTCGAGGTTCTCGAAGCTCTCGCGCGGCAGGCCGACCTCGACTCTCCTTGCCCCTTCCTCCCGGGCCAGCTCGAAGAACGCCGCCAGCAGCTCGCGGCCGACCGCCCGGCTGCGCCAATCGGGGTGCACCCAGAGATCCTGGATCGTGCCGTAGCGCCCGGGCACGTGGATCGCGTGCTGCCAGCTGGCGGCGAGGATCCCGACGATGCCGTCCTCGCCCCCTGCCTCCGCCACCAGCAGTGCACCCGCCCCACGATCCCTGGCCAGCTCCCGCGTTGCCTCGACCAGCTCCGCCGCCGGCGGACCCCCACCGCTCAGCTCGACCAGCAGTTCCGATACCGCGACCGCGACTTCCGGGGCGTCGAGAACCGACGCCCGCCGTACGCGCAAGCGCGGATGCGGGGGGCGGTGCGCAGCCCCCGCCTCGCTTGCCGGCGCGACGTCGGTCACGCCGCCTCCGCCGCCGCCCGCGCCGGCTCCAGCTCGACGCTCCAGGCCTCGGCCGAGTCGCTGCCGGTGACGGTGCGGGCGATCGCCGCCATCGGCGCCCGCGCCTTGAGCAGGATCTCATCGAACTCGTCCTCGGGATCGGACTGCATGACGATCGCCCCGCCGGCGCCGATCGTCGTCCGCCCAGGCCGCATCACGATCGTCCGGATGACGATGCTGAGGTCCATCGTGCGGTCGAGCCCGAAGTAGCCGATCGCGCCGGAGTAGACGCCGCGGGCCTCGGCCTCGATGTCGTCGATGATCTCCATAGTGCGCAGCTTCGGCGCGCCGGTCATCGAGCCGCCGGGGAAGCAGGCGTGGGCGCATTCGACCGCGCTGCGACCGGCCGGCAGCGTGCCCTCGACGGTCGAGATCAGCTGGTGGACCGTGGCGTAGTCCTCGACCACCATCAGCTCGGGGACGGCGACGCTGCCGACCTCGCAGACGATGCCGAGGTCGTTGCGCAGTAGGTCGACGATCATCAAGTGCTCGGCGTAGGTCTTTTCGTCGTTGGTCAGCTCGGCCTTCAGTGCGGCGTCCTGGACCGGGTCGGCCGCCCGCGAGGTCGTGCCCTTGATTGGCCGCGCCTCGACCCGGCGCTCGCGGTCGACCGAGAGGAAGCGCTCCGGCGAGGAGCTGACCACGGCGACCTCGCCCAGCTTCAGGTAGGCGGCGAAGGGCGCCGGGTTGCTGCGCCGCAGGTTGCGGTAGAGGTCGAACGGGTCGGGGCTGGCCTCGGTTGAGATCTGGTCGGTGAGGCAGACCTCGTAGGACTCCCCGGCAGCCAATTCGGCCTGGCTGCGGGCGATGTCGGCGAGGTACTGCTCGCGCCCGCGGCCGCACCGGAAGCGAACGTGGGTATCGCTCGGCTCGCCGAAGGCCGGCTCGGCGAGGGTGACGGCCGCGGGTGGGTCGGCGAGGACGTCGCGCGTCAACTGTTCGGCCTCGTCGAGCCAGGACTCGGCGCCGGCGTCATCGCCGGTGCCGATCGCGAGCAGATGGGTGCGATGGCGCACGTGATCGACGGCAATCAAGCGGTTGGCCAGCATCAGCACCGCGTCGGGCACGTCGGAGCTGTGCTCGTTGGTGGCGCCGCAGTCGGCCTTGCACTCGTAGCCGAGGTAGCCGACGAAGCCGCCCAGCAGGTCGGGCGCGGCCTCGGCGGGCCGCTCGACCGAGCGCTTCGCCAGCTCGCGGTCGAGGACGTCGAAGATCGAGCCGCGCTCGGTCCTCGTCCCCTCGCTGCCGTGGACCTCGACCGCGCCGGCATCGACGTCGTACTCGAGCACGCAGCGGTCGGGGCCGGCGCTGGTGCCGAGGTAGGAACTCTGCGCGAGCCGGGTCGGCGCGTCGGCGCTGTCGAGCCAGAAGGCGTGCTCCTCGGCCGCGAAGAGGCGTTCGAAGAGCGCCTCGGTCGAGGCCTCGCCGAGGATCGTGCGCATCCGCAGCTGCGCCTCGGCCGCGCTGGCCTTGGCGGCCTGGTCGCGGCGAGGAGCGCTGTCGGGCCGCTTGGTCGCCCGCAACGGCGGCTCTTTGCGCTGTCGCGCCAGCGCGTAGAAGTTCTCGACCAGCTTGGCGCCGTGCTCGGTGGCGATCGACTCGGGGTGGAACTGCACGCCCCAGAGCGGCCGGCTGCGGTGTTCGATCCCCATCACGACGCCGTCGTCGGCCCAGGCGCAGACGTTTCCTTCCGGGCCCATGCCGGTGATCGCCAGCGAGTGGTAGCGGACGACCGGAAAGCCCTGCGGGATGCCGGCGAAGAGCCCGTCGCCTTCGTGGAAGATGCGGCTGAGCCGCCCGTGCATCGCCTCCGGGGCGCTGCGCACGTCGCCATCGAGCATTTTGCCCAGCCCCTGGTGGCCGAGGCAGATGCCGAGCACCGGGATCTCGCTGTAGCGAAGGATGTCGTCGCAGACGCAGAAGTCGTGCCAGCGGCCCGGCGTGCCAGGGCCCGGCGAGAGCACGATCGCGTCGAAGTCCCAGCGCTCCAGCGCCCGCCAGGAGACGGCGTCGTTGTCGACGACGATCGGCTCCTCGCCGGAGACCCCGGCCAGCAGGTGGAAGACGTTGTAGGTGTAGGAGTCGTGGTTGTCGATCAGCAGCGTCCTCATCGCGCCGCCTCCAGTCCCAGCCCGCGGGCGCCCCGGGCGAGCGCCGCCTGCGTCGCCTCCTGCACGTGCGGCTCGCGATCGGCCTCGAGGTACCAGCGCGAGAGGTGGGAGACGTACTTGGCGAGCGGACTGACGTCGAGTCGCTCGACCGCCTGCTTGAGGTGGCGCCGGTACATCTCCGACTGGACGACGGCAAAGCGGTAGTCGGGATCCTCGGCGGGCTCGCCGGCCGCCATGCCGGAGCCGCCGCCGTTGTGGGCGCGGGCCCGCGCCAGGTCCCAGCCGAGGCTCTGCTCCTCGCGCAGCAGCTTCTCCGGTTCGAAATCGAGCGGTTTGGTGTTGGCGTGCATGAGGAAGTAGCCGAGCGCCACCTGGGGGACGATCGCTTCCGCCGCCGGGTGGCGAGTGCGCACCGCGGCTCGCTCTTCTTCGGAGTCGACCGCCGCGTCGATCCATTCCGCCAGCTCGTCGATCAGGAGTGCGTTGCGCTTGCTCGAGGAGACCGACTCGCTCTGTTTGGAGACCATCCCGTGGAAGACGTCGTGGGCTGGGTGGTTGATGTCGGCGCCGGCCCCCTTGGCCATCATTTCGTCCATCAGCTGGCGCCGGCAGGTGACGTGGGCCACCCACTCGAGGCCGCAGACCTGGATCGAGGTGGTGCCTTCCAGCCCCGGCGCGGCCATCCAGTAGGCGAGCGCCCGCATGTGCTGGGTCGGCAACCCGTCGGCGCGCAGCAGCGGCATTTCCTCCAGCTCCTCGCGGTCGGTGAGGTAGATCACGGCGCCGTCGGGACGGCGTTGCAGCATCCCCTCCTGCAGGCCGAGGTTGGAGAGCTCGGCGACCTCGGGCAGGAAGTCGGACTCGAAGAAGACGCGGTCGAAGGAGATGCCGAGCCGGGCCAGGGTCTTGCGCTGGCCGGTGATCACCCAGGCGCGCGTCTTCGACCAGAGCTCGATCGCCGCCTGGTCGCCATCGAGGACGCGCTGCAGCAGCTCGTCGGCGCTGTCGTTGTGGACGTCGACCTCGCGGGTCAGCGAGCTGGCCGGGTTGTCGTCGCGCCCGGTCAGCGAGGGCCCAGACTTGACGTACTCGGCATAACAGGCGCCGACAAAATGGTCGCTCTTCTCGCCGCCCTCGAGCGAGGACTGCGTGTGGCGTCCGCTCTTGACCACGCCGGCCATCGCCTCGCCCATGCTGCGGCCGACGTCGCAGATGATGCTGCGCCGCTCGACCTTGCCGCCGGCCTCGGTCAGCGCCGAGCCGAGCGCGTTGCCGAGCGCGAGGTTGCGCAGGTGGCCGATGTGCAGCGCCTTGGTCGAGTTGGCGTCCCAGAAGTTGAGCGCGAAGCTGCGCCCGGCGGCGAGGTCGGCGTGCGGCGACTCCTCCGCCGCCCCGGACGTGAGCGCGGCGCCGGTCTGCTCGACCCAGGCGCTGGTCAGCTTCACCGAGACCTGCTTGTCACCGCGATCCACCTCGGCAACGATCGAATCGGCTTCGATCCGCTCCAGGGCGGCCAGCGCGCCGGCGTCGTCCCGCCAACCCTTGACGCAGGGCACCAGCATTAGGTCGAAGCGATCCTGCGGCTCGTATGGCGCCCGCGCCGCCCACAGGGGGCGCTCGCCTCCGCCTGTCGCCACCTCGTCGAGATGGTCAAAGAGATTGCTCGCCATAGCCGGTGTCGATTCCATTGGCAATGCACCAGCCGGGGCTCGAACCCGGATCTCCGGCTTTTAAGGCCGGCCCTTTGACCGATTAAGGCACTGGTGCGCTATGGGTAGGACCCCTCCCGAGGGATCCGGGGACTCCTCCCGAGAGTCCGCAATCTCTTGATCGCTCCAGATTTTCCGTGCATGCTAGCAACTCCAGGCGTACCAAAGGACGAACGTCGGTGGATCGACCGTCACCACTCGCAATAATCCTCTTTCGACGCATCATGCGTCCGTCCTAACGCATCGCTCCGATTCAGGCCAGAGGCCGATCGCGAACAGCCGTCTCCGCCAGGAACGCCGCCAGCTCGGCGTCGAGCCGTTTCGGCGTCAATCGCCACTCGAAGATCGAGCTGGCCACCACCAGGCGGGCGTTCGGTAGCTCTTCGGCGAGCATCCCGGAATCGCTGAAGGGGTGGACCGGATCGCGCGAGTGGCCGACGATCAGGGCCGGCTGCTCGATCTTCAGCCGCTCTTCCCGGTGCGGGGCGGTCTCGCCCAGCAGCAGCCCCTCCAGCACCGCCCCGGAGGGGCCGGGGCGCTGGCGGATCCAGTCGAGGCCGATGTCGAGGAGGTAGTTGGTGCGGGGAACGAGCGAGGTGAGGCGCGAGGCCAGCTCGAACACCGGCCGGCCCATGCGCAGGCCGAGCAGCACCGGGGTGAAGGCGCCCGCGACCGCCGGCAACGCGTTGTCGAGCACCGGCATCTCGATGAAGAGGCCCTGAACGCGCTCGGGCTGTCGCACCGCCAGCTCCAGGGCGACGTTGGCGCCGAGCGAGGTGCCGCCGACGACGGCCGAGCCCAGCTCCAGGTGGTCCAGCAGCGCCGCGACCTGGCGGGCGAAGAGCGGCATCGAGTAGAGCCGCAGGTCCTCGGGCCGGTCGGAGCGACCGTGCCCGAGCAGGTCGACGCAGATCACCCGGTTGCCCTCGCGCGCCAGCGCCGGCCCGAGGCGCTCGTACATGCGGCGGTTCATCAGCAGCCCGTGGACGAGCACGACCACGCGCTCGCCCTCCCCGTAGGAGTCGTACTCGATCCGGTGACCCTCGTAGCGGAACTCGCCCATGGGTCGCAAGCCTAGGCCCGGCGCAGACCGGCTTGGGCGACGCCCTGCTCGAGCGCATCGAGGCCGAACCCATCGACCGGCCCGAGCGCGCCGCTGCCCTGGAGCCCACCCGCCGCGGCGCGCTCCGCCGCCCAGGCGATGATCGCGCCGGTGAAGGTGTAGGCCTCGACGCCGCCGAGGCGAACCTCGGCAAGGACCCGGCCAGCCGAATCGAGCCCCTCGGCGACGATCTCCGCGCCGGAGCGCCCTCGTTGCTCGGCGTTCGGCCCGCCGGTCGAGCCTTTGATCATGCGGGCAAATGCTTTCTGCAGGACCGGCTTGACGCCGGGGATACGGGTGGCACCGGCAACTCCGAGCGAGGCGATCGATATCGCCCGCGAGGCGCCCCCGAACCCACCGAGGTAGACATCCACCTCCTGCAGGCCGGGATGAACCCTGGGCAATGCGAAAGCCTCGCTGCCCCCGGTCGAGATCGCCGGCAGCGAGCGACCCGAAACCGCAAAGCTGTGGACCCGGGCCGCCCCCCGCTCAGTCACGAGCCTGCCACCATGCCATCGATGTCCGGGCTCCAGAAAGGCGCCGGCGGCGGATGCCTTGGTGCCGCCGCTCATCCCGCCCGGCCCCACCTCGCCGCGTTGGAAGTATCCGATCCGGACCGCACTGGCAGCGTCGCCGGCGTCGCGCAGGGCGAGCGCGCCGGCCAGGTTGCCGGGCACCCAGTCGTAGCCGAAGGCGGTCAGCAGGCCGACGCCGGCCCGCTCGGCACGCGCCCCCTCCCGCTCGAAGACGCGGCGGATGAAGGCCGGCTCGCCGGTCGAGTCGACGTAGTGGGCGCCGGCGCCGATCGCCGCGTCAAGGGCGGCGTCGCCCCAGCGAGCGAAGGGGCCGACCGTGCTCACCAGCACGTCGCCGGCCCCGACCAGCTCGGCGACGCTGGACGGACGCGAAACGTCGGCGACCGCCGAGTCGAGGCCGCCGAGCTCACCGGCTAGCGCCTCCAGCCGCCCCCGGTCGCGTGCGGCCAGCAGCGGCAGCTGCCCGCGCGCCAGCAGCTGCTCGCAGACCAGCCGACCGGTGTAGCCGGTTGCGCCGAAGACGATGATGCGGCCCGCCATTGCGCCCAGACTAGCCGTGGTTCAGGAACCGGCCGCCGCTACGCCGCGAAGCGCTGCTCGGACCGGGCCCGGGCCTTGGCGGCCTCGACCTCGCGGTCCTTGGCCGGGGCCGCGGTGACCAGTTCGCCCAGTAGCTGCGCCGAGATCTCGGCGACGGCGTCCACCGCCCGCTCGAAGGCCTCTGCGTTGGCCTGCGAGGGTTTGGTGAAGCCGCTGATCTTGCGCACGTACTGCAACGCGGCGGACTGGACCTCGTCCTCGGTCGCGGGCGGATCGAAGTTGTAGAGGGTCTTGATGTTTCTGCACATGCCTGAATCCTAGGGACCGGTCAGCTCGGCGCGGCCTCGTTCGGGCCTCCTCAGGCTCGGCTCGCTCGTAACGAGCCGGCGCTACTGCGCCCCGCCCAGCGCCTGGGCGATCTCGGCGATCGCCGCGCTCTCGGCCTCGCTGACCGCCTCGTCGCCCTCCTTCTTGGCGCCCGCCACGCGATTTGCCAGCGAGATGACGAAGAGGCGGTAGTCGCCGATCTCCTCGACGCTCGCCTTCTGCTCGAGCAGGGCGATCGCTTCGCGAATCCGCTGCAGGCCGTGCTCCTTCAGCTCCTCCGGCGAGTGCGCCTTGGCGTGGTCCATCTCCGGCTTGCTCGAGACCAGCTCGTCGAGCAGCGCCGACTCCCCGTGCTCCTTGCGTGCCTCCGCGTAGGCCTTGGCCATCGCGATCACCTCGCGGAAGGTCCCGCCGCGCTGTGCGGTCGAGACGATCATCCCGGCGCTGGTCGGGCCCTCCCGCACCACGTCCCACTCCTCGGCGCTGAAATCGGCACTTCCCGTCATCGGCAAATCTCCTCTCGAAGGCTCTCTGGGACCCTCACGCTACTCGGCGACCGAGGTCGTCCTACGCGTCGGGATGGGAGGACTCGTCGGCCTCGCCGAAGTCGGCGCTCTCGGGATCCTCGGCGGGCGGGGCGTCGCGGTCGGGGAAGCGGTGTTCGTCGCCATGGCTGGCGATCTCCTCGAGCTTCTCCTCGGCGAGCTCGAAGCCCTCGGCCTCTCCCTCGCCGCCCTCGATCAACGCTTGCTGGGATGGATCGTCGGTGTCGTTCGGCACCTCGCCGCCGATCTCGCCGGCCTCGGCGGCTGCGGCCGCGGCCTCTTCCTCGACGAGTCGCTCCTGCTTGCGCTGCTGGTCTTGCTCGCTCATCTCTCTCGCTTCCTCTCGTTTGTTTGCCTATCGCTCACCCGCTACCCACCTCTTCGCCCACCGAACCGGCGCCGATGTTTCGATGCCGCCGGCCCGGGTATTGAGCGCGACATGGACATGCCACGTCCGGACACCAGAACCCAGCCGCACCCGGGCGATGTCTGGATCAGCCGTCCCCCCTACCTCTTCCTCGCCCACATCCTCGCGGTCAACGAGCGCCGCGACCCGCCGGTTGTCAGCTATGTGCTGCACGACGAGGACGGCTTCGTGCTCGAGCAGATCAGCCAGGCGACGCTCGACCGCGACTGGTGGCACTCGTTCCAGCCGATGGAGCGACGTTACGGGTAGATCCTCGCTCTCGGCTTGGGATACCCTCGCCGGACCAGCCCGCCGGGCGAGCTGCATCCGCTAGCGCCAATCGAGATCGAGGAACCCCCATGACCAAGCACCCCACCGTCGAAGAGGCGGCAATGCTCTACGGCAACCGCTTCCTCACCGAGGACGCGCCCGATGGCGACTTCCCGGCCAGCGGCATGTCGGCTCTCGACGCGATGCGCCTGGTCGACGAGGAACTCGCCGTCGAGGGAGATCCCAATCGCAACCTGGCGACCTTCGTCACCACCTGGATGGAGCCCGAGGCGCAGCGGCTGATCGCGGAGAACCTCTACCGCAACTTCATCGACCACGCCGAGTACCCGATCTCGGCCGAGATCGAGCAGCGCTGCATCCGCATGCTCGCTGACCTCTTCAACGCGCCGGGCGAGACCACCGGCGCCCGCACCCAGGGCTCCTCTGAGGCGATCATGCTCGGCGCGCTCTCGCTGAAGTGGAAGTGGAAGCAGCGGCGCGAAGCCGCATCGCAACCGGTCGACAAGCCGAACCTGGTCTTCGGCGGCGACGTGCACGTGGTCTGGGAGAAGTTCTGCCGCTACTTCGACGTCGAGCCGCGGATCGTGCCGCTGCAGGAGGGCAAGTACGTGATCGGGCCCGATGACGTCGAGCCGCTGATCGACGAGAACACGATCGGCGTCGCCGCCGTGCTCGGCACCACCTTCACCGGCCACGCCGACGACATCGTCGGCATCAACGACCTC
>DASYIY010000069.1:0-11320 GCA_035997045.1 Solirubrobacterales bacterium | reverse complement strand
CCGCCGCGGCTACAAGTTCTCCACCTACGCGACCTGGTGGATCCGCCAGGCGGTGACGCGGGCGATCGCCGACAAGGCGCGGACGATCCGCATCCCCGTCCACATGGTCGAGAAGCTGAACCGGGTCGCCCACGTCGAGCGCGCGATGGTGCAGTCGCTCGGCCGCGAGCCCGAGCCGCACGAGATCGCCGCCGAGCTGCGCTGGCCGCTTGACGAAGTGCGCGACATCCTGCGCGTCTCGCAGCTGCCGGTCTCGCTGGAGAAGCCGGTCGGCGACGAGGACGAATCGGAGCTCGGCGACTTCGTCGCCGACGATGAAGTGGCCGAGCCCTTCGAGGAAGCGAGCGAGCACCTGCAGCGCGAGGGGGTGCGGCGGGCGCTCGAGGCCCTGCCCGAGCGCGAGCGCCAGGTGATCGAGCTGCGCTACGGGCTCTCCGGCCTGGAGCCGCTGACCCTGGAGGAGGTGGGGAGGACCTTCGGCGTCACCCGCGAGCGGATCCGCCAGATCGAGACCAACACGCTGAAGAAGCTGCGCGCCCTGCCCGAGGCGCAGATGCTGCGCGAAGCCAGCTAACGCGGCTCGAGCACGATCACCGAGATCTCCCGGTCGAGCTTCTCCTTGTAGTCATCGAAGCCGGCGTACTGCTCGTTGTGCTTGCGCCAGAGGCCGGCGCGCTCCTCGCCCTCGGCGATGCGAGCCCGGACCGGGTAGCGTCGGCGCCCCAGCTCGACTTCCCCCTCCGGCTTCGCCTTCAGGTTCAGCGACCAGGCTGGGACCTTGGCGTTGCCGGCGTTGGTGTTGATCACGACCACGTTCTCGCCGTCGGCGAGGTAGACGACCGGCGCCGTGCGCTGCTCACCGGACTTGCGTCCGGTGGTGGTGAGGAGCAACACCGGCGCCCGGCCGACCCTGCCGCCGATCCGCCCGCCGCTGAGCCGGTAGAGCGGGATGTTGAGCTTGCCGGTCCAGCGCAGCCCGGTGGCCCCGAGCGAGTTCGAGATTCGCGCGATGGTGTGGTCGCTGGGCACGGGCCGTAGAGTATCCCCATGCCCGAGCCGCACCCGTTCCGCCGCGCCGCCGAAGCCAAGAACCTCGATCTGCTCACCGAGACCCTGCACGAGGACGTCGAGCTGCACAGCCCGATCCTCTTCCGTGGCTTCGAGGGCCGCGAGATGGTCAGCCAGGTCCTCGCCCACGTCGCCGCCACGCTCGAGGACCTCACCTATATAGACGAGCTGCACGAAGGTAACTCCGTCGCCCTTCGCTTCAAGGCCAACGTCGGCGACCGCGAGCTGGAGGGCATCGACTTCCTCGAGCTCGACGACGAGGGCCGCGTCGCCGTCCTCACCGTCTTCATGCGCCCGATGTCCGCCCTCACCGCCTTCAACGAGCAGATGAAGCAGCGGCTGGGCGTCGCGTAGCGCCGCAATCTTTTGTCTACATACAATTGTATTCTTTCGCTGGTGGAGCGGAGAATCAATCGCGGGCAACAGGGAGATCTCGGTGAGGCGTCTGCAATCGAGTGGTTGACGTCGGTTGGCGCGACGATCTTCATCCCGTTTGGTCATAGCCCTGACGTCGACCTTGTTGCTTGCGCGCATGGTCGGCTATTGAGAATCCAGGTGAAGACCTCGACCCAACGTGTCAGAACTCCCAACGGGCACGAACGAAGTGCGGTTTCAATCGTCACCCGAGGCGGGAACCGAAGTTGGAGCGGGGCCGTCAAGAGCGTCGATCCTGCGCTCGTTGACTACCTCTTCGCTCACGTAGGCAGTGGCCGCAGATGGTTCATTCCGTCGACGGTGCTCGAGGCACGCACGTCCATCACTCTCGGTGGTCCCAAGTACTCTCAATTCGAGATTGAGCCCGGCCGGCCGATCGATCAGCTCGTCTATGGCGAGGATCGCTCTATAGAATCGCCGCCGCCGGGGGAGTATCCAAGCGGTCAACGGATGGCGCCTGTAAAGCGTCCGGCTCAGCCTTCGCAGGTTCGAATCCTGCCTCCCCCATTTCGGCCCCGGCCGGGCTTCCAGCGCTCCAAATACGAGCGTTCGCGAGGTCGAGCCGGGCAGTGCCTCATCAACCAGAAGCGGCGGGTGACGCTGCCACAGCAAGCTTGTATTGACGCTGGGCTGCAGAACGATGATCGACTCCTCGTGAAAAGCGATGGCGATGGCCGGGTGGTGCTCGAACGCATTGATCCTCCCCCTGGCGCGATAGCGTCCAGCGAGTGAGTTCACTCAACGGTCGAGTCGTCGCAATTGCCGGCGTTGCCGGCGGGCTTGGCCCGGTCGTCGCGGAGCGGCTGGCCGCGGCCGGGGCGACGATCGCCGGGGCCGACGTCTCCCAGGAGCACGCCGATGCTGTAGGCGCTGGGCTGGCGCTCCCGGAGGAGCGCTGGGACGGGCGGGCTGTCGACCTGCTCGACGAGGGGGCGACCCGCGACTGGTGCGCGGCGCTGCTCGAGCGCTTCGGGAGGGTCGATGCGCTGCTGCACCTGGTCGGTGGCTGGCGTGGGGGACAGCCGCTGCACGAGGAGCCACTTGAGGACTGGGCGCTGCTGCACGACCTGTTGATCCGCACGGTCCAGCACACGACCCGGGCCTTCCACGACGCGCTGCTGGCCAGCGACGCCGGCCGCTTCGTCCTCGTCTCGGCCAAGCAGGCGCAGGCTCCGTCCAACTCCAACGCCGCCTACGCCGCCGCCAAGGCCGCCGCCGAGGCCTGGACCCTCGCGCTCGCCGACGGCTTCGAAGGCAGCGGCGCGACCGCCAACATCGTCGTCGTCGACGCGATCCTCACGCCGCGCATGCGGGAGGAGAATCCGGGCGAGGATTTCCCCACTTTCACCCCGGCCGAGCAGCTCGCCGAGGCGATCGCCTTCCTCTGCTCGGATGCGGCCGAAAAGATGAACGGTCAGCGTTTGCCGCTTACGATGAGGGGATGAACAAGCCCGCCGACGGCGAGATGACGATCAGCGAGCTGGCCGAGCGGACGGGAATGACCGTGCGCAACATTCGCGCCCACCAGACCCGCGGCCTGCTGCCGCCGCCGGTCGTGCGCGGCCGCACCGGCTACTACAACCAGGACCACGTCGCGCGGATCGCGCTGACCCGCGAAATGCAGGAAGAGGGACTCAATCTGGAGGCGATCCGGCGGATGCTCGAAGGCGTCGACGGCGCGGCGCCGGAGATCGTCGGCTTCACGCGCACCCTGCGGGCCCCCTTCGAAGAGGAGGCGCCTGAAATCGTCGAGCTGGTCGAGCTGGCCGAGCTCTGGAAAAAGGAGGTCGAAGAAGGGCGCGGCTTCGAGATGCTGGAACGGGGCGAAAAGCTCGGCACGATCCGCTCCCTCCCCGACGGCAAGGTCGAGGTGATCAGCCCCCGCATGATGGCCGCCGCCGCCGCCCTGGCCGAGGTTGGCATGAGTCCCGACGCCGTCCTCGCCACGGCCGAGAAGCTGCGTCGCAAGGCCAACGACATCGCTCAGCTCTTCACCGACCTCTTCCTCGAGGAGGTCTGGGAGCCCTTTGACCGGGCTGGCCGTCCCGAGGGCGACTGGCCCAAAGTGCGCGAAACGCTCGACCGCACCCGCCCGCTCGGTGCCGACGTCCTCATGGGCGTCTTCCATATCGCGATGGCCGAGGCCACCGACAAGGCGATGGCGCGGACGATCCGCAGCGTCGCCCGGCGCCAGTCGGCGCAGGGCGAGAAGAAGCCCGCCAAGAAGCGCTCGCGCCGCCGCTAGAGAAAACCCGCGCTTCCGGCACCTTGCCCGCGCGCCCTAGGCCCGCGCCCCGGATCCGCCGCGTCGCCTGTTCCAGAGCCGTTTCGACTGGCTTGCGCTGGTTCGAGCCCGTTTAAGGAACGCGCGTGACCTTGACATTCGCAAACAAGTTTGTTCTCATTCCCTCGCAGTTGATGTACGAAGTAGTTCAGTTCGCAAAGGGATGCGAGCGGAACGCCACAGGGACTTAGGGACAACCGAGCCTCGAGGAAGCCGCTAAGGGAAGCGGCGGGCAGAGGGGCTCACGGGACAAGGAGAGGTATTCGTGAGGAAACCGTCGGCTTCGGCCCGCCGCGAACGCGGTGGCGATGCAGCTTCGATCTCGACGGCACGGCGGAGCGCCCGAGGGCGACTTCGTTCTCGCTGGCTCCTTGTCCTCTCGATTGTCGTCCTCGTGGTACTGGCGGTCGCCGCCACGACCCAGGCTTCCACCGGCCTTGTCGGCTACTTCGAACTGGGCGGGGAATTCGACGGGTCGCTGGAGAAACCCGCCGCGGTCAAGGTGGCCGATGCAGACGTCAACGCTGACGGAACCGGCGGGGCCTCTCTGGGAGATGTCTATCTCATCTCCCAGACATTCGATCACAGTGCCGTTCGCCAGCTGTCGGCCGCTGACGAACTCAAGCGCATGTGGGGTACCGACACCGTCAAAAGCGGCCCCGGACAAGCGGACGAGACGCAGGCGGTGAGGGTGGACGCAACCGGCGGCGCTTTCAAGCTCGCCTTTGGCGCCGACACGACCGCTGACATCGCCTCCACCGCCGGCGCGGCACAGGTTGAATCCGCCCTCAACGCGCTCCCCTCGATCGGCCCCGGAGGCGTCAGTGTCAGCGGCGGCCCCGGCGATGCCGGCGGCACCTCTCCCTACATCGTCAGCTTCGACGGCGGCTCGCTCGCGGGCAAGAACCAGCCGCAGCTGAAAGCCTCCGGCGGAAGCACCCTGCTGAGCGGCGCCGGCGCCACCGTCAGCGCTTACACGATCAACGCGGGGGGAAGTGGATTCGAGATCTGCGATCTCGCGGCCGGAGACGAGTGCCAGGACACCGGCCCGGGGTCGACAGGAAGCGTCGCCGTCGATCAGGTGAGTGGCGATGTCTACGTCGCCAACAATGGAGCCATCGAGAAGTACTCGGCGACCGGCCAGCCCCTGCGCGCCTGGGGCGAAGACGTCGTCGCTTCGGGTCCAGACGACAGCAACGTCAACGAGCAAAAGAACGTCACCGTCGTCGCCGATGGCGGCACTTTCACACTCGGATATCGGAGCGCCTCCGGGGCGGTTGAGAGCACTCCGCCACTCCCCTACAACGCCGCCCCGGCAGCGGTCGAAGCGGCGCTGAACAACCTCAAAGAAATCGGCGGTAACTACAGCTCGGTCACGGTTACCGGTGGCCCCGGCGACCTGACCGGCTCCAGTCCCTACGCGATCACCTTCCACGGCCTACTCGGTGGCGATAACCTCGAAGACGGAAGCAACGAGGTCTTGGTCTCCAATCCGAACGGCCTGCAAATCAGCAGCGGCAGCAAATCTGTCGACATTGAGACCGTCGTCAACGGGGGTGGTCATGAGATTTGCAGAGCGGACGACGCCTGTAAGCAGGGTTCAAACGCCCTGGGGCCCCTGTTTCTCCACCACTCTGGCGTGCAGCTCGCCGTGGCGCCGGCCGGCGCGCCCAATGCCGGCGATGTGCTCGTCAGCAATCTCAATCGGGTGCAGGAGTACAGCTCCGAAGGTGCGTTCGTCCGCGCCTTCGGCTGGGATGTCGACGCCACCGAACCCTCCACTGGCTTCGAGGTCTGCACGGCCGAATCGGGCGATATCTGCAAAGCGGGCTCCGAAGGTTCGGGGCTCGGGCAGTTCTCGGTCCTTCAAGGTATCGCCGAGGATTCGAGCGGTGCGATCTACACAGTTGAAAATGTACGATTTCCGGTCGAAGTTCACAGAGTTCAGAAATTCACCCCTGCCGCCGATCTCGACCTCACCCCCTCTCCCTTCGGGGGCGACGAGACCCAGGCGGTCACGGTCAACGCCGGCGGCGGACAGTTCCACCTGACCCTTGGAGTCGAACTCGACGGAACTACCGGCACCGGCGATTTCACCGAGGGCTCCAGAGTGGTGACCAACGTCAATACCGCCACCGGCGAATTCGTGGCCGGCCAGCCGTTGCGAAGTAACGGCGGTTTCACTTTCGCGACTCATATTGTGGCGGTTGGTCCCAACACGCTCACTATGTCTGAGCCGTTCGGCTTCACCAGTGGATTTACGACCAGAGGCATCCGCTCCAACCGGCTCGAAACCACCGCCGACCTCCCCTACAACGCCAGCGCCGGCGAAGTCGAATCGGCGCTCAACGCTCTCCCTTCGGTCAACACCGATGGCGGTTCCGTCAGCGTCACCGGTTCGTCCCCGTACCTGATCACGTTCGATGGCGGGCCGCTGGTGCGCACCGATCCACCTCAGATCGTCGCCGCCGACGGGGCGACGCCGCTGAGTGGCGGTAGCGGGGCGGATGCCAACACAGCAAGCGTGGCAACGGTCGCCGGTGGCGGGGCGAATGGGACTCTCCCTCAAACGGCGCTCGGGTCCGGCGAAGAACTCGATCTCGACGCGCCGGTAGATATCGCGACCGGTCCCGGCGACCACGTCTTCATCGCCAAGAACTTCCCCGATGCCTACGCAGAATGCTCGGACGGGCTTGCATCGCCGCCCGAGATTCGGGTCCAAGAGTTCGACTCGAGTGGCACGGAGCTTGGAACCAGCGATCCCTGCACCGGACTTAAGGCCGTCGCGGAAAGCGCCAATCGCCGATCGACTCTCACGGTCAACCAGAGCACCGGGCACCCTTATTTGCTCAACCAAAACGATGAACGACAGAACCCTCGCCTCAACGTTTTCGGACCGCAAGGGCCGCCGCCGAGCTTGGTGCTCGATCCGGTTTCGAGCATCGGCGCCGACGGCGGAACGATTTCGGGAACGATCAACCCCAACGGGCCGGGGGTCAGCTACCCGGACACAACCGGTACGCCAAGCGTTCCCAGAACCACCTACAGGGTCGAGTTCAAAAAGGCAGCGGAGACGACCTGGACCGCATATACCCCTGATGTTCCAATTGGTAGCGGCACCAGCGCCATTCCTTTCAGCACTGGCGTCGCCGGGCTCGAGCCGAAAACCGATTACGAACTGAGAGTCGTGGCGGTGAAGCCCTTCACCGCCACGGTCGAAGAAACGAAGAACTTCACGACGCTTCCGGCTGCACCGGAGATCAAGGCAGTCTCTTCCAGCAACGTTGCCGTCAGCTCAGCCGACCTGAACGCGACGATCAACCCGCGGGGAACGGCGACCAGTTACCACTTCGAGTACGGGACCACTCCGGCCTACGGCCAGAGCACGCCCGAGACCAGCATCGGCGAATCGCACGAAGGCGAAGCGGTGCAGGATCACGTTGAAGGCCTGCAGGACGCCGTTTACCACTTCCGGGCGATCGCCACCAACGCAAGCGGCACCACCATCAGCCCCGATCAGACCTTTACCTTCCATCCGCCGGTCTGCCCCAACCAGACCGTGCGCCAGCAGACCCGCACCGCCTACCTGCCCGACTGTCGCGCCTACGAGCTGGTCTCGCCCGAAGACGCAGGCGGCACCACTCTCTACACCGGAGGGCCGCAGAGCCCCTATGCCTCCAACCCGCCGCGGCTGGCCTTCGTCGGCCAGCTCGCCGCGATTCCCGGTTCGGGCCGTAACCCGATCGACACCGTCGGCGACCTCTATGTGGCCACGCGGGGCACCAGCGGCTGGAGCAGCCGCTACGTAGGCCCCTCTTCCGAAGAAGCGGGCTGTGCGGGCGGGCGCCCGCTCCCCAGCGGCTCCGGGCCACCGACGACGATTCAGAACGACGTTATGGCCGACCCCGGCCTCAATCGCATCATCGACTGGAATCTCGGCAACCCGCTGGAGTGCGCCTTCGGTTGGTTCGGCGCCATCAGGTTCCAGGACAACAACTCGGCGGCTCAGGGATCCAACGCCCCCTATCTATGGAACGCGCACGGGGACTTCCTCGATCGCTGGCCGACCTCGACCGCGGACGTGTCCGGCGCCGAAGAAAGCTTCGCCTGTCCACAGAACCCCAGCGTCCAGCCCTATCCGGCTGACTTCAACGCCAACATCCCGGTCTCCTACTTCTGCAGTACCTACGTCGACGCCTCGAAAGATCTCAACCACTTCGTCTTCTCGACCCAGGCGGGCCTCTTCGGCGAAGGCGGTCTCACCGCGGCACCGGGGTCGGCCTACGACAATGACACTGCACACAACACTCTGAAGCTGATCTCAAAACTGCCCGGCGGCGCTCCGATCGGGCAGGAGCCGGGCGCCAAAGCCGGTCCCGATGAGCTGATCCAGTTTCCGGCAGTCTCCGCAAACGGCTCCCACGTCCTGATGGGTACCGCGACTAAGCCGGCGTGCAAACAGGTGAACTTTCCCTTTGGAGGGGGCGATAACGACCACCTATATTGTCCGATCCTGACACAGCCGACCCACCTTTTCATGCGGGTGGACGATGCCGTCACCTATGACGTTTCGGCGGGCAAGGCGGTCAAATACATCGGGGCGACGCCCGATGGCACAAAGGTCTATTTCACCTCAGACGAACAGCTGACCGGAGACGACACTGACACCAGCACCGACCTCTACATGTGGAGTGAGAACGGTGGCAGCCCGCAGCTGACCCGGATCTCGGCGGGCGATTCGGGCTCCGTCGGAAACACCGACAACTGCGCCTCGACCTGGACGAGCGACTGCGACATAAAGACCTATGACGACTCGAGTATCTCGACGGCCGCCGGGAATCAGGGCGGTTTGGGTACCTGGGCCGTGGAACATGCCACCAATCCCGGCTACACCGACAACGCGATCGCGGCCAAAAGCGGCGACATTTACTTTTACTCGCCAGAGCAGTTGGTGGCGGGAAAGGGGGCGCCGGGCAAAGAGAACCTCTACGTCTACCGCGCCGGAAGCGTGCGCCACGTGGCGACGCTCGAGGACGATCCGTATTGCTTGCCGGCATCGTTTCAGGTGCTGGCCTGCAGCAGTGGCGCCCTCGGCAGGCTGCAGGTCACACCAGACGGGCGCTTCGCCGCCTTCGTCACAACCACCAATCTCACCGCCTACGACAGCCATGGCTTCGCGGAGATGTATCGCTATGACGCCGAAGCCGAAAAGGTCATCTGCGTCTCCTGTCGCCCCGATGGTTCGGCTCCTGCCGATGACGTGCTGGGCAGCCAGGGGGGCCGCTTCATCAGCGACGATGGCCGCGTCTTCTTCGCCACCACTGAGCCTCTCGAGAGGAGGGACACCAACGCCGGGATCGAAGATTTCGGTAAGCCCACCGGTCGCGATGTTTACGAGTTCGTCGATGGTCGCCCGCAGCTGATCACCACCGGCACCGGCACCGGTGCCAATGCATTTGGAACCTTGAGATTGACCGGACCCGGCCTTTACGGGGTCAGCGCGGATGGGGTCGACGTCTACTTCGGCACATTGGACACCCTGGTCGGCCAGGACCGAAACGGCGCCCAGCTGAAGTTCTATGACGCTCGCACCAACGGCGGCTTCCCCTTCGTTCCGCCCCCCGCCCCCTGCGCCGCGGCCGATGAATGCCACGGTCAGACTGCGCCGCCGCCCCCACCGCTGGCGAGCGGGACCGCGGCCGCACTTGGGGTCGGCGGCAATGCGCCCAGCATCCACAAGCAAAAACACCACAAGAAGAAGCAGCGAAAGCACAAGCGCGGCTCGAACCGAACCGCCAAGCACCGAACGGGAGGCGCACGATGAGACGGCGGGTAACGATTGGAGCTCTGGCGCTTGCTCTGCTCGGCCTTGTCTTGGCACCGGGCGCGGTGGCTGACGTGCCGATCCTGAATTTCGGAATCCTGCCCTCTAACCATCAGGCCGGGGGTCACCCCGACCTGCAGATCGCCTTCTCGCTGAAGAACAGCCAGGCGCAGCTTGAAGAGGAAGGTGTCAACACTCCCTGCGATTGCCAGAACGCGCGCTTCGTCACCGTCCATGCGCCGCGAGGCTTGGTCGGCAATCCGCACGCAGCCCCCCGCTGCACGACGGTTCAGTTCGCTGCCACCTCCTGTCCATCCGACTCGCAGGTCGGGGTCGTCGAGGTGATGGTCACCACCCTTTCGTTTACCTCTCCCGTCTACAACATGGTGCCGCGTGAAGGCGAGGCCGGCCTGCTTGCCTTCGAGGTCTTCGGCAACCAGATCTTCGAGAGCTTCGGCGCGCGGACTGGAAGCGATTACGGCCTGGATACCAGGATCGCGGTCCCCGATCTGCTGCCCTTGCGCTTCGCCAATCAGATCCTTTGGGGGGTGCCGGCAGATCACAGCCACGACCGGCTGAGGTTCGGCTTGGAAGGAACCTCCCGCCCCGGCGCGCAACTCTGCGACGAGAGCAGTGTGATCACCACCCCGAACGTGGCCGAACCAGACGCGCCGCCCACCGGCCCCGAATCCGCCGTGCTGCAGTGCATCGGGATCGGCAAGTATGGCCGGGCGATCCCTTCCAACAGCTCCCCCGAACCCTTCATCGAGAACCCGACCGCCTGTGGCGAAGCGGCCCAAAGCGGCATCGACGTCCTCTCCTACGACGGCGGGGAAACCAGCGCCACGGCCCCCTTCGCCGAAGTAACCGGCTGCGATGTGCTGAGCTTCAACCCGTCCCTGGCCGCACGCCCCAGCAGCGATGCGACCGACAGCCCCTCGGGCCTAGACGTGGAGCTGACCGTGCCCCAGTTCGAGAGCCCCACGGTCCCCTCTCCCTTGGAGATCAGGGGCACCGAAATGCTCCTGCCCGAAGGCTTCTCGATCAACTCCAACGCCGCCGACGGCAAGAGTGCCTGCTCGGATGCCGAAGCGAGCTTCGGCACCACAAACGCCGCCCAGTGCCCCGAGAGCTCCAAGGTCGGCACCCTGAACATCGAAACCGCCCTGCTACCGGGACCCCTGCCGGGCTACCTCTACCTCGGCAAGCCCCTGCCCGGCAACCGCTACCGGATCTTCCTGGTCGCCGACGGCTTCAACGTCCACGTCAAGCTGGCGGGCAGGATCGAACCCGATCTCAAAACCGGTCAGCTCAAGGTGATCTTCGAAGACCTGCCGGAGACCCCCTTCCAGAAGTTCTCCCTGCACATCTTCGGCTCGGAGCGAGGAGCCCTCGCCACACCTACAAAGTGCGGCACCTACGGCATCACCACCACCTTCACCCCCTGGGACGCGGTCTTGGGCAAGCAGAGCTCGAAGACCTTCTTCGACATCGACAGCGGCCCTAACGGCGCACCCTGCCCGCCAGCCGCCCGACCCTTTAACCCCGGCTTCGAAGCCGCCTCGGCAGGCAACACCGCAGGAGCTCATTCCCCCTTCGCCTTGAGGCTGACCAGGCAAGACGGCGATCAGTTCCTCAGCGCCTTGAACGTAACCACCCCGCCGGGCTTCTCGGCGACCCTCAAAGGCGTCCCCTACTGCCCCGAGGCG
>DASYIY010000068.1:0-16637 GCA_035997045.1 Solirubrobacterales bacterium | reverse complement strand
CGCGATGATCGTCGAAGAGCTCTCGCGCGGCTGGATCTCGATCTCCGGCGTCGTCAACACCCACTTCATCGGCTCCTACCTCTTGATGAAGTTCGGCACCGACGAGCAGAAGGAGTACTTCCTGCCGAAGATGGCGACCGGTGAGATCCGCGCCGCCTTCTCGCTCTCCGAGCCCGAGGTCGGCTCCGACGTCCAGGGCATCAAGGCCACCGCCAAGAAGGGCGACGACGGCAAGTGGGAGCTCAACGGCCAGAAGATGTGGGTCACCAACGGCCTCGGCTCCAGCGTCGTCTTCGTCTTGATGAAGACCGACCCCAAGGCTGAACCGGCCTACAAAGGGATGACCTGCTTCATCACCGAGAAGGAGCCCTGGGCGGAAATCAACGAGGGCGACTTCAAGGGTCTCAACGTGCCGCCAAAGATCAAGAAGATGGGCTACAAGGGCGTCGAGTCGACCGAGCTCGTCTACGACGGCTACCGCTGTCCCGCCGAGCGCGTGCTCGGCGGCGAGGAGGCGGGTGTCGGACAGGGCTTCGTGCAGATGATGGACGCGCTCGAGGTCGGTCGCGTCAACGTCGCCGCCCGCGGCGTCGGCATCGCCCAGCGCGCGCTCGAGCTGGCCCTGCGCTACAGCCAGGAGCGCAAGACCTTCGGCAAGCCGATCGCCCAGCACCAGGCGATCCAGTTCAAGCTCGCCGACATGGCGACCAAGATCGAGGCCGCCCGCCTCCTCACCCGCAAGGCGGCGCGGATGAAGGACGCCGGCGCGCGCTCCGACCTCGAGGCCGGGATGGCCAAGCTGCTCGCCTCGGAGACCGGCAAGGAGTGCGTCGAGGAGTGCTTCCGCATCCACGGCGGCTACGGCTACTCGAAGGAGTACGAGATCGAGCGCCTCTACCGCGACGCGCCGCTGCTGCTGATCGGCGAGGGCACCTCGGAGATTCAGCGCATGGTGATCGGCAAGAAGCTCTTGCAAAGGCACAAGATCTAGATGAGGAGCCTCTAAACGCATGGCATCGACCCCGGACCTGATCAAAACCGCCATCGAGCGATTTCAGGCCGAGGTTCCTGCGCTGCAAAAGCTGAAATTGGTCTTCGGCCTGGAACTGAAGGCCAAACACGACATCCAGCTCTACCACGTCGAGGTGCCGGGGCCGATCATCAAGAAGGACCTATCCCAGAATGAGCGGGTGCTGGTCCAGATCGACCGGCCCCAGTTCAATGAGCTGGCCGAAAACGGCACGGTAAAGAGCTACCGCAAGGCCTATGAGACGGGCCACATCAAGGCGACCGGCGACTCCAACGTGAAGAAGCTGATTGCCCAGGTGGTCGAACGCCACGAGGAACGCGCCCGGCTCAAAAAGGCCCACTGAGCGCGCCCCGAACCTGCAGGCGCGGATAGCATCCCGCGCCGTCCAACACCCAGAGGAGATTCCCGAAAGATGAGTGAGCAGTCCTACGAGTTGACCACCGACCAGGCCGAGCGCGAGGCGTCCGGCGCCCACGCCTACGGCCGCTACCTCGAGGAGTTCGAGGTCGGCGCGATCTACAAGCACTGGCCGGCGAAGACCGTGACCGAGTCCGACGACCATCTCTTCTGCCTGATCACGATGAACCACCACCCGCTGCACCTCAACGACATCTACGCGGCGGGCTCCCAGCAGGGCCGCAACGTTGTCGTCGGCCCACTCGTCTACTCGCTCGCCCTGGGCATGTCGGTCTCCGACGTCTCCGGCAAGGCGATCGCCAACCTGGCAACCGAGGACCTCAGCCACCCCAACCCGGTCTTCCACGGCGACACCCTCTTCTGCGAGACCGAGGTGCTCGAGGTCAAGCCCTCCAAGTCAAAGCCCGACCGCGGCGTGGTCAAGGTCCAAACCCGAGTCCTAAACCAGGACGGCGTCTTGGTAGCCGAGTTCAAGCGCCTGGTGCTCGTGCCCCGCAAGAACCCAGGTGAGGCCCCAAGGCCCGAGGGCGACGTCGAGTAGCCCGAATCCGCGCTCCCGCGCGGATTCCGCACATAGTCGGGACTCTCTGCGCGCCACGCGTGTGGCGCAGCGCGGCATGGTGTCGTGCGTGTACCGCCCCCCAACCCAGTACTCCGAACCGCATCAAATTTCCGGGCTACTGGGCAGGAAATCTGATGCAGTTCGGGCTGGCTGGCGAGTCAGTGTGCCTCGCCGCTCGCGTGAGCGGGGGGGCGCGACTCCTCGGCCAGGGAGGTGATCTCCAGGGGGCCGTGGGCTGCTGCTTCGAGCACGTCCGTGGCCTCTTCGGCGGAGCGGGCGTAGAGCTCGACCAGCATGTGGATCACGATCTGCTCCTCATCGTGCTTGTGGAAGCGGACGTGGGTGAAGAACTCCCGCACTCCGGCCTCGCCGAAGGCGCCGTAGGTGAGGAACTCGGTCGCTTCCGAGCCCGAGCAGGTCTCGACCCGGTCCTGGTCGACCCGGACCGTGCAGGAGGCGACCCAGGGGGTACCGGCGACCATCCGTTCCCAGCGGTCCTCGATCGGCACGACGTGGTTGTCCTGGAAGGTCAGGTGGGGCTGGTCGTGCATGCAGTCGACGCACTGGACCAGGGCCTCCTGGACCTCGTCGATGCCCTCGGCGAGGATGCCGCTCTCCGGATCGACGCGGCGGATCGCGTCGTAGTGGATCTGGATCTCGAGGCTCTGCGACCAGCAGCGGTAGCAGCGCAGCCAGGCCGAGCGGTCTCCGTTGAGCGAGCTCATCGCTCCATTGTCGCGGGTCCATCGCTTCGGCGCTATGGCCGATCGGCCAAGTTGTGCGATCTGGCGACGAAGGCGATCAGGCGGCGGCCGGTGCTTTGGCGCAACGGGCGACCAAATCGACGATCTCGCTCATGATCTTGTTGATGTCGAAGTCCTTCGGCGTGTAGACGCCGTCGACGCCCGCGGCCCGCAGCCGCTCGGCGTCGGCCACAGGGATGATCCCGCCGACTACAACGGGCACCTTGACTTCCTCCGCCTCGAGTAGCCGCACGACCTCGGGAATCAGCTCGAGGTGGGAGCCGGAAAGGATCGAGAGGCCGACCACGTCGACGTCCTCCTGCAGGGCCGACTCGGCGATCTCCTCGGGGGTGAGGCGGATGCCTTGGTAGATCACCTCCATGCCCGCGTCGCGGGCGCGCAGGGCGATCTGCTCGGAGCCGTTGGAGTGACCGTCGAGGCCGGGCTTGCCGACCAGGATCTTGATCCGGTGGCCGATCTGCCCGGAGACCTCGTCGACCTTGGCGCGGATCGCCTCCAGCTGCTCGCGATCGGCGGCCGGCGCGGCGCCGCTGACGCCGGTCGGGCCCCGGTAAGCGCCGAAAGCCTCGCGCAGCACCTCGGCCCACTCGCCGGTCGTGGCGCCCGCCTTGGCGGCGGCGATCGTCGCCGGCATGATGTTCTGGCCGTCGTCGCCGGCGACCCGACCGAGCTCCGCCAGCGCCGCCTGCGCGGCGTCCTCGTCGCGTTCGGCCTTCCACTTCTCCAGCGCCTCGACCCGTTCGCGCTCGACCTCGGGATCGGGGGTGAGGATGCCGCCGTCGGCGCCGGCGGTCAGCGGTGAGTCCTCGCTCTCGGTGAAGCTGTTCTGGCCGACGACTTTCTGCTCGCCGGCCTCGATCCGAGCCACCCGTTCGCGGTGGGACTCGACCAGGCGGGACTTCATGTAGGGGACGGCTTTGACCGCGCCGCCGTGCTCCTCGACCACCGCCATCTCGGCGCGGGCACCCTCGCAGAGCTCCTCGACCAAGCCATCCATCACCACCGAGCCCTCGAAGATGTCGGGGTACTCGAGCAGGTCGGTCTCGTTGGCCAGTACCTGCTGGATCCGCAGGCTCCACTGCTGATCCCAGGGGCGGGGGAGCCCCATCGCCTCGTTCCAGGCGGGTAGTTGCAGGGCGCGGGCGCGGGCGTCGCGGCTCAGCGTCACCGCCAGCGCCTCGACCACGATCCGCTGGATGTTGTTCTCCGGCTGGGCCTCGGTCAGGCCGAGCGAGTTGACCTGGACGCCGTAGCGGAAGCGCAGCATTTTCTCATCGGTGACGCCGTAGCGCTGGCGGCCGATCTCGTTCCAGAGCCGGCCCATCGCGCGCAGCTTGGCGATCTCCTCGACCAGGCGGATGCCGGCGTTGACGAAGAAGGAGATGCGGCCGAAGACGGTGGGGAAGTCGGCCTCGGCGACCTGGCCGCGGGCCTTGACCTCGTCGAGCACGGCGATCCCGGTGGAGAGCGCGTAGGCGATCTCCTGCACCGGCGTGGCCCCGGCCTCCTGCAGGTGGTAGCTGCAGATGTTGGTCGGGTTCCAGCTCGGCACCTCGTTGACGCTGAAGGCGACCATGTCGGCGATCAGTCGCATCGAGGGCTCGGGGGGGAAGGCGTAGGTGCCGCGCGAGAGGTACTCCTTGATGATGTCGTTCTGGGTCGTGCCTTTGAGCTGTGCGCGCTCGACGCCGTTCTCCTCGGCGACGGTGACGTAGAGGCCGAGTAGCCAGGCCGCGGTCGCGTTGATCGTCATCGAAGTGTTCATCTCGTCGAGCGGGATCCCGTCGAGCAGCTGATGCATGTCGCCCTTGTGAGCGATCGAGACGCCGACCTTGCCGACCTCGCCGCGGGCGAGGACGTGGTCGGGGTCGTAGCCGGTCTGGGTCGGCAGATCGAAGGCGACGGAGAGGCCGGTCTGGCCCTTGGCGAGGTTGCCGCGGTAGAGCTCGTTCGAGCGCTTGGCGTCGGAGTGCCCGGCGTAGGTGCGCATCACCCAGGGGCGGTCGCGCTCGGGAAGTCGGTGCTCGCTCACGCGACCAATGATATTTGGCTTGGCTCGAAATCCGTCGTTCATGCGCATCTGGGCCGCAGCTTTCCCCCTGGGCTGTGTTTAGGCTGCGAGCGATGAGATTGCTGCGCACAGCCGTTTTTGCCCTGCTGTTCGCCGGCGCCCTGGCCTTTGCCTCCGGTGCCGGCGCGGCCCTGATCGGCATTTACCGCAACAGCATGGAATCGAAGAGCCAGCTTGCTCAGGTGGTCAAGCTCTCCGGCAAGCGCTGCGGGCGCAGTGGCTCTGACGGTGCCTTCCTGATCGTCGTCGGCAAGGAAACCAAGGAGTGCTCCTACCGTACCCCGGTGCTGGGCCGCGACCTCGAGATAGCCGCCACCGAGACCCTGCTCAGCAAGACCCCGAAGCCGATACAGCGCTCGGCCTACCTGTCCGTCGACCTGCGCGCCGGCGGCGGTGCTCGCTACCAGCTCGCGGTCTATCCGCTGCAGCGCAAGGCGCAGGTTCGCAAGGTGCTCGCCGACGGCACGGTCGAATATCTCGCGATCGAGAAGAACCTCGCTGGTATCGGCGGCGCCGATAAAGCCAACCAGCTGCGGCTGCAGGCCCTCAACGTGACCTCGGGCGATGCGCGCGGCAATTGCCAGCTGCTCGCCTTCATCGGCGGCAAGCTCGTCGCCGAAGCTACCGACGAAGGTGCCGGTGACCTCACCGGCCGGGCCTCGGGCTTCTCGGTCGGCTCGGCCAAGAGCGCAAAAGGGGCGCAGGCGAGCGTCGATGACGTCGTCGTGCGCGTTCCCAGTCCCTTCTAGTCCTTCTCCTTCTCCAGCGCCCGGTCGACGACACGGTAGATATGTTCGATCGCGCCGCGGCGCTGCTTCGTTTCGGCCAGCTCGATACAGCCCAGCTCGCGCAGCACCCGGACGTGGTAGGCGACGCCGCGAACGTCGAGATCGAGCTCGCCGGCGATCGCCTTGGGACTGGCGGTGCCTTCGGCGATCAAGGTCAGCGCTCGTGCTCGCAACGGGCTGGACAGGGCCTTGGCCAGGCGCTGATCGATCGAAATTGGACGCGGAGCCATCGCGATCCGGTTCTCCAGAGTGGTTTACGGGGTTCTGGCCAAAGTCTAGGGCAGATAACTAATTTGAGTAGTTAAGTGGACTATTGACCGAATCGGCAGTTGTAAGGCGATGACCTGACGGCTGGGCAGAACTTCCGCATAATGCGGAGCGATGTCGACGACGACCGTGGAGAGGCCACGCACTGGAGGGCCGGGATCGGGCCTGGGCGGGGACTGGCGCGTGATCGTCCGCAACGACAATCACAACACCTTCGACCACGTCGCCGAGACACTGGCCCGCGTCCTGCCCGGCGTCACCCTGGACCAGGGCCACAGGTTTGCCGAGAGCATCGACAGCAAGGGCCAGGCGATCGTCTGGTCGGGCCAGCGCGAGCCGGCCGAGCACTACTGGCAGCAGCTCGAGGCGGCCGGTCTGACAATGGCGCCGCTCGAGCGCTCATGAGCTTGGCGTTGCGCGCCAGGGCGACCCGGACACTCGCGAGCGGGTCAAGCCCACCGACGAGGTCACGAAGAAGGGCAGCGTCGCCAAGAACGTTGTCTTTTCCGGTGACACCCGGCCAGAGATCGATAGCGAGGGTCCGCGGGCATCGTCCCCGGGCCATGATGCAAGCGCGCCTGCTGGCTGTCTGCCTGCTGGCTGTCGCCGGCGTGGCGGCATCGGGCGCGAGCGGCGCCGGCGCTGTGACGTTGCCGGCTGGCTTCCAGGACACAAAAGCGCCCTTTGAAGGCCTCGGGCACCCGGGCATGGACGAACCGACGGCGATCCGTTTTGCTCCGAACGGTGAGGTCTTCGTCGCCCAGCGAAAAGGCCGAATCCTTGCCTACGACGGCCTCGCGGACGCCAGTCCGACCCTCTTCGCCGACCTGCGCACCCAGGTCTACGACAACGGTGACCGGGGCATCCTCGGCATGGCGCTGGACCCGCACTTCCCCGAAAAGCCCTACGTCTACGTCCTCTACACCTACGACCACCTGCTTGGCGAAGCGGCGCCCGCGCCGAAGTGGGGCACGGCGGGGACGGAAGGCGATCCCTGTCCGAAGCCCGAAAGCGCCGACGTCGACGCCTGTCCGGTCAGCGGTCGTCTCGTCCGCCTCACTGCCGAAGGCAGTCACGCAGCGCCCGAAGCCTCCGCTCCCGCCCAGAAAGTTCTGGTCGAAGATTGGTGTCAGCAGTTTTCCTCGCACTCGATCGGCGACCTCAACTTCGGGCCCGAAGGAGACCTCTTTGCCAGCGCTGGCGAGGGCGCCAGCTTCAACTCGGCCGACTACGGTCAGTTCGGCTGGCCGCAGAAGAACCAGTGCGGGGACCCGCCCGGGAAAGTCGGCGAAGCGCTGAAACCGCCGACAGCGCAGGGCGGCTCGCTGCGCTCGCAGAACACGGAAAGCCTCGACGGCAAGATCATCCGGATCGACCCCGAAACCGGGGCGGGCCTTCCCGACAACCCGATGGGCGCCAGTTCCAACCCGAACCGGCGCCGGATCGTCGCCCTCGGCATGCGCAACCCGTTCAGGTTCGCGATCGACTCACTGACCAATGAGGTCTACGTCGACAACGTCGGCTGGGGAACCTATGAGGAGATCGACCGCTTTTCCACCGTTCCCGACGTGGCCTACAACTCCGGCTGGCCGTGCTACGAGGGGACGGAACCGAACCCTGCCTTCTCGGGCCTCGGGCTGAACGTGTGCAAAGCGCTCTACGAAGCACCCGGCTCCACCTCGCCGCCGTTCTTCGCCTACAAGCACGGCGTGCCTGTGACGCCGGAAGATTCTTGCCCCGATCAGTACGGCTCGGCGATCACCGGGATCGCCTTCAACCAGGGCTCGTCGCTGCCGGCGTCCTACAAAGGAGCGCTCTTCTTCGCCGACTCGGTGCGCGGCTGCATCTACGTGATGTTCCCTGGCGGGGACGGGCGACCCGACCCGTCGACCACGATGCCCTTCCTCACCGAAGGCGGCTATCCCGGGGTCGACATCGAGGAAGGGCCGGAAGGCTCGCTCTACTACACGGTGCTCTTCGAAGGCGCGGAATACACGCCGAGCTCGGGCTCGATTCACAAGATCACCTACTCGTCGGGCAACCAGCCGCCGGTCGCCAGGCTCACGGTCGATCGTGAATGGGGGCCGGCGCCGCTCGAAGTGCACCTCAACGCCTCCGGGTCCACGGACGCGGACGGCGAAGCGCTGAGCTACGAATGGGACCTGACCGGCAGCGGGACCTTCAGCAGCCCGGGGAAAGAAGCGACCAAGGTCAAGACTTTCAACGACTCCAAAAACCACGTCGTCGCGGTGCGCGTCAAAGACACCAAGGGCGCGAGCAGCGTCGCCCGGGTCACCGTCTATCCGGGGGACACGCCGCCGAAACCATCGATCGGCGAACCGAGCCCGAGCATCGAATGGACGGTCGGCCAGCCGATCCACTTCGCTGGGACCGCCTCCGACGAACAGGACGGGACCGTGCCCTCGACCAGCCTCGACTGGAACTCCCGTCTCTTTCACTGCCCCTCCGCCTGCCACGCGCACCCACTGCAGGCCTTCCCCGCGGTCGCCGAAGGCACGCTGATCGCACCCGATCACGACCTTCCCTCGCACATCGAACTGACCCTCACGGCGACCGACTCACGGGGCCTTCAGGCGAGCAAATCGATCAACCTCAACCCGAAGGCGGTCGCCCTCGAGATCGAATCCGAACCGCCGGGCCTGACCCTCACCGCGGGTCTGCTGACCCAGGCCACGCCGTTCCCGGTGTCGGCGATCGAAGGCTCCAAATTTACCCTCTCGGCGCCCTCGACAGCGAAAGTCGGCGAAACCACCTATGTCTTCGAGGGCTGGTCCGACGGCGGCGAACGCGTTCACACGGTCACCGCCGGCCCTGCGACGAGCAAGTACAAGGCCGGCTATTCGGCGCCCGACGCCAATCTAACAGTGGCAGAGCACTGGAGCCCGGGGGGCGAACTGCAGGCAGACCTCGACGGATCGACCTCCACCGACCCCGGCCAGACGCCTCAATACGAATGGGACCTCAACAACGACGGCTCCTTCGATGCCCCCTCCGCGGCGACCAGGACCGTGCCGGTCCCAAGCGCAGGGAGCACCACCGTGGCGCTTCGCGTCTCCGATGCCCGCGGCGCCTCAGACACGACCAGGCTGACCTTCAAGGCGATCTCGCTGACGCTCGAATCGGAACCGGCCGGCGTCCCCCTGAGCGCCGCCACGGTGACCAAAGCCGCCCCCTTCACGATCCTCGCCCTCGAAGGCCGGGGCCTCGAACTCTCCGCCCCGGCGACCACCACCGTCGACGAAACGACCACGCTTTTCAGCAGCTGGTCAGACGGCGGTGCGCGCAGCCACGCGATCGTCGCCGGCCCCGCCACGACCAAATACAAGGCGACCTACGACTCCGAAGGACCGCCTGAAGAAGAACCGGGCGAAGAAGAAGGCCCAGGGGAACCTGAGCCCGCGCCTCTCGGCGGCCAGCAGAGCACCGGGGCGCCCATAGCGCAACAGCTTCCGCCGGCGGCCGCGTTCCCCCCGGCGACCAAGCTGGACAAGCATCCGCACCGGCCGGCCCGCAGCACGCTGGCCAGGTTTGCATTCTCCGCAACGGGAGAGGGTACGAGCTTTCGCTGCGCGATCGACCGCAAGCCCTTCGAGGCCTGCAACTCGCCTTGGCTCTACCGCCACTTGGCACCGGGGGCGCACGTGTTCAGGGTGGTAGCGGTCGACTCGACCGGGCTGGCAGACCCAAGCCCAGTTGCATTCCACTGGCAGGTCAGGCCTCCATCGGCGTCGGCGGCCCGAGCCGCCCGGTAGTCCTACTCGGCGGCCAGCAACGTGTGCCAGGAGGGCAGCAGCGGCAGGTCGTAGAGGTCGATGACGGCAGTGCGGGCCGTCTCGATCTCCTCTGAGAACCAGTAGCGCTCGAAGTCGGAGCGGCTCTCCCAGACCGAGGTCTGGCGGAAGGCCAGCGGGTCATCGTTCGAGCGGGTCAGCGACCAGCTCTTGGCGCCGAAGGCGGGCATCCGCGCCGCGGCGTTCTCCCAGACATCGAGCCAGCGGTCCGCCCGGAAGGGGGCGATGTGCCAGTCCAGTACGCATACCTCGCTCATCAGGCTCCCACCTCAGCCCGGATCGCGCCCGGGCCACTCTCGTTCTTGCCGTCGTTCTCGGACTCGGCGCCGACCAGGATCGCGATCTTGCCCAGGTGCTTGTTTTCGTGCAGCAGCTGATGTGCCTCGGCGACTCCGTCGAAGCCCATCGTCTGCCAGACCACCGGCCGGACCTTGCCCTCGGCCATCAGTTGGTTGGCCTTCATGCACTCGTAGGCGTTGGCGAAGTGCGAGCCGATGATCTGCTTCTGGCGCATCCACAGGTAGCGCACGTCGAAGTCGAGCTGAAAGCCCGAAGTTGCGCCGCAGATCACGACTTTGCCGAAAGGCTTGCAGACGAAGACCGAGGTCGGGAAGGTCGCCTGGCCGACGTGCTCGAAAACGATGTCGGGTGCGTCGCCGAGGATCTCCTTGACCCGCTTGGCGAAGCCACGCGAGGCCTTGAAGCGCTCCTTGTCGGCGGCCTTGTCGGCGAGGTTCTCCGGCGTCCGCATCATCTCGCCGAACTCGGCCCGGTTGATGTAGTCGACCGCGCCGAGCTGCTTGACCAGCTCGCCCTTCTCGTCGGAGGAGACGACGCCGACCGCGTTGGCGCCGGCCGCCTTGCAGAGCTGCACGGCGAAGACGCCGAGGCCGCCGGCCGCGCCCCAGATCAAGACGTTGTGGCCGGGCTGAAGCTTGCACTGGTCGATCAGCATTCGGTAGGCGGTGAAGTAGGTCAGCCCGTAGGAGGAGGCCTCGGCCCAGCTGAGGTTCTGGGGGCGGGGGAGGAGCTGCTGCGCCTGCACCTTGGTGAACTGCGCGAAGGACCCCCAGGTCGTCTCGTAGCCCCAGATCTTCTGGCTGGGAGCGGCGAGCGGGTCGAGCCCGTGCACCTCGACGTCCTCGTAGGAGGCCTGGTTGCAGTGGACGACGACCTCGTCGCCGGGCTTCCAGCGGGTGACGCCCTCGCCGACCTTCCAGACGATCCCCGAGGCGTCGGAGCCGCCGATGTGGTGGCCGTACTCGGGGTGATCGCCGTAGGGGAAGACGGAGACCGGCTTGCCGAGCGCCGCCCAGACGTTGTTGAAGTTGACGCCGGCGGCCATCACGCGGACGATCACCTCGAAGGCGCCGGGCTCTGGTACCTCGATCTGCTCGAGCTGGAAGGCGTCCTTGGGCTCACCCTCGCGCTCCTGGCGGATCACCCAGGCGGCCATAGTCTCCGGCAGTTCGCCGGGCTCGACGTCCAACTTCGCAACTGTGCTCGTGTCAACGGCCAACTGTGATCCTCCGCGGTTATCGGGAACGGGCGCGGCGAATCCTAGCCCCAAGGCCGCCTACGCGGCGCATGCCCGCGCCCTTCCTAGAAGCACACGGCGCTCGGTGCATCCTTGGCCTGCGTGGTCAGGCGGCCTTGGGCGTCTCATCGGAGCTCTCGCGCAGCTCCGGCACCGAGATCGCCCGCACCGAGATCTCTGCCGGTTCGGGCGGCTCGATCTCCTTGCCCGGCGCGACGCCGAGGCCCTCCACCTTGCGCAGCTGCGGCAGCAACCTGCGCTGCATCGAGCCGACGGCGGAGTCGTAGGCGGTGGCGGCGGAGGTCAGGCCCTTGCCGATCTTGTTGAAGTCGCTGAGGAACTTGGCGAAGCGCGAGTGCAGGGTGCCGGCGGCATCGGCGATCTCCGCCGCCTCGGCCACCATCCGCTCCTGGCGCCACCCGAGCTCCATCGTCCGCAGCAGGCCAATCAGCGAGGTCGGGCTGACCACCAGCACGTTGCGCTCCAGGGCGTAGTCGAAGAGGGTCGGGTCGGCGGCGAAGGCGGCGTGCAGGGCGGGCTCGTTGGGAACGAAGCAGATCACGAGGTCGGGCATCTCGCCCGGCGCGAACTGGCCCTGGTAATCCTTCGAGCTGAGCGCACGGATGTGCTCGCGCGCCTGGCGCGCGTGACGCTCAAGCTCGACCAGGCGCTGCGACTCGACCTCGGCCTCCTGGGCGTCGAGGAAGGCGTCGAGCGGCACCTTGGAGTCGGCGACGAAGCTGCGCCCCTCGGGCAGCAGGAAGCGCGCGTCCGGACGCAGCTGTCCGTCTTCGGTGTGGATCGTCTGCTGCAGCTCGAAGTCGACGTGCTCGGTCATGCCGGCGATCTCGACGCAGCGGCGCAGCTGCAGCTCCCCCCACTGGCCACGGGTCTGCGGCTGGCGCAGGGCCTTCTTCAGGCCGGCGGTCTCGGCGTTGAGGTTGCCGACGGTCTGGCCCATCTGCTCGAGCAGCGTGCGGGTCTGCAGGTCGGCCTCGCCGCGCCGGCGCACCTCGGATTCGATCTTCTCCTGGCCTTTGGCGATGCGCTCGGTCAGCGCCTTGATCTCCGCCTGGCGCTTGTCGAGCGTCGCCTCGGCGGTCTGCGCGTCCACCTTGCGCGCCTCATCGTTGATCCGCTGCCATTCGGCGATGGCCTTTGCGGTCGCCTCCTGGATCGCCGGCCCCGGGTCGACGGCCGCTTGCGGCTCGGGCCGCGAGGCGACGGCGTAGATCAGCGCCGCGACGAGCGCGAGCACGGCTATGGCGAGAACGATGGTCACTCGGCCGATGGTGACGAGCCCGGCAGACGGACCGCGGCGGCGAGAATGCCGCTCTTAGGGCAGAAGCACGTCGTTCTGCGAGGAGTTGCGGTACGGGCCGATCGTGAAGGAGACCGGCTTGGCGCCTGGGATTCCGGCCGCGCGCACTGTGTAGGCACCGGTGGGCAGCGAGGCTTGGAAGGAGCCGTTGCCATTGGCGACGAGTGGGCCGGAAGTTGCATCTCTGGGCCCGTGCAGCTGCAGCTTGGCGTTGGCATTGGTCAGGTTGGCGGCGACGAAGACGACGTCGAGCGGCGCGTTCGAGCGAATCCGCGGCTGTCCCGCGTGCTGGTTCTGCGGGATCTGCTGACTCGGTTCGGGGCCGAACGCGATCCGCGGCGGTTGCATCGTGATCGTCCGCGGGGTCAGCGTGACGCTGACCCGGGTCGGCGATTGCGGTCGCGGTTCGTTGGGGTGCTCTTGCGCGCCGCATCCGGCCACGACCAACGCGATCGTGCCGACGGCGCAACCCGCAGCGAACGCTCTGCCTCTCCCACGACCCATCGCGGCGGAATCTAACCGAAGGGCAAGTCGACTACCTGAGCCGTAACGCCATCTTCACCTACGGCGAGCTTCGTGCCGGGCTCCGCCTCGCGGCGCAGGATCGCCAGCGCGATCGGCCCGTGCAGGGGCGAGACGCAGCTGCCACCGAGCCGGCCGACCTCCTTCTCGCCCGCCAGCAACGCCGCCCCTGGCTCGACCGGAGCGCTCAGCCGCAGGCCGCGCAGGTGCCGGTTCGGCTTGCCCCGGTAGTGGAGCCTGGCGACTGTCTCCTGGCCGATGTAACAGCCCTTCTCGAAGTTGACGGCGGTGCCGACGATGCCGGCCTCGGCGGGCATGGTCAAGAGATCCATCTCGGCGCCGAAGCGCGGCGTGCCCGCCTCGATGCGAAGGATCTCGACGGCACCGGGGCTGACCTCGACTGCGCCCGCCTCGATCAGGGCGGCGCCGAGGCGCTCTCCGTCTGCAGCAGCGGCGATCAGGTCGATGCCGAGCGCGGTGCCGACGGCGAGGCAATCGATGCCGCCAATCCCGAGCTCCTCGCTGGCGTACTCGGGCAGCGGCGGGGCGCCCGAGAGCTCGGCGCTGCGCGGGCCGATCAGGGAGAGCAGAGCGCGCGCCTCGCTCACGTCCTCGACCTCGACCTCGCGGCCGACCTTGTACATCGAGAGGTGGCGGCGAGCAGCGGGCAGCGCCTCGGTCTCGGTGTCGACCAAGATCTCGTCGTCGGCCAAGCGCAGCACCCGCATGTCGGCCTGCATATGCCCCTTGCGGTCCAACAGCGCCGCGTAGCAACCCTCACCTGGAGCAAGCGCCTCGATGTCGTTGGTCAGTTGGCCTTGCAGGTACTCGGCAGCTTCTGGTCCCTTCAGCAAAAGCTTGCCCCGCTCGGATCGATCGAGCAACCCGCACTCTTCGCGCAGCTGTCGGTACTGAGCGTCGAGCTCGACTGTCATCGCTTCGGCCATAGGGCAATTCTAGGAAGCGGTTGTCGTGGGCGACGGGGGATGGCCCCGCCCGAGCCTCCCCGCTGTTGCTCGGGCGGGGCCATCCCCCGTCGCCCCTCACCGTCTTTTAGATATGTCAAACTCTTTTAGACATGTCTAAAACTTCGGAGGCAATAGAGGATTACGCGAAGGCCATCTACGCGCTTTCGCAGCAGCGACAGGGCCCCGTGCTGAATGGAGAGGTGGCGACCCGCCTGGGCGTGACGCCGGCGACTGCGACCTCGATGTTGAAGAAGCTCGGACAGATGGGCCTGGTCGATTACCTCCCGTATAAGGGCGTCACGCTGACGCCGGCGGGGGAAAGGGTGGCGCTCGAGGTGATCCGTCATCACCGCCTGATCGAGGCCTACCTCTCCGAGGCATTGGGCATGCCCGAGGACCGGGTTCACCAGGAGGCCGAGGTGCTCGAGCACTACATCTCCGAGGAGCTGGAGCTGCTGATCGCCGCCAAGCTCGGCGAGCCGAGCCACGACCCACATGGCACGCCTATCCCAGGCCCTGACCTGCTGCCGCCCGCGGCCGAGCGGAGCCGCCGGTGAAGCCGCCGCCCTCGCCGTCGCACGAGGCGACTGTCGAGAGCGTCCTGCCCGGAGAGGCGAGGGTCGCCGAGGCGGCGCGGCGCTCGCTCGACGGCCACAACCGCGGCCTTGGGCGCGTCTGGCCGTTTCTCGGCCCGGCCTTCATCGCCGCCGTCGCCTACATCGATCCCGGCAACTTCGCCACCAACATCGCCGGCGGCGCCAAGTTCGGCTACCTGCTGCTCTGGGTCGTGCTCTCGGCCAACCTGATCGCGATGCTGGTGCAGACGCAGTCGGCGAAGCTCGGCATCGCCACCGGCAAGAACCTGGCCGAGCTCTGCCGCGAGCGCTTCTCGCGCCGCACCTCGATCGGCCTCTGGCTTCAGGCCGAGCTGGTGGCGATGGCGACCGACATCGCCGAGGTCGTCGGCGCCGCGCTCGGGCTCAACCTGCTCTTCGGCACCCCGCTCTTCCTCGCCGGGATCATCGCCGGCGCCGGCGCCTTCGCGATCCTCGGCCTGCAGCAGATGGGGTACCGGCGGCTGGAGGCGGGGATCACGGTGCTGGTCGGCGTCGTCGTCGCCTCCTTCGTCTTCGAGCTCTTCGACGCCAAGCCGCAGGCGAGCGAGATCGGCCGCCACCTCTTCGTCCCCGGCTTCGCCGGCACCGAGAGCATCCTGCTCGCCACCGGGATCATCGGCGCGACGGTGATGCCGCACGTGGTCTACCTGCACTCGGCCCTGACCCAGCGGCGGATCGTCGGTCGCAATCCGGCGGAGAAAAAGCGGATCCTCGGCTTCGAGAAGGTCGACGTGGTGATCGCTCTCTCGCTCGCCGGCCTGGTCAACCTCTCGATGATGCTCGTCGCTGCCGCCCTCTTCCACAGCAGCGGCCTGACCGGCGTCGACTCGATCGACGGCGCCTACGAAGGGCTGCAGAAGCTGGTCTCCGATCGCGCCGCCATGGTCTTCGGCATCGCCCTGCTCGCCTCCGGCTTCGCCTCCTCCTCGGTCGGGACGATGGCCGGTCAGGTGGTGATGCAGGGCTTCATCCGCCGCCGCATCCCGCTCTTCCTGCGCCGCGCGATCACTCTCGCCCCGGCGCTGCTGGTACTGGCGATCGGCGTCGATCCGACCGACGCCCTGGTCGGAAGCCAGGTGGTCCTCTCCTTCGGCATTCCCTTTGCCCTGGTGCCACTGCTGATCGTCGCCAGCCGCGGCGAGGTGATGGGGGACCTGGTCAACCCGCGCTGGCTGACCGCCCTCGCCGGCGTCCTCGCCGCCCTGATCATCGCCTTGAACGTCTTCCTGCTCTACCAGGTGTTCTTCGGCTGAGCCGCGCCGCGGCTATGCCTCGGACAGCAACCTGTCGACCAGGGCCGGGAGTTCGCGCGCCAGGCGGGACCGGGGCACGGCCAGATCGACGCCGGCCGCCTCAGCGGCCTGCTTGGTGTCGACGTCGACGTGGGAGTAGAAGCCGAGGACGGGGATGCCGAGGCCGACGAGCGCTTCGGGGTTCTCCAGGTCGAGATCGGCGACCATGAGGTCGACGTCCCCGAGCGGCGCCTCCTGCAGGGAGGGCGAGAGGGTCACGTCGTGGCCGGCAGCGGAGAGCATCGCTTCGACCTTGCTGCCGAGCATCAGGCCGGCGACGGCGACGATGCGGGCCACTAGAGCGAGCGGCGCTGGCGGAACTCTTCGCGGACGCTCTCCGGGCGCCCCCACATCTGCACCACCTCGGAGCGCCCCTCGCGCACCTCGGCCATCCGCATCTCACCGCTCACGCCTTCCCCGTCCAGCTTCGCCAGCGCTCCCTTCACCGTCTCCGCCGCAGCGGCGTGCCCGAAGCTGTGGGCGACCAGCAACCGCCAGTGCCAATCTGCGTGCGAATAGACCTGGGCGTTGACCTCGCTCAGGATCACCGCGGTGTCGACGTACCGCCCCTCGTCGTCGATCCGCAGATCCAGCTCCAGATCCGTCCAGTCGGGCGGAAGCGCATCGAGAATCCGCTGGAAGTCGACAGCCAGGCTCACGGCTGGAGCG
>DASYIY010000067.1:0-11119 GCA_035997045.1 Solirubrobacterales bacterium | reverse complement strand
GTCCGCCTTTAAGCACAGCGACCTTCACGCGCCCTCGGCCCGCCTAAAGGGGAGTACGTCTCCGCCGTCCCTCTCCGGCCCCGGACGCGGCAGCCCAGGCGATTCCATATCTGACTCCTTCGCCTGGGCGGGGGCAGAGGCGGCGGCGGAATTTGTCAGCGCTCCATACAGCTCCACCTGCTCCTCGACCACCTTGCCGATCCGACGAATTCCCTCTCGGATCTCGTCCTCGCTGCTGCCGGAGAAGTTGAGTCGCATCGAGTTACGCCCGCGACCGTCGACGTAGGCCGCCTGCCCCGGCACGAAGGCGACGTCGTCGCGCAGCGCCTTGGCCAGCAAATCGCTGGTGTCGATGTAGAGGGGGAGGGTGGCCCAGATGAAGAGGCCGCCCTCGGGTTCGGTCCAGCTCGCCTGCGGCGGGAAGTAACGGCCCAGGGCCTCGATCATCGCGTCGCGGCGGTCACGGTAGAGCTCGGTCAGGCTCTCGATGTACTCGCGCCAACGCCCGTCGCTGAAGTACTCGCGGACGAAGTACTGGGTCAGGGTCGAGGTGCAGAGGTCGGCCGCCTGCTTGCCCAGCACCACCTTCTCCATCACCGGCGGCGGCGCTACCGCCCAGCCGAGGCGAATGCCGGGCGAGAGGATCTTCGAGAAGGTGCCGACGTAGATGACGAAGTCGCCGCCGTCGAGTTGGTAGAGCGTCGGCAACGGCTCGCCGCCGAAGCGGAGCAGGCCGTAGGGGTTGTCCTCGACCACGAGCAGTTCGCGCGAGCGGGCGACCTCGACCAAGCGCCGCCGCCGCTCCAGGGACATCGTCACCCCGGCGGGGTTTTGGAAGGTGGGCACCGAGTAGATGAACTTGGGCCGCCGGCCTTCGAGGTCGAGCCGCTCCAGGGTGTCCTCGAGTTCGGCGATCCGCATCCCCTCGCCGTCACACTCGATCTGGATCGTCTCCGCCTGGTAGCTGCAGAAGACCGGGATCGCGCCGGGGTAGGTGGGCGCCTCGCAGATCACGACGTCGCCGGGATCGACCAGCGTCTTGCAGATCAGGTCGATCGCCTGCTGCCCGCCGGTGGTGACGATCACGTCGTCGGGGTCGGGCAGCATCCCCTCGGCGCCCATCACCTCGACGATGCAGTCGACGGTCTCGCGGAAGCCCTCGGTCGGGCCGTACTGAAGCGCCTCGGCCGCCGACTCTTGGGCGATCCGGGTCATCTGCGCAGCAAAGGCCTTGGGGGGGAAGGTCGAGGTGTCGGGCAGGCCGCCGGCAAGCGAGATCACGTCGGGCCGGGCGGTGACCGCCATCAGGTCCCGCATCGCCGAGGAGCGCATCACCTGGGTTCGCTCGGCGAAAAGGCCGGCGTAGCGCTCCAGGTCGCTGCTGCGGGCGTGGGCGCGTCGCCGGTGGGGCGGCTCGGGCATGCGGATAGTGTGGCGGATCGGCACCGACTCGCCGGGGGAGTTAGGTTTTCGGCGTGGGATCTTTCTCCGGAATCTGCCTCGAGCTCGGCATCGGCATCGCGATCGGGATGCTGGCGGGCACCACCGGCACGCATGGCTCGGCCCGCGGCCGGATGACGATCTTGGCCGGCGTGATCGCCTTGGTCATCGGCTTTCTGCTTTCCGGAAGTGCCGACGTCAACTCGCTCGCCGGGGCCTTCTTCTGTCTCGTCGGCGCCGTTGTCGCCTGCCTCATCGTCAGCGATGTCGTCAGCTCCGCCGGCCGGCGCGAGGGCAGTGGCGGCGGAGCCCTCGGCTTTCTGGTCTCGCTGGTCGCCCTGATCGTCGTCGCGATCGCGCTGCTGGCCAAGCCCGCGGTGCTGCTGGTACTCGCCGCGCTCATCTGGCTCGGTATCTCGCGTCGCCGACGGGCCCAGCGCAAACACGCCGGCCTCCGCGTCCTGCGCTAGTCACCCCGGATCCGCGGTTGGGGATCATGGGCGGCAGATGCCTGACAAGAAGCTAATCCTCACTTACGTCGACTCGCTGCGCACCGACATGCTGCTGCGCGCGATCGACGAGGGCCGAGCCCCCACCTTCGCGACCCTGATCGAGCGCGGCGTCCTGGTGCCCGACTGCGTCTCCAGCTTCCCCTCGGTCACCCCGGTGGCCTCGGCGGAGATGGTGACCGGCGTCGGTGGTGACGAGCACTGGATCAGCGGCATGAACTGGTACCACCGGCTCGAGCGGCGCTACATCGAATACGGCTCCTCGCTGGAGGCGAGCCGCGCCTTCGGCGTCTTCCGCACGCTCTACGACCTGGTCTACAACATGAACCTGGCTCACCTCAACCCCGGGATCGAGACCGCGTTCGAGCAGCTCGACGACGCCGGCCTGCGCACCGCCTGTACGCCCTTCCTGATCTACCGTGGCCGCCACCGCCACCAGGTCTCGCTCGAGGGGCTGCTGCGTCGCGCCGTCGACGCGACGCGACTCAAGTTCCGCCACCACACCTGGGGCCCGGGCGAGCTCTTCTACGGCGACCTCTACGCCAGCCGCGAGGTTCCCTGCAAGTCGACCTCGATCCCCGGCAGCCGCGACGGTTACTCGGCCTGCTGCGCGGCGGAGCTGGTTACCGACGACGGCTTCGACTTCCTCCTCCTCTCGCTTCCCGACAACGACAACTACTCGCACCGCCACGGCCCGGAGTCGAGCGTCGAGTCGATCGCCAAGGCCGACCATTGCTTCGGCAAAGTCGTTGAGGCGGCTGGGGGCATCGACGACTTCCTCGAGCGCTACGCGGTGATCCTGCTCGCCGACCACGCGCAGACCCCGGTGCACCGCGGCCTTCCCCTTGCCGAACTGCTTTCCCGCGACTGGCCGGTGCTGCAGCCGTCGGAGTCGCGGCCGGAGCGAGCGCAGCTTGCGGTCAGCCCGACCGGGCGCGCGGCACACGTCTACCTGCTGCCGGCCGACGGCGAACCCGCCGACCCTGACGCGGTGCGCGAGGCGTTGGGTGTGATCGAGGGAGTCGATCTGGTCTGTCGCCTGGAGGACGCTGATGGGACGCCCCTGAGTCGCCAGGAGCCGAGTGTCCCCGGCGAGGGAGCAACCGCCGTGGTCGAACGCGGCGAACGGCAGCTGCGCTTTCGGCCCGGGGGAGACGTAGACGACCTGCGCGGCGGGCGCTGGCATCTCGACGGCGACCTCGAGGTACTGGAGGCCAGGGTTGAGCAGGGCAGGCTGCGGAGCGACACCTACCCTGACCCGCTCGCCCGAGTCTGGTCGGCCCTGGGCAGCCCCCACGCCGGAGATTTCATCCTCTCGCTGGCGCCTGGCTTCGAGGCGGTGGACTGGGGCGGAGTCACGCACGCCGGCGGCGGCAGCCACGGCGCCCTGCACGCCGGGGACTCGCTGGGCCCGTTGCTGTTCGTCGGCTGCGGCCCGGGCGACGCGAGCGATCGCGACCAGTGGACGCTGCGTGACGTGGTGCCGACGGTGCTGGAGCACTTCGGCCTATGAGGTGGCTGGCGGCGACCCTGCTCGCCGCCGCGCTCTGCCTGCCCGCGCCGTCAGCGGCAGCAGGGCAAGGGCAGTTCACGGCTGCCCAAGCGACGCGCGTCGCCGACGGCGACACAAACGTCGTCAGCGAGCGCGCCGAGAACGGGGCGCTGGCACACAGTGCGAGCAAGGTCGACGGCAACTGGGAGGTCGCCTACTTCGCCGATGAAAAAGAGGTCGCCCTGGTAATCGTCGACCCGCAAACGGAGCGCGTGCTCGAGTCGTGGACCGGTTACCAGGTGGCGTGGAAAATGGCTCGCGGCTATTCCGGCGCCTTCGGCCACAAGCTCAACGCGCCCTACGTGTTCCTTCCACTCTGCGCGATCTTCCTGCTCGGCCTGGTCGACTGGCGCCGGCGCTGGCGGCTTGCCAACCTCGACCTCTTCGTCCTGCTCGGCTTCGGGGTCTCCAACTTCTTCTTCAACCGAGCGGAAATCGGCGTCTCGGTGCCGCTCCAGTACATCCCGCTCGCCTATCTCTTCGCCCGGGCGCTGTGGATCGGGGTGCGAGGGAGAGGGGAGGGAATCCGGCCATCGTGGCCCGCAGCCTGGCTGCTCATCGCCGCCCTCTTCTTGGTCGGCTTCCGGGTCGGGCTCAACATGGCCGACTCCGGCGCTATCGACGTCGGTTACGCGGGTGTGGTCGGAGCCGACCGGATCTCCCACGGCGAACCGATCTACGGCAACTTTCCCGAAGACGTCTCGCAGGGCGACACCTACGGCCCGGTCAACTACTTCGCCTACGTACCCTTCGAGCGAATCTGGCCATGGTCGGGAACCTGGAACGACCTCCCCGCAGCCCACGGAGCGGCTGTCTTCTTCGACCTAGCCACCTTTGCCCTGCTGATCTTCCTCGGCCGCCGGATCCGCCCCGGCCCCGCCGGCAACAAGCTGGCGGCCACACTGGCTTTCGGCTGGGCTGCCTACCCGTACACAGCCTTCGCCCTCCTCTCGAACTCAAACGACACCCTCGTCGCGATGTTCCTAGTAGCAACCCTGCTGGCCCTGGCAAGACCGGCAGCAAGGGGCGCGCTGGCGGCGCTGGCCACCTTCGCCAAGTTCGCCCCCGCCCTCCTCGTCCCAATGCTCGCCACCTATGGAGAGAAGCGATGGCGGTTCGTAACCGCGTTCGCCGCCACGTCGATCGCGGTAATGCTCTGGCCCGCGATCGACCCAGGCCTTCACACCTTCTACGATCGCACCCTCGCCTTCCAAGCAGGCAGAAATTCACCCTTCAGCATTTGGGGTCAGGTCCCCAGCCTGGAACCCCTGCGCATAGCCATCCTGGCCACAGTCGCCGCTCTAGCCCTGCTGTTCGCATTCCGCCCCGAGGAAAAGAAGCTCCTCCAAGTGGCCGCGCTCGGCGCGGCCCTTCTCATCGGCGTGCAGCTAACCATGCACCACTGGTTCTATCTGTACATCGTGTGGTTTTATCCCCTGCTCTTGGTAGCCATGGCGTCCCTGGAGGGGTACCAGACTCCCCACCCGGTTACGGACTAAGGGAGAGGAGCAGACACCATCACAGGTGTAATCGAGTCAGCGAACCCCTTGTCGTTCACCTCAACCGCCGCCCCCATCACCCACACGTCCTCTTCAGCCGTCTCAAACTTAACCGGCATCTGCGTAATCATCTGCTCCAGGATCAACTCCGGTTTCACCCCAAGCACACTGGTCCGCGATCCCGTCATGCCGACATCGGAGATAAACGCAGTTCCCTGCGGGAGCACCCGGGCGTCCGCCGTCGGCACATGAGTGTGTGTGCCCAGAACCGCCGCGACCCGACCGTCGAGGTGCCAGCCCATCGCCACCTTCTCGCTGGTCACCTCGGCGTGGAAATCGACGATCGCAAAATCGCACTCGATCTTCTCGAGGATGCTGTCGACCTCGTGGAAGGGCGAGCGGGCGACCTTGAGCCCGATCATGCCGCTGAGGTTGATCACGCCGATCCGCTGGTCGCCGCTCTCGACCACGGTGTAGCCGCGACCGGGATTGGCGTATGGGTAGTTGGCGGGTCGCACGACACGCTCGCTGCGGTTGAGGAAGCTGTAGACACTGCGGTGGCGGTAGACGTGGTTGCCGGTGGTGATTACGTCGGTGCCGGCGTCGAAGAGAGCCGCGGCCGTCTTCTCGGTGATCCCTATCCCCCCGGCGGAGTTCTCGCCGTTGACGACGACCAGGTCCGGCGCAAAGCGCTCGCGCAGTTCCGGCATTGCGGCTTGCAGCCCGCGCCGCCCCGGCCCGCCGACGACATCGCCGATGAAGAGAACCACCATGGTCGCTTGACCCTAGCTGCGGAATTGCGAAAGGGTGTGGAGGGTGAGCGAGCGAAACGACGTCGTGGAGCGCGCGCTGGGCTATCCCTACGCCGCGCCGCGCCGGCCCTTCGCCCAGCTCGGTCACCGGACGCTGGATCCGGCCGAAGTCGAGATCGATCGCGAGGAGCGGACGCCGGTGCTGGCCTATGGCTCCAACGCCGCCCCCCAGGTTCTTTCCCGCAAGCTGGCGCTGAGCGACCAACCCGTGCTCGTCGTTCCCGCCCGCCTCGCCGGCTTCGACGTCGTCTACTCCGCCCACATCTCGCCGTACGGCGCCGTTCCGGCCACCCTGCAGCGCAGCCCTGGCACCGAGGTGCAGGTCCACGTGATCTACATGACCAGCGCCCAGATCGGAGTGATCTCGGCGACCGAGCCCAACTACGTGCCGACGCTTCTGGAGGAGATCGAGTGCCGGCTCGAAGACGACGGGAGCCTGCATGAGGTCTCGGCATACATCAGCCGCCACGGCTGTCTGCTCCGCGACGGTTCGGAGGTAGCGCTCGCTGCCGTGCAGGCAGCCGGCAGGACCTTCCCTGCCCTGAGCGAGCCGGAGGTAGTCGAGCATGTAAGGGCCGCGCTCTGCCCTGACGATGCCCTCGAGGCGTTCGTCCTTGCCAACGTCACCGACCCGGCGCTCTCCCAGTTCCGTACTGCTCAGCTTCCCAGTCGCCGGCTCGCCGCCTAGCGCTTAGACCGAGGCGAAGCGGCGCAAGGCGAAGCGTGCCAGCAGCCCGTAGGCGGCGATCAGGATCGCCAGGTGCCCGAGCGCGGCCGCGATGCTGGGGCCGCCCGGGTCGAGGGCACCCGTCATCGCCTGCAGCGCCGGCTTGAAGGGGAAGAGGGCCGTGAGTACCTTGACCGCGTCGTAGAGGCCTGGGCCGACCGTGCCGGAGGGGATCAGCGAGAGGAAGGCGATCGGCAGAGTCACCATGAAGGCGAGCAGCGAGACGGCGCGAACCTCACGGGCCGCCGCCCCGAGCGCCGCCCCCGCCGCCCCGAGCGCAGCGCCCCCGGCGACGATCGCTGCCAGCCAGAGGCCGAAGCGGCTCCAGTGCAACGGCACGAAGAGCGAGAGCCCGGCCAGCATCAGCACCGTCACCACCAGTCCCACCGCGACTCCGAGCGCGACCTTCTCGGTCAGCAGGGCCGAGCGCGAGACGAGGCCGCGGGTGAGGCGCGGGAAAGCGTTCTCCTCGCGCTCCAGCGCCAGCGAACCGGCAACGAGCAGGACGGTGACGAAGGCGAGGGTGAAGGTCGCGGCGACGGCGATCGCGAAGACTTCGAGCGGTGGGGTGGAGGCGTTGACCACCTGCTTGTCGACGGCGATCGGTTGGGTCAGGCGGGTGAGCAGCGGTCCCGCGGTGCCGAGGTTTGCGCGGGCGAGCGTGGTGAACTGGATCACCTGGTCGATCGAGTCGCGCAGCGGCCCAGGGGGCAGCGCCGGTCGCAGCGCCTGGAGGATGCGAGCCGAGTTGCGCAGGCCGAGGATCTGGATCGTCTGGCCGATCACGGTGAACTGACCGCCGTCGAGGACGAGGTTGAGGAATTTGCCGCCTTCGGTTGCGATCCGCCTCGCGATTACAAGGTTCGCCTGGGTGAGCAGAGAGTCGATCCGGTCGTTGACGAGGCGCGCCTTGACCGGGTCCTCCTCGTTGACGATCACCTCGACCTTGGGGGTCGTCGGGCTCGGGGTCGAGAGCGAGTTGATCCGGTCGACAAGGTCGGCGGGCAGGATCAGAGCGGCGAGTACGTCCCCGGAGCGCACCTCGTCGACAGCTTCGGCCCTGCTCTTCACGTGCACGCACTCGACCCGTTCGCAGATGCGGTCGCTGACGCCGATTTTCGGCAATTGGCTGGTGCCGACGCTGACCCGCGCGTCGCTCGGCACGTCGTTGAGGAAGGCGATCCGCGGCTTGCTCGGCGAGCCGGAGATCGCCAGCCCGACCAGGACGGCGAGCAGCACCGGCCAGGCAACCAGCAGAAACGCCTGCAGCGGGCTGCGCCGGAGGATCTGCAGGTCCTTGAGCAGCAGCCAGCGCATCAGTGCCCACGGTGGTGGAGGAAGGCGACGAAGGCGGTCTCGAAGTCCTGGTCGGCAGCCTCGGGCGCCTCGCGCCGAACCGCCTCGCGCAGTTCGTCCGGCGAGCCATCGAAGAGCGCCTCGCCATCGGCGAGCACCAGCAGCCGCCCGCCGTAGCGCTCCGCCTCCTGAATGTCGTGGGTAGAGAAGATCACCGTCGTCCCGTTATCCGAGGCAAGCGCCGAAACGAACTCCCAGAGCCGCGCGCGCTGCCGCGGGTCGAGCCCGACGCTGGGCTCGTCGAGCAACAGCACCAAGGGTCTCGACAGCAGCCCGATCGCAATATTGATCCGCTGCTGGTTGCCGCCAGAAAGCCGAGCAACGATCTCCCCCCGCCGCTCCCTCAGCCCGGTCAGCTCCAGCATCTGCTCAGTAGAAGCACGAGGGTCGTCGTGCTTCTCAAGACGGGCAAACAGCATCAGGTTCTCCTCGACGGTCAAGCGCCGATAAAGCGCCGCCTGCTGAGGAACCCAGCCAACCTCCCCCTGCGGCGCATGAATCTCACCCTCATCGGGCTTTGAGATCCCCGCCAGGATCGAGAGCAGCGTGGTCTTGCCGGCCCCGTTGGGCCCGATAATGGCCACGAGCTCACCCGCCTCGGTGCGCAGGTCCACGCCCCGCAATGCTTCGCGCTCCCCGTAGCGCTTGACCAGTCCCGTCGCCTCCACGCACGAGAACGCTACTGCCAGCTGAGCAGAGGGACGCGGGTGCCCTCCCTGGACACTCAAGCGCGGCGCAAGCCGCGCGTCCAGGGGAGGGCACCCGCGTCCCTCCCCTAAACTCGGCACCCGATGCCGTTCCCCGCGACACGCATGCGCCGCCTCCGGCGCACGGAGTCACTGCGCGCCCTGGTGAGAGAGACCAATCTGGCGCCCTCGGACCTGATCCAGCCACTGTTCGTAACGGCGGGAGAAGACGTGCGCGAGGAGATCGACTCGATGCCTGGCATCGAGCGGTTTTCGATCTCGGAGTTGGTCGCCGAGGCGACAGAGATCGCTACGGCAGGGGTTGGAACGGTTCTGCTCTTCGGCGTTCCTGCCGCCAAGGACGAGTCGGGCTCCGGCGCCTACGACGACGAGGGCGTCGTGCAGATGGCGGTCCGCGCGCTCAAGGAGGCGCACCCCGACCTCACTGTGATCACCGACGTTTGCTTGTGCGAGTACACATCCCATGGGCACTGTGGCTTCGTGCGGGATGGCGAGGTCGACAATGACATCACGGTTGAGCTGTTGGCGAAAACCGCCGTCTCTCACGCTGAGGCCGGGGCCGATGCGGTTGCTCCGAGCGACATGATGGATGGGCGGGTCGGGGCGATCCGGCATCAGCTTGATGAGGAGGGGCACTCCGGAGTGCCGATCATTGCTTACAGCGCCAAGTACGCCTCGGCCTTCTACGGCCCCTTCCGCGACGCCGCCGGCACGACCCCCGAGTTCGGCGATCGTCGTGGCTACCAGATGGATCCGGCCAACGCCGCCGAAGCCGTGCGCGAGGCCGAGCTCGACCTCGAGGAGGGCGCCGACATGCTGATGGTCAAGCCCGCCACCGCTTACCTCGACATCGTCCGCCAGGTCAAGGACGCGACCGCCGCCCCGCTCCTCGCCTACCACGTCTCCGGCGAGTACTCGATGTTGAAGGCTGCCGCCGAGCAGGGCTGGATCGACGAGCGGCCCGCCGTGCTCGAGACCCTGATTTCGATCCGCCGCGCCGGCGCCGACGCGATCGTCACCTACTACGCGAAGGAGGCCGCCGCGTGGCTTCAGTGAAGGTTCCGCAGTCCAAGGCCCGTTCCCGCAAGGACGGCGCCGCGATCCCGCTCGACGAGACCGACAAGCGGTTGATGAACCTCCTGCAGTCGAGCTTTCCGCTCGACCCGGAGCCGTTCGCCCTCGTCGCCGCCGAGGCCGAGCTCGAGCTCGCCGACGTCCTGACTCGCACCAAACGACTGCTCGACGAGCGGATCATCCGTGAGATCACGCCGATCTTCGACACCCGCGCGCTCGGCTACGAGTCGATGCTGGTCGCCGCCAAGGTCGATTCCGAGAATCCTCAGCGGGCAGCGCAGGCCGTCAACGCCCACCCCGGCGTTTCGCACAATTACCTGCGCACCCACGAGTTCAACCTCTGGTTCACGATCGCCACTCCGCCCGACTCCGAGCTCGGCCTCCCCGGCACGCTCGAGGCGCTGATGCGGGAGACCGGCGCCGAGTCGATGCGCGAGCTGCCGACCCTGACCCTGTTCAAGATCAACATGAACCTGGAGATGGAGAAGGGGACCGAGGCGCTCGCCGCCGCGGTCGAGGCGGCGCCTCCGCGCGAGCTCGAGGCGCAGCCCTACGACGACGACGACATCGCCCTGATCAGGGCCCTGCAGGGCCCGATGAAAGCGGTCGAGCGACCATACGACGAGGCTGCGGAGGAGCTCGGCATCATCACCGCGGAGCTGCTGGAGCGGCTGCGGACCCTGGTCGACCGCAAGATCCTGCGCCGCGTCGCCGCGATCCTCTACCACCGGCGCGCCGGCTTCTCCGCCAACGGCATGGGCGTCTGGAAGGTGCCGGAGGACGAGATCATGGAGGTGGGAGGCCGGATGGCGTCCTTCCGCGGCATCTCCCACTGCTACCAGCGACCGACCTACGAGGACTGGCCCTACAGCGTCTTCACGATGGCCCACGGCCGCTCCAAGGAGGAGTGCGACGCGGTCCTCGACTCGATCGCCGACGATTGCGGGATCGGCCCCGACGGCCGCGCCACCCTCTACTCCTCGACCGAGTACAAGAAGATCCGCCTCCACTACTTCACCGACGATTACGCGGCCTGGGAGGCCGAGCATTCCTAGTCCCGGTGGGCTGTATGGCCGCGCGCTCGGCGTGCTGCCCGGGGGCGTCAACTCCCCGGTGCGGGCGATGCGGCAGATCGGCCGCGAGCCGATCTTCGTCGAGCGCGGCGATGGCTGCGAGCTCGTCGACGTCGACGGCAACCGCTACGTCGACTGGGTCTGCTCATGGGGCCCGTTGATCCTCGGCCACGCCGAGCCGGGCGTGGTCGCCGCCGTCACCGAGGCGGCAGGCCGCGGCACCAGCTACGGGGCGGCAACCGCGATCGAGGTGGCGCTGGCCGAGGAGGTCGCGGCCCGGGTCCCCTCGGTGGAGATGGTGCGGATGACCAGCTCCGGCACCGAGGCGGCGATGAGCGCGGTGCGCCTGGCCCGGGCGATCACCGGCCGT
>DASYIY010000066.1:0-26519 GCA_035997045.1 Solirubrobacterales bacterium | reverse complement strand
GATACGCCGCCCGAGCGCTACTTCACGGCCGAGAACGTCGAGCGCTATCTGGACGCCGCCGAGGCCGCCGGGATCGCCGAGCTCGGCGTCTCTGAGCACGTCTACCGCTTCCACCAGGCGCTCGAGCTCTGGCGCCACCCGCTCTGGGAGAGCAACGGCCGCGACGACCTCGACGCCTACTGCGAGTTCGTCCGCGGCACGCCGCTGCGGCTCGGGATCGAGTGCGACTTCATCCCCGGCGCCGAGGACCGCACCGCCTCGATGCTGGAGGCGCGGGACTTCGACTACGTGGTCGGCTCGGTCCACTTCATCGGCGATGCCGCGGTCGATCACCCTGGCTGGGACGTCTGGAAGAGCAAGGGCGACCCCGATGAGGTCTGGCCCCGCTACTTCGCCGCCCTGGCCGAGTGCGCCCGCTCCGGCCTCTTCGACATCCTTGCCCACCCCGACCTGGTCAAGGTCTGGGGCGGCGCCCGGCCACTGCCCGAGCGCGATCCACGCCACTACTACGAGCCGGCCGTCGAGGCGATCGCCGAGAGCGGGATCGCGGTTGAGCTCTCGACCGCTGGACTGCGCAAGCCGGTCGGTGAGATCTACCCGGCGCGCGATTTCGCCGCGATGTGCGTCGAGGCGGGCGCTTCCTTTGCCCTGTCCTCCGATGCCCACTTGCCCGAGCAGGTCGGCTTCGGCTACGACCGCGCGCTGGAGTTCCTCGACGATCTCGGGGTCGGGGAGATCTGCGTCTTCGAGCGCCGCCGCCGCCGGCTGGAGCCGCTGCCGAGCCCGGTGAGCGAGGATTCGAGCCGATGAGCGTCGGGATCGGCTACGACAGCCACCGCTTTGCCGAGGGCCGTCGTCTCGTCCTCGGCGGGGTTGAGATCGAGCACCCGCGTGGCCTCGCGGGCCACTCCGACGCCGATGTGCTCACCCACGCGGTGATCGACGCGCTGCTCGGGGCGGCTGGGCAGGGCGACATCGGCGCCCTCTTCCCCGACGACGACGAGGCCTGGCGCGACGCCGATTCGATCGACCTCCTGCGCACGGCGGTCGGCACCGTCGCGGGCCGGATCGTCAACATCGACGCGACCCTGGTCTGCGAGGAGCCGCGGATCGCGCCGCTGCGGGCGGAGATGGAGCGGATCCTGGCCGAGGCGACCTCGGCCCGGGTCAGTGTCAAGGCGACGACCAACGAGGGGATGGGTTGGATCGGGCGCGGCGAGGGGATCGCTTGCATCGCCGTTGCCTCGGTGGATAGCGACTAGGCTTCCCGGTTCGATGGGAACGATCGGCTCCATAGCGGCGGGCGTGCGCCAGTCGGTCTCCGACTCGCTCTTCGAGGCAAAGGTCCTGCGCGAGGCCGGCGTGGTCGGACTGGTGCGACCCGACAAGGCGGTCAAGGTCGCCACTACCTTCCTGCGCTGGGGAGCTTCGCCGGCGACCGGCGTTGCGACCGCGGCGCACAAATATCCGCACGAGACGATGCTGATCGACGAACGCGGCTCGCTCAGCTTCGAGCGGGTGCACCGCCGCTCCAACGCCCTCGCCAACTCCTTCGCCGAGATGGGGATCGGGCCCGGCGACGGCATCGGGGTGATGTGCCGCAACCACCGGGGCTTCATCGAGACGACCCTCGCCGCGGCCAAGCTCGGCGCCAGCGCCCTCTACCTCAACACGATGTTCGCCGGCCCCCAGCTGGTCGAGGTGATGCGGCGCGAGGAACCGAAGGCGCTCGTCTACGACGAGGAGTTCGCCGGCCTGCTCGACGGGGTGCATGAGGGCGTGGCGCGGGTGGTCGCCTGGCACGACGCAGAGATCGAGGGTGCCTCGCTCGACTCGCTGATCGCCGCCGGCGACGATGCCAATCTGAAGCCGCCGCCCGACACACCGCGCTTCGTCATTCTCACCTCGGGCACAACCGGCACGCCCAAGGGGGCGCAGCGCTCCAGCCCCGACGGCTTGATGGCGATCGCCGCCCTGCTCGACAAGATTCCCTATCGCGCCCGCGGGACGATGATGATCGCGGCGCCGCTATTTCACTCCTGGGGCTTCTTTCATTTTGTGATGAGCCTGCCGACGGCCTCGACAATGGTCCTGCGCCGCCGCTTCGACGAGGAGGAGACGCTGCGCGCCGTGCAGGACTATCGCGCTGACGTGTTGGCGGTGGTGCCGGTGATGCTGCAGCGCATCCTGCGTCTGCCGGAGAAGACGCTCGACGCCTACGATCTCTCCTCGCTGCGGATCACCTCCGCCTCCGGCTCGGCCCTGCCCGGCGAGTTGGCGACCGAGTGGATGGATCACTTCGGCGACAACGTCTACAACCTCTACGGCTCGACCGAGGTCGCCTACGCGACCGTCGCCACCCCCGAGGATCTGCGCGCCGCGCCGGGCACGGCGGGACGCGCGCCGCGGGGTACCGTGGTCCGGCTCTACGACGAGGCCGGCCGGCAGGTTCCAACGGGGGAGGTCGGGCGGATCTTCGTCGGCAACGAGATGTCCTTCGAGGGCTACACCGGCGGCGGCGGTAAGGAGGTGATCGACGGCCTGCTAAGCAGCGGTGACGTCGGCCATCTCGATTCCGACGGTCGCCTCTTCATCGACGGCCGCGACGACGAGATGATCGTCTCCGGCGGCGAGAACGTCTTCCCGCGCGAGGTCGAGGATCTGCTCGCCGACCACGATGCCGTGGTCGAGGTCGCCGTGATCGGCGTCGACGACGAGGAGTTCGGCCAGCGGCTGAAGGCCTTCGTGGTCGCCAGCGCCGAGGCGGAGGTTTCAGAAGAAGAGCTGAGGGCCCACATCAAGGCAAACCTCGCCTCCTACAAGGCCCCGCGCGAAATCGAGTTCCTCGACGAGCTGCCCCGTAACGCCACCGGCAAGATTCTCAAGCGCGAGCTGCAGGCGCGCGAGGCCCAGAGCCAATCCCGGTAGGGGTTCCACTTAACTTTTTTGGATGGTGCCGTCCCTGCTGACGCCGCAAGGTGGATGCCCAAAAAGTACAAGACGTTCCACCCCTACCGGGATTGGCTCTGGGTCGCATCTCGCCAGTTCGCTAAATGCGCGTTTATGTGGGAGGTGGGGGTAGATAGGCCTCCGGTGCGGATAGTAGGTTCCCGCTCATGGGCGAACCTGCAGTTCAGCTGAAAGCGGTCGGCGCGGCCACCGAGGAGTTGCACGAGACGGCCAAGCAGGCGCTCGAGTGGGTGCGGGTCAGCGAGGAGCGCGTGGCCAAGGCCGAGGCACGGGCGGAGCGGGTCCACGCCGAGACCAAGCAGCGGGCGCTGGAGACTCTGCGCAGGCTTGGCGAGGAAGGTCGTGAGCGAATCGTCGCCGAGCGCGTCAAGCGCAAGGATGCGGATGCGCGGGCGACGCGCGCCGAGGCCGACCGGGACCGGGCCGAGAAGGCCTTCGAGCAGGCGCAGCAGCGCGCCCAGGCCGACCGCGAAGCGCTTTCCGCCCAGATCGGCTCCTTCAAAGCCGAGGCTCAGACATCGGTTGCGGCGGCCGTCGAAGAAGCCGAGAGCGCGGCTGAGCGGCGTTACGAAGAGGCCTTCGAACAGGCAAAGCTCGAAGCTGACCAACGCGTTGCCGCAGCCGAGCAGCGCGCCGTCGAAGCCGAGGCGGTAGCCGCCGAGGCGCACCAGCTTGCGATCAAGCTCGAGACCGAGATCGAGGAGCGGGTGATGCAGGGCACCGAGGACGTCCGGCGCGAGGCCGACGAGCGGGTCCGCACCCTGGTCGAGAAGGTCGAAGGCGAGGCAGCCGAGCTGGCGCGAGCCCGTGCCGAGCAGGCCCTGAAAGCCGAGTCCGACCGGATTCGGGCGCAGGCCGATCAGCGCGAGGAGCGGGTGCGCCGGGCCGCGGAGGACGAGATCAAGGCGAGCACTTCGCGGGCGCGACGCGAGGTTCTGGCCGCGGCCGATGCGACGGCCCCGAGCTGGGAGCGCAAGCAAGCGACTGCTTCGGGCTCCGGCTACCGGACTTTCTAGACCCCTCTAGCATCCGCCCCCATGCGCGAGGTGCGGATCAAGGACACGCTTTCCGGTGACGCCGTTGCCCTCGACCCGAGCGCGGAGGTCGGGATCTACGCCTGCGGCCCGACGGTTTACAGCCGCATCCACATCGGTAACGCGCGGCCCTTCGTCGTCTTCTCGCTGCTCGCCCGGTTCTTGAGGTCGGAGGGATACGCGGCGAAGCTGGTGATCAACGTCACCGATATCAACGACAAGATCTACGTCGCCGCCACCGCGGCTGGAGAGGGGTCGACCGGGTTTGCGGAGCGGATGACCCGGTCCTACTTCGAGGACACCGATCGCCTCGGCCTGGGTCGCCCCGACGCCGAGCCGCTGGCGACCGCGACGATTGGCCGGATCGTGGCGCTGATCTCCGATCTGATCGAGGCCGGGCGCGCCTATGAGTCGGGTGGCGACGTCTACTTCCGCGTGCGCAGTTTCGAGGGCTACGGCAAGCTTTCGAACCGGCGTACCGAGGACATGGATCAGGGCGAGGAGGCCGGCTCGGCCTCGCTCAAGGAGGACCCGCTCGACTTCGCCCTCTGGAAGGCCCACAAGTCCGGCGAGGACACCTCCTGGGACTCGCCCTGGGGGCCGGGGCGGCCCGGCTGGCACATCGAGTGCTCGGCTATGGCCGAGGCCGAGCTGGGGCCTTCGTTCGCGATCCACGGCGGCGGCTCGGACCTGGTCTTTCCCCACCATGAGAACGAGATCGCGCAGTCGGAGGGCGCCGGGCGGCCGTTTGCCCAGACCTGGATGCACAACGGCATGGTCCAGACGGACGCGGAGAAGATGTCGAAGTCGGAGGGGAACATCTTTCAGCTATCGGAGGCGCTGGATCAGTACGGGTCCGAGGCAGTCGTTGCGTATCTGATCTCCGGTCATTACAGACAGCCGCTTGCTTTCGGGCCGCAGCAGATGGAGGAAGCCGTGGCGCAGGTTGAGCGGCTGAGGAACTTCTTTCGCGAGCACCCGGTGGTGGGGGAGGCATCGGAGGGTCCGACAGAGCAACAGCGGGGAGGCTCTGTCGGACCCTCCTCCGATGCCTCCACGGCGACCTCCCGTGTCGAGAGCTTTAGGGATGCGCTCGCTGATGACTTCAATACGCCCAGGGCTATGGCCGAGGTTTTTGAGCTTGTCGGGGAAGCGAATCGAGGCGATATCTCCGGCGCTTCCGAGGCTCTGGCGGAGATGCTCGCGCTCGTCGGCCTCAGCTCCCTCACCCAGCCGGATCAGGGAGCTGAGGCCGACGACGGAGCGGAGAAGCTTTTGGAGCAACGGCAGGCTGCTCGGGTGGCTAAGGACTTTGGGCGGGCTGATGAGATTCGCGATCGCTTGGCTGAGCTTGGTTGGGAAGTACGCGACGGGGCCGAGGGCGCGAAGCTTGTGCCGAAGGGCTAGATGGCTTCGCAGCTGATTTACGGCAAGCAGCCGGTTGCTGAGGCGGAACGGGGCCGGCGCCAGGTTCAGCGCGTCTGGCGCGCTCCCGAGGCGTCGTCCGAGGAACTGGAGCGGCTCTGTGGGTCTCCGGACCACCAGGGGGTTGTGGCGGAGGTGGAGCCGTATCCCTACGTGGGCTCCGCTGAGCTGCTGGCTAGCGACAACGCGCTTCTCGTCGCTTTGGATCAGGTGCAGGATCCGCGCAACCTCGGTGCGGTCTGCCGCTCCGTTGAGGGCGCGGGCGCGACTGGTGTGGTCATCCCGGACCGGCGCTCGGCCGAGATCACTGCCGTTGCCTGCAAGGCATCTGCCGGGGCGGTCGAGCACCTGCGCATTGCCCATGTCCGCAATCTCGCCGACTGGCTCGGCGAGGCGAAGCAAGCCGGCTTTTGGATCTGGGGCGCCGACGCCGGAGCGAAGCAGGCGCCGTGGGACGTAGATCTGAGCGGCCCCACCGTCCTCGTCTTGGGGGGAGAGGGCAAGGGACTGCGGCCTCGCGTGGCATCGGCGTGTGACGGGCTGATCGCCCTCCCGCAGCGCGGCAAGATCGACTCGCTCAACGTCTCCGCGGCCGCCACCGCGCTGCTCTTCGAGGCCGTTCGGCAGCGCTAGCGACTGCAACGCAGTTTGCAAAAAATCGGCCTTGGGGGTTGACAGAACTCTGCGTGCCCGTAAACTAACGCGCCAATAAGGGTGAACCTCAGCTTGAGTCTGAGATGCCCGGTTCATACAGGCGCCGCCAGGGGAGGTAAGGCGCCACGACCCTTCGCAAGGAGAAGGATCTGTGGCTCTATCTTTGCCTACCCAGGAAATGCAACTCCCGTCCGGGCGCCTCAACGGCTCGCTCAGGCCTGCCGACTCTAACCCTCAACCTGAGCTTGATGACCATTATCTGGTCGCTCTCGCCAAGGACGGCCGTACCGATGCCTACGACGCGATCGTCCGCCGCTATCGCGGCTTCGTCCGTCTCAAGGCCTCGTCCTATTTCCTGCTCGGCGGCGAGTCCGACGACCTGATCCAGGAAGGCCTGCTCGGCCTCTACAAGGCGATCCGCGACTACCGCACCGATCGCGAGTCGAGCTTCCGCAACTTCGCCGAGCTCTGCATTACCCGCCAGATCATCACCGCGGTGAAGACCGCGACCCGCAACAAGCACACGCCGCTGAACCAGTACGTCTCCTTCAGTCAGACCCCGGCGGCGGCCGGGGAGTCCGACACGACGCTCGACGAGATCCTGCCTGGGCCGACGGTCCACGACCCGGTCAATCAGGTGATCGCTGCCGAAGAGCTGGAGAGCCTTGTCTCCTGCCTCTCGGGCGTCTCCGGCGTGCTTTCCGACCTCGAGAGCCGGGTGCTCTCGCTGTACCTCGACGGTCACTCCTACGAGGCGACGGCGGAGCGGCTCGAGTGCGACACCAAGACCGTCGACAACGCCCTGCAGCGGGTCAAGCGCAAGGTCGGTACCCACCTCGCTGCACGCGAGGCGCCGCTCTAGGGGATGTCGGTGAGGACGTAGTCGAGCAGTTCCCGGCCGTGCTCGGAGGCGACGGCGACGTCGTCGGCCTCGATCCGAACCCGGTGCAGCGATTGCATGCGCAGCACGTCGCCGTCGCAGCGGCTGTTGGGGAAGATGCCGGCGTAGGAGACGCCGAGCCGCTCCAGGTGGTCGGCGACAAGGGCGGTGGCGGGCGTGTCCAGCGGTAGATCGATGTAGACGGCGTCGAGGCAGGCGCGGTGGAAGAGGTGGTGGCGCTCGGCGGCAATTGCGGCCTCGAGGTCCTCGCCTGGCACAGGGACGGTGATCAGCGCCAGGTTGTGATCGGCGTCGATCTCGACGTGCAACTCGGTTCGCTCCGCCAGCGTCGCGTCGGTCGGCGGCTCGGCCAACGTTCCGCGCAGTTCGCAGAGCTCCAGGGTCTGGCCGGCGATCCGCCGGTGGCGCTCGGGCACGTAGACGGAGCGCTCGGGGCCGTCGTTCAGCTTGGTGTAGAAGAGCGCTGCCGACTGGCGCCCCCGCCGCGCCCCGGCCGCGTCGTTGGCGACCGTGGCCGGGATCCAGCCCAGCAGGAAGCCAGTCTCATGCGCTCCAAGCTCGACGTTGGCACGCTGGCTGTAGGGGTGGGCCGTGGTCGCCTCGCTGTACATCCCCGCCATTCCCCTCTCGCCGGCCCAATCCATCAGGAAGCGCTTGGTGCGGGTGAACAGGTGTTGCCCCCGCGCCGCCGGCATCGTTACCGCCTGCCCCGAGTGGCCGACCGAGTCGCTGGCACTGCCGAGGCTCATCCCCTCATGACAGAGGAGCTCGCCCCCGGCCGTCTCGGCCACGCACGAGACGTAGGTTCCGGCGGCCAATCGCGCCGAGACCTCGTCGGCGTCATAGACCCAGCCCACGTCATAGCTCTCCCCGTACGCGGTCCGGATCGCTTCACTCAACACCGCTCCTTCGCCGGGCTCGAGCAGCCGGAACCGTGCATCGATTGCGCTACCGGACTCGCTCATGCCCTCTATATTCGGCAGCAAGCCCGCCTAGCTCAACTGGTAGAGCACCGCTCTTGTAAAGCGGAGGTTTCCGGTTCGATCCCGGAGGCGGGCTCTGGGCGGATCAGACGTCTGTGCCGGAGCCACTGAGCACGCGTTGCTTCTCGGAGGCCAGCTCCTCGTCGGTGAGGATGCCTTTCTCATGCAGGGTGGCAAGGCGTTCGAGGCGGGCGAGGCGGTTCTCCTCGTCGTTGACCGGCAGGGTTGCGGTCGGAGCCTCGCCCTCGGGCTTACGCATCTCTGGCAGGCGGATTTTCGAGGCGCGCTCGCCCAGGTTGGCGTCCTTGACCGCCCCGACGAGGCGGTCCTTGGTGCGGCCGAAGACCTCGCCGTAGTCGGCGTCGGGGAATTCCTCGACCGACTGTTTGCGCAGCTCGTGGATGCCGAAGGCGGCGAGGCCGGCGATCACCAGGGTGGTGAGGAAGGAGCGAAGGTTCTGGGTCGGCGCTTGGAGGAAGTAGATGCAGACGACGATCGCCAGGCCGGCGTAAACGTAGGCGGCGTGGGCGCGAAGGATCGGGGCCAGGGTGCGCCGGGTCGCGCGGGCCGAGCCGGTGGGCGAGGCGAGCCAGCCGGCGATGCCGAAGAGCACGCCGACGACGATCACCGTGGTCGCAATGCTGGTCATCAGCGAGGTGCCGATCGACCAGGCAGCTTCCGCCGCGGGCTTGACGCTGTCTTCTTCGACTAGCTGGCCGACCACGATTCCGCCGGCGATCTCACGGAAGACGATCACGGCGAAGCCGGCGGCGACAAGTCCGATCCCGCAGGAGAGCACGGTCACCCAGCGCGCGTCGCGGGAGAGGTAGATCGCCAGGCCGAAGGCGAGGAAGGTGAGCAGCGAGAGGATCAGGGCCAGGCCCTTGACCGCGACGACAACGTTCTGCGCCGTCTTCAGCTGGTCGGAGCGCAGGATCGTGATCTGACCGGCGTCGGGCGGCAGCTTTTCCGCCAAGTTGGCGCCGATCCCGACCTGGCTGGCGAGGTTGGTGACGAGGCTGCCGAGATTGAGGCTGACGTTGCCTTCTTCGGTCGAGACCGTGTCGCCCTTTTCTTCCAGCACTTCGAGCAGCTGTTCGTGGGTGGTCCGGTTGGCGCTCTTCCAGAGTTCCTGTGCGGTTGAGCTCTTCAGCACCTCGTTGGCGCCGTCACCGGCGACCCCCCGCAGGCCGCCGGCGATCGGTCCCGCCAGCTGCTTGGTTTCGCCGGGGAGCTTTTCGCTCAGTTCCTTTTCGACGTCGACGTTTTCGTAGAGCTGGTCGACCAGGTAGTTGCCGACCGCTTCGCGGATCGTTTCGTTCTGGATCAGGTGGCCGCTGGTCGTGACCCAGTCGTCGGTGTTGAGCGCCTGGCGCTCGCTCCAGATCGCGAAGACGCTGAGGAAGGCCAGCAGCGAGCCGAGCACTACAAGGACTCGCACCAAACGTCGTCGTCCGCGGCTCACGGATGTGATGCTATATGTGAACCGGTGAAGCTCGAGGGAATCCACCACATCACTGCGATTACGGCCGACGCGCAGAGCAACGTCGACTTCTACGCCGGGGTGCTGGGCCTGCGGCTGGTCAAGAAGACCGTCAATCAGGACAACCCGACCGTCTATCACCTCTTTTTCGCCGACGAGAAAGGCAGCGCCGGTTCAGACCTCACTTTCTTCGAGTTCCCCGGCGTGCCGCCGGGCAGGGCGGGGGCGGGCGACGTGCACCGGATCGTCTGGCGGGTCGGCTCGCACGAGTCGCTCGATTTCTGGGAGGAGCGGCTTGCCGCCAACGGGATCGGTTCCGAGCGGGCCGGGGGAGGTCTGCGCTTTGCCGACCCCGAGGGCCTTGCCCACGAGCTGGCCGTGGTCGAGGTCGGCGACGAGCCGTTGATCGCCGACCACCCCGAGGTGCCCGCAGACCTGGCGTTGCGGGGCTTTCACGCGGTCTGCGCCTACAGCGCCGCTCCCGAGGCGAGCCAGGTATTGCTCGAGGCGCTCGAGTTCGAGCCGGGCGGCGAGGGCAGCTGGGAGGCACGCGGTTCCAACCGAGGCGGGCTCTACGTCTACGAAGAGCCGCCCGAGGAGCGTTCGCGACAGGGGGCCGGCAGCGTCCACCACGTCGCCTGGGCCTCGACTATGGACGAGCACGAGCAGTGGCGCGCGCGGGCGATCTCGGCCGGCGCCCAGCCGACCCCGGTGATCGATCGCTTCTACTTTCGCTCGATCTACTTCCGCGAGCCGAGCGGGGTCCTCTTCGAGATCGCCACGCTCGGCCCGGGCTTCACCGTCGACGAGCCGCTCGAGCACCTCGGCGAGAAGCTCTCGCTGCCGCCCGACTACGAGCACCTGCGGGCCGAGGTCGAACCGAACCTGCGCCCGGTAGTGAACCCGCGGACCGCCTCGGCAGGGTGAGCGGCAACTTCGTCTGGCGCGACGCCGGCCGCACGGTCGTCCTCCGCCTTGGCGGAATCGAAGACGCCCCCCGGCTCCTGGCCGAGCACGGCATGGAGCCCTTCGAGCTGCTCTCGACCCAGCGGCACCTGGCAGCGGCGCCGCAGCTCGTAAGCGCTGCGGCGGCCGTCCACGACCTGCCGGCGGCGGATCCGGCGACCGCCGTGCCGGAGACGTCGGCGGCGCTGCTCGACTCGGTCGGCACACCGAACCTCGTCGCCCTCGGCGGCGGCCGCGCGATCGACACCGCAAAGGCGGTTGCCGCGGTCACCGGCGCCCGCGTAGCCGCGATCCCGACGACGATGTCGGGCGCCGAGATGACCGGCATCCACCGCTTGCCTGCCGGCGCCGAGGACCAGGTCAAATCCCTGGTCCGCCCAGAGCTGGTGATCGCCGAGCCGGAGGCAATGACAAGCGCCCCCGAGCCCGAGCTGCGAGCCAGCTCAATGAACGCCCTAGCCCACGGCGCCGACTCGCTCTACACCCCTTTCGCCAACCCAGTCTCCGAAATGACAGCCCTGCGAGGTGCCGAACTAATCGCCGCGTCACTAGACGAAGACCCAGCGGAGCGCAACCGCAACGCCCTAGCCCAGGGCTCACTCCTCTGCGGCTACGCAATCGATTCCGGCTCCTTCGCCCTCCACCACGTCATCTGCCAAACCATCGTCAGAGTCTGCGGCGCCCCCCACGCAGGAGTCAACGCGGCAATCCTCCCCAGGGCAATGGCCTTTATGACCTCAAGGGCTCCCGACGGTCTGGTCCCACTAGCCACAGCCCTAGGAACTGAACCCGATGCCATCGAAGCTCGAATCCTCGAGCTCGGCGGCAATCCCCTTGGCCTGGGCGACCAAGGAGCGGACCGATCCAAGCTCCCCGAAGCCCTGGAGTCGATGTCGCTACGCCCGGAGCTTGCCTTTACGCCGGAGCCGCCGACCACCGATGAGCTGCAGAAATTGATCGACCAGGCCTGGTAGCGAGGGTCGGGCGCCCGACCCTCGCCTAGGTAACCGTTGTCCTTAGCCCGTGTAGCGCTTACCGATGAACTCCGCCCGCCTCCAGTCGTACCACGACTACACGCGCCGTCTCGGGGTGAACCCGGTCCTCTACCTCCTAGCCCGGGTCTTCATGACCCCCTTCTTCCTCACCTACTTCCGCTACACGCGAACCGGCCGCGAACACGCCCGCCTCAAGGGCGGCCTAATCGTGGCGTCGAACCACCGCAGCTTCCTAGACCCCTTCGCGATCGGCGGCGCCCTGCCCTGGCGGCGGCCGATGAACTACGTCGCCAAGATCGAGCTCTTCGAGCGCCGCTGGCAGGGCTGGATCCTCTCCCGCCTCGGCGCCTTCCCGATCCGCCGCGGCGAGTCCGACGAGCAGTCGATGGAGACGGCGCGCCTGCTGGTGGAACGCGGTGGCGTCGTCTGCATCTTCCCCGAGGGAACCCGGACCCGCAGCGGCTCGTTGAGGGAGCCGAAGCGGGGGGTCGGGCGCCTCGCGCTGCAGACCGGGGCGCCGGTGATCCCGGCGGCGGTCCTCGGCACCGAACGCGTGCGGCGAGGCTGGCGCATCCGCCCCCACAAGGTCAAGGTCCGGCTCGGCAAGGCGATGACGTTTCCCCGCGCCGAGGACCCCTCCCGGGGCCTGGCCTCGACCGTCACGGCGCGGATCTGGCCCAACGTCGAGCTGCAGTGGGAGGACCTCGGTGGCCTGCCGCCGATGCGCCGCGCCGCCGTGATCGGCGCCGGCAGCTGGGGGACCGCCGTCGCCGTGCTGCTCGCTCGCGGCGGCCTCGAGGTTCAGCTCGCAACCCGCACGGCAGCGCAGGCCGCCGAGATCGAGGAGGCACGTGAAAACCGCCGCTACCTGGAGGGCGTGCGCCTGCCCGATTCGGTGCGCGTGCACCAGGCCTCCGAGGTCGAGCTGGCCGGCCTCGATCTGGTCTGCCTGGCGATCCCTTCGGGCACGCTGCCGCAGGCGGTCGGGGCGATCGCCGACCGGGTCGGGGATCGCTCGGCGATGCTGCTGCTGACCAAGGGCTTGATCGCGCCGCTCGGCCAGCTGCCGGCCGAATACGTCGGCGAGCGCGTGCGGGCGCGAGCGGTCGCCTGTCTCGGTGGTCCCGCCCACGCCCGCGAGGCCGTTTCCGGTTCGGCTGCCCTCGTCCTCGGTTCGGCCGATGCCGACCTGCGCGACCAGCTCGGCGGCGTCTTCGACAGCGCCGGCTTGGTCTGCGAGCGCTCGCGTGACGTGACCGGGGTCGAGATGGCGGGCGCGGCGAAGAACGCTGCAGCTCTCGCAGCCGCAGCCGCAGAGCCCTACGGCCTCAACGCGGCCGGGATCGCCGCGGCCCAGGTCTGGCGCGAGTGCATCGAGCACGCGATCGCCCGCGGCGCCGACCTCACGACCTTCTCCGGCCTGGCCGGGGTCGGCGACCTGACCGCGACGGTGATGGCGCCGTCGGGCCGCAACCGCCGTGCCGGCGAGCTGCTCGGCCGTGGCACGCCGGCGGAGGAGATCCCAGCCCAGATAGGGCAGGCCTCGGAGGGCCTCGACGCGGTGCCGCTGCTGGCGGCGGCGACTTCCGCCGCGGGTGGTCCCGCCGAGGCGCTCAACGGCCTCGCGGCGCTGATCCGCGGCGAGATCGACGCCGACGCCTGGGTTGCGGGGCTGCGGCGGGTCGAGCGATCGAGACGGGCAGCCTGATGAAGCTAGGCTGGGGCCGTGAGCGCGGCCAAGGAGAACGTCGAGCCGGCGAGCCTCGACCCCGCCGCCAAGGCAGAGCTCGATCGTGCCTTCGAGGACCTCTACCGGACGCACCTGCGCGACGTCTACTCCTACGCCTACTACCGGATAGGCGATCCGCACGATGCCGAGGATCTCACCGAGCAGGCCTTCCTACAGGCCTATCGGCACTTCGACCGAGCCCGTCGCGAGTCCGATGGGCGGCCGCTGCGGCCATGGCTGATCCGGATCGCGCACAACCTCGCCTCGAACTACTACCGCGACCGCTCGCGGCGGCCGCAGACCTCGCTGGAGACCGCCGACCCGATCGCTGCCCGGCACGGCACCGAGGCGATCGCCGAGGGCCGCGAGGAGCTGCGCCAGGTGATGGCGCATCTCGAGCACCTGCCGGACGACCGCCGCGACGCGCTGATCATGCGTTTCGCGCTCGGCATGGACAACCGCGAGATCGCTCGCGCCCTCGGGCGCAGCGACGGAGCCACCAAGGTCCTGATCCATCGCGCGATCAAGCAGCTTCAGGAGGAGATGAGCGATGAGTGACCCGAGCGGGCGACTGAGCGGCAGCACCTGGGACATCGAGCACCTGCTTTCCGACGCGCTGCGCCCGATCGAGCCGCCGGAGCGGCTCTCGGGGCGGCTCGAGGACACGCTCTCCGCCGTTACCCAGGCTGCGGCCGAGGAGCTTTCGGTCTGGGCCGAGCAGCTTTCCGAAAGCGAGCTGAGGGCACTGCGGGACCCGCGCAACTGGGTGCGGCCGGTCTTCGCGGTCAGCGCCGGCGGCGCCGCCGCAGGCGCCCTGGTCGTGCTCGAGCTGCGCCGGCGCGGTCGCCAGCAGGCCAAAGGCGGCCTGCGCTCGCTGGCCGGCCGGGTCAAGCCGTAGCCGGCTCGCCTTTCCCCTTCTTCAGCCCCGGCGTCGAGAGGGCGGCACCGACGCCGAGCGCCCCGGCAACTAGGTGGAGCAGGTTGTCGCCGGTGTTGACCGGGAGGAAACCGAGAATCGAGTCGCCGCTGCCGATCGCGAAGCCCCAGAGGGCCAGGGCCAGGTAGAGAACGCCGAGCCAGAGCGAGTACTGGCGTGCGGCGTAGCCCGCCACGAGTAGACCGAGCGCTCCGCTGAGGATGTGGAGCACGTTGGACCAGGCGTTGACGGCGAAGATCCCAAAGATCTCATCGACCTCTCCCGGCGATCCGAAGGAGGCGCTGTAGAAGAAGCCGACGATGCCGAGGACGATCAGCGTCGCGCCGGCCAGCGTCGCGTAGAGCCGGGCTGGGCTGGGGGCATCCATCGGCGGCGATTGTAGGCTCATCGCCGTGGCCCAGACCTGTTACCGACATCCCAATCGCGAGACCGCCGTCTCCTGCTCTTCCTGCGGGCGGCCGATCTGCCCCGATTGCATGACCCCGACCCCGGTCGGGATGCGCTGTCCGGAGTGCGCCAGCCAGCGCACCAAGGTGGTCAGAGGGGTCGGCGAGAGGAGCCTTTCTGCCGCGGCCCCGGCGACCTTCGTCCTGATCGCCATCAACGTCGCCGTCTATCTCGCCGAGGTTGCCACCGGCAGTGGCGGGTTCTATGCGATCCACGGCAGCTCGATCGTCTTCGACTACGGGCTCTTCGGGCCTTTGGTGAGCGAAGGCGAGTGGTATCGGATCGTCACCAGCGCCTTCCTTCACGAGGGCCTCTGGCACATCGCCGGGAACATGATCCTGCTCTTCTTCCTCGGGCGGATACTGGAGCCTGGGGTCGGCACGCCGCGTTTCGTCGCGATCTACGTCGTCTCGCTGTTGGCGGGATCGTTCGGGGCGCTCCTGCTCTCCCCCGACGCTCTCTCCTACGGTGCCTCCGGTGCGGTATTCGGGGTGCTTGGCGCCACCTTCGTGGTGGCGAGGGGCCGGGGCGTCGACGCGCTCGCATCGAGCGTTGGCGTGCTCATCCTCTTCAATCTCGCGTTCAGCTTCGGAGTGCCCGGGATAAGCATTGGCGCACATCTGGGTGGACTGGTCGCGGGCGTTCTCTGCGCCCTGCTGATCATTGCCGGCGAGCGGGGCATGCTGGGCCGTCGCCACTTTCCCGCCGAGATTGCCGCGATGACGGCCCTCGGCATCCTCGCCGCGGTTGCAGCGCTTGCTATCGCCTGAGAATCAGCCGGCCCGGCCCGGCCACACCTGCGACGAGCGCAGCTCGGCGAAGCCGATGTTGCCCGGCGGATCGACCAGATCGGGGTGGAGCAGGTGGCCGAGCAGCTCGACCCCGTCGACGAGCCGCGGTCCGGGGCGCGAGAAGGTCGAGGCTGCGTCGACCGCGAAGACGCGCTGGGCACCGAGCGCGTCGATCTGCTCCCAGTGGGCAAGCGCCTGGTCGCGCGAGTCGTCGACGTACCAGCCGCAGGGCATGGCGATCGCCACGTCAGGGTTGAGTCCGGAGAGCTCTCCCCAGGAAACCTCGGGCGACTTCAGTCCCGGCGGTCCGGCGACGTCCTCGCCGCCGGCGATCGAGATCATCTCCGGGATCCAGTGCCCGCCGACGTAGGGCGGGTCGAGCCACTCGAGCGCGATCACCCGCGGCGGGCTCGCTCCCGAGACGGCGGCGCGAACCGTCGCCAGCCTGCCTTCGAGCTCGCCGCGCAGTTCGTGAGCCTGCTGGGGGATCCCGGTCGCTTCGCCGAGCCGGACCACGTCCTCGAGCATCTCTCCCAGCGTGCTCGGGTCCTGCTGCACGACTTTGGGCTCGCTGGGCAGCCGGGCGGCGACCTCGACCACCTCCTCGTAGGAGACGGCGCAGACGGCACAGACGGCCTGGGTGACGATCAGGTCCGGCGCGAGCTTTGCCAGCAGCTCCTCGTCGAGCTCGTACAGCGCCTGCCCCTCGGCGACCCGCGCCTTCACCGCCCGGTCGATCTCGCCGGCACTGAGGCCGGCGCGCAGCACGGTGCGGGTGAGGTTGGGTAGGGAACGAGCTTCGGGCGGGTAGTCGCACTCGTGCGTGACGGCGACGACCGAGTCGCCGAGCCCGAGTGCGTAGAGCATCTCGGTCGCGGAAGGGACGAGGCTTGCGATGCGCATCCGAGATCAATATGGCACTTATGGCCGAATCGCCGGACCGGAAAGCTATATTGCCTACGCCGAATGCCCGACGACGAACTCCCCCGAAGTACCGGGCGAAATAGACGATGAGCGCCCTGCTGCTCGTCCTCCTCCTGCTGCTTGTTGCCATCAACGGCTTCTTCGTCGCTGCCGAGTTCGCCCTGGTGCGCAGTCGCCGCGGCAAGATCGAGCAGCTCGCCGAGGAAGGCGAAAGCGGCGCCGAGGCGGTGGTCGAGCAGCTCGACAAGATCGACGAGTCGCTTTCGGCCTGTCAGATCGGGATCACGATGGCCTCGATCGGGATCGGCTTCCTCGGCGAGCCATCGCTGGCGGTGCTGATCGAACCGATCTTCGGCGGTCTCTCGCACGGCGCCGCGGTCGGCCTCTCGGTGGCGATCGCCTTCGCCCTCGTCACCGCGATCCACATCAGCATCGGCGAGCAGGTGCCGAAGATGATCGCGATCGCCCACGCCGAGCGGATCGCCCGCCGCGTTTCCCGTCCGCTCAACTGGTTCCGCGCCGCGACCGCGCCGGTGATCCTGGCCCTCAGCGCGATCTCGAACTCGATCGTCCGCCTCTTCGGCGTCGACCCGACCGACATCGAGGAGCACCACACCGCCGAGGACCTGAAGCAGATCATCGACCGCTCGAAGATGGGCGGCACGCTCGACCCCGGCGAGGCGGGAATGCTCGGCGGCGTCTTCCACCTGCACGAGCAGGAGGCGCGCGAGGTGATGACGCCGATCCCGGCGGTCGTCACCGTCGATGCCTCCGAGACGGTGGAGACGGCCCTGCGGCGCTGCGTCACCTCCGGTCACACGCGGCTGGTCGTGATCGAGGACGACAACCCCGACCGGGTCAAGGGGATCGTCCACAACAACAGCCTCGCCCGCCTCTACATGAGCGACGGCCCCGAGGCAGAGATCGCGCCGTCGGTGCGCGACGCCGTGATCGTCCCCGAGACCCGGCCGCTCGACGATCTGCTCCACGACCTTCAGGTCCAGCGCACCTCGCTCTCGGTCGTCGTCGACGAGTACGGGCGCACGGTCGGGATCGTCACCGTCGAGGACATCCTCGAGGAGGTGGTGGGGGAGATCGAGGACGAGACCGACCCTCGGGCCGCGGCGCTGCGCCAGTTGGCAAGCGGCGAGTGGTTCGTTCGCGGCCACGTCTCGCTCGGCGATCTCTCCGACGCGGGGATCGAGCTGCCGGTCGACACCGACGCCTACAACTCGGTCGGCGGCTACGTTTTCGGCGAGCTCGGCCGGCTGCCCAAGCGCGGCGACACGATCACCGCCAACGGCTACACGATCCGGGTCGAGTCGGTGCGCGAGAACCGGATCGAGGCAGTTCGCATCAGCGGTTCCGTCCGCCAGGACTCCTAGCTTCCCCGGGCAACCCGCGTTTCACCAAACCCTGGAGGTGTCGCATGTGGGTTGTGCGCATGAGCGACAAGCAACTTGAGGTACTGAGGGCGCTACTGCGCTCCGAAGAACACCTGGGGCCCGCACTTCAAGGCGCCGCCGAGGCTCTCGACCTGGCCCGCTGGGACGATCTCCCCGAGGCCGAGCTGCCCTGGGAGGAGATCGAGAACATCGCCCGCCGCCAGGGCATCTCCCCGGCCGACGTGATCTGGGATCTCGCCGGTCGCACCTGCGACTAGTCCCAGCGGGTTGTCGAAGTCAGATCGGCGCTACGAAACGGTCAGGGTCTCTCCCCTGTGCCACTCGAGTGCTTCGGTTGGGAACAGGCCTTCCAACTGCACTGGCGAGCCGAGTGCTTTCAGGCCCGTTTTGGTTGCGCTGAAGCTCGCTGCGTTGAACGCGGCCGCTTCAGGACCGTTTTCGAACAGGGCTCCCGCTGAGCCGGCTACAGGGATCCACACTTCACTCAGCGCGCAGAGCGCACCCCCGTAAAGAATGCTGATCTTGATGTTTTCGATCACGAGGTAGTTACTGCCTTTGATGGTTTCCAGGTGTGAGGGCACGGCAGTTTTTCCGTCACCACTGTTTCGACCGTGCATTCTTTGGCGGTTGTGGTGCAGTTGAAAGGGGCAATTCCGTGACTTCCCCTTTCCCGACCCCGCTGCTATTCGAGATTTTCATCTTGTAGAGAAAATGTTCACATTCAACTGGAGCGGAAGGCACCGTGTGGCTGCTTTTAACGCCTAAGCCCATGGTGACTTCTGTTTCTTTGCCTTTGAGTTCTACGCCGGAGAACATCCAGGCGGGACTTGCGCTGGCGCTGACGGCGAACAGCGCGCTGATCGTCAGCGCCAGCAGAAGACCCGACATCGGTATGCGTACGGATCTTGAGTTCATAGTCTCATCCTCTCCTTGCATGCCGGTGGGCCTAGCCCATGTCATCGTTTAATTTCACGGCCGCTGCGGCCGAGACGTAGATCGTGTTTTCCAAGATCACGGTGTTGTGGCCGGCGGTCATGTCGCCGAGCTGTTCGTTGACGATGGGATCGACGAGGAAGCTGAGCCCCCCTCCACAACCGCTCGCCGAAGGCGCAGACCAATTGTTGTCGACGAGTTTGTCTTCGCTCAGTTCGTAGATCTGCCCTGCTTCGAGGAATTTGAAGGCGCCAGGGCGCCGGTGATGGGCGTATTCGGTTTTTTCGGCGCTGTCACGCCAGAGTTCCCAGACAATGGGTGCACCACTTGAGCCGACGTAGCCAGCTTTGCCCAAGAAGGGATTTTCGAATGGATCTTGAGCGGCAGTTCCAGCGCTACGCCTTCGCCGTCAAGCAGGCTTAACTCTCCAAAGCCGATGCTAGATGCCGGTTCGGCCAGTTCGAGGGTTGCGCTGACCCCCGTCAGCATGTTTTCGAAATAGAATTTCGTCAGGCTTTTGACCAGCGGTGGCGATTTCGTTTCCCGGACGAGCCCGGCCAACCCGCCCGACACCGGTTAGGCCCTAAAAGGGCACGTCGGGGAAGGGCGCCTTGTCGCGCCCTCGCCGGTTCTGCTCAGAAACTGCAGTTAGTCGTAGCTGTAAAAGCCGGCGCCGCTCTTGCGGCCCAGCTTGCCTTCGCCGACCAGCTCGACCAGCATGCCCGGGGGCCGGCTGGCGACCTCGCCGTTCTCGGCGTAGAGGGCGTCCCCGATCGCCTTGGAGACGTCGAGGCCGACGAAGTCGAGTAGGGCCAGGGGGCCCATCGGGTGGCCGGCACCGAGCTTCATGCAGGTGTCGACCTCGCCGGCCTCCATGCCGGTCCGCTCGATCAGCCGCACGGCTTCGAAGAGGTAGGGGAAGAGCAGGCGGTTGACGACGAAGCCGGCCTGGTCGGGGACCTCGACCGCGGTCTTGCCCAGCGCTGCGCACCAGGCCAGCGCCGCCTCGCGGGCGCCCTCGGTGCCCTCGGGGAAGCAGACCTCGACCAGCTTCATACGGGGTACCGGGTTGAAGACGTGAAGCCCGAACAGCTTGCCGTCGATACCGCCGGCCTTGGCGATCTCAGCGATGCTCAAGGACGAGGTCGTGGTCGCAAGCTGAGCGTTGGGGCAAGCTTCCGCGACGGTCGAGAGCAGCTCGCCCTTGGGCTCGACCTCCTCGACGATCGCCTCGACGATGACGTCGCAGTCGGCGAGATCCTTGGGGTCGGTCGTGACCCGCAGCCGCGACGGTTCGCCTCCCTCGATCTTGGCGCAGGCGGCCACGACTTTCTCCTCCGCACGCCAGGCAGAGGCCTCGCTTCGGGCCAGCAAAATCGTGTCAGCCGTGGTTGTCGAAACCGCCGCTAGACCGGTGGCAATCGCCCCGCTCCCAGCGATCCCCGGACTCTCGTACCCCTTGCTTGCGTTCATGGGCGGGTTCCTATCAAGCTCGCGGGGTGGAGGGGCACCCGACCCTCCGCGGAGCCCTGGTTGACTGACCAGTCAATCGGTCGGCTATCGTCTGGAAGAGCGAATAGATCGAGAACTGGAGGCTGTCGTGGCGGAGAATGGAAGCGGCAAGTTTGGTGGTCGTGAGGTTGTAATCGTCGAGGCTGTGCGGACGCCGATCGGCCGGGGGCACGAGGAGAAGGGCATCTACAAGGATGTTCATCCCTCGAACCTGCTGGCCAAGGTCTACGGCGAGCTCTTCGAGCGCACGGGCGTCGATCCGGCCGAGACCGGCGACGTGATCGCCGGCTGTGCCCAGCAGTTCGGCGAGCAGGGAGTCAACATCGGCCGCAACGCCTGGCTCGAGGCCGGCCTGCCGATCGAGACGCCCGCTACGACGATCGACCGCCAGTGCGGCTCCGCCCAGCAGGCGGTCAACTTCGCCGCGACGCTGATCGCCTCGGGCGTCCACGACGTCGCGATCGGCGGCGGGGTCGAGCACATGGGCCATATCTCCTTCGCCGACGGCTACTCGGTGATGAAGGAGCACGGCGCGCCCTTCTCGCCCGAGCTGATGGAGCGCTACGACCTGATTCCGCAGGGCCTCTCGGCCGAGATGATCGCCGACAAGTGGGAGATTCCCCGCTCCGAGCTGGACGAGCTCGGGGTGCGCTCGCAGCAGCTCGCCGCCAAGGCGACCGAGGAGGGTCGCTTCGATCGCGAGATCGTTCCCTTCAGCGTCAACGGCGACACCTACACCACCGACCAGGGGCTGCGCGAGACGACGCTCGAGGCCCTGGCCAACCTGAAACCGGCCTTCAAGGAGGACGGCAAGATCACCGCCGGCAACTCCTCGCAGGTCTCCGACGGCGCCGCCGCGGTGCTGCTGATGGCGCGCGAGAAGGCCGACGCGCTGGGGCTGAAGCCGCGTGCCCGGATCTTCGACCAGACCACGGTCGGCGTCGACCCCGTGATCATGCTCACCGGCCCGATCCCGGCGACCCGCAAGCTGCTCGAGCGCAACGGGATGGCGATCGACGACATCGACCTGATCGAGATCAACGAGGCCTTCGCCTCGGTCGTCGCCGCCTGGCGCCGCGAGCTCGATCCCGATATGGACCGGGTCAACGTCAACGGCGGCGCGATCGCCCTCGGCCACCCGCTCGGCTCGACCGGCGCTCGCCTGATCACCACCCTGCTGCACGAGATGGAGCGCACCGACAAGGAGATGGGCCTGGTGACGATGTGCTGCGGCGGCGGCCTCGGCACGGGGACTCTGATTCAGCGCATCTGAGTAACCCGGTGTAGATTGCACCCTCCAGTCAAGGAATGGAGGGGGATCGTTTTGGGAATGCGCTGGATCGTGCTGGGTGCCTTGGGGCTCGTGGCTGTCTTGATCGTTGCCGGATGCGGTGGTGGCAACAGCAGCGACGAATCGAGCGCGACTTCGATCTCGAAAGCAGTTTTCATCAAGAAGACGGACGCCGTCTGCAGCGCCGGCAACAAACGGATGGAAGTTGCCTTCGCCCACTTCTTGGAAGAAAACAAGAACATCAAGAAGCCGTCCGATGCCGACTACGAAAAGCTGGTCGGCAAGGTTCTGGTCCCCAACGTCAATCGGGAAATCAAGGAAATCCGCGCGTTCGGGGCCCCCGATGGCGACGAAGACAGGGTCAGCGCCTTTCTCGAAGCGCTCGAAGAAGGCATCGAAGTGGCCGAGCGCGATCCCAAAGTGGTGGTCAGCAGCAGCGAAGCGGTGTTCGGAATCCCGAGCAGGCTCGCCAAGGAATACGGCCTCGAAGTCTGTGGCAGCCGCTAGACCCTGGCTGTGCGGCCAGTCGGCCGCTATGCTCCGCGGCCGATGGACCTGACCCTCTCGCCGTCCGAGCAGCAGTTCCGCGACGAGGTTCGCGCCTGGATCGAAGCGAACCATCCGGGGCCGGAGCCCGAAGCGGGCCTGGAGGAGGTGATGGCCTTCCGCCGCGTGTGGCAGTTGAAGATGCACGCGGCCGGCTGGGCCGGGATCTCCTGGCCGAAGGAGTACGGCGGGCGCGGCGCGACCCTGATCGAGCAGGCGATCTTCGTCGGTGAGGCCGCGCGCCTCGAGGCCCCCAGCCCGGCCAACGTGCTCGGCCTGGCGATGGGCGGGCCGGTGGTCATCGCGCACGGCACCGATGCGCAGAAGCAGCGCTACCTGGAGCCGATCCTGACCGGCGATGAGATCTGGTGCCAGGGCTTCTCCGAGCCGGAGTCGGGCTCCGACCTCGCCTCGCTGAAGACGCGGGCGGTCAAGGACGGCGACGAATGGGTGGTCACCGGGCAGAAGGTCTGGACCACGTTCGCGCAATACGCCAAGTGGTGCATGCTCGTCGCCCGCACCGACCCCGACGCGCCCAAGCACAAGGGGCTCACCTACTTCCTGATGGACATGGATCAGCCCGGCGTCGAAGCGAAGCCGCTGGTTCAGATCACCGGCGAGGGCGAGTTCAACGAGGTTTTCATGGAGGAAGCGCGGATCCCCGAGGCGAATGTGATCGGCGAGGTCGGCGACGGCTGGTCGGTGGCGATCACCACCCTGATGAACGAGCGCGCCGGACTCGCCTTCGGGGCGATCGCCCAGGTTGCCAACAGCCTCAAGCGCCTCGGTGCCCTTGCGACCGAGACCCGTCTCAACGGTGGCACCGCGGCCGAGGACCCCGTCTTCCGCCAGCGCCTCGCCCAGCTCCACATCGAGGCCGAGACGATGCGGCTCAACGCTTACAGGGGCTTGACCAAGACGATGCAGTCGGGCATCCCGGGCCCCGAGGGCTCGCTCGGCAAGTGGCAGTGGGCGGACATCAACCAACGCATCGCCGAGCTGGCGCTCGACATCGAGGGTGCCTACGCGCCGCTCTCCCGCGGTGACGAGCACGCGGTTGCCGGCGGCGCCTGGCAGTACAGCTTCCTGCGCTCCCGGGCCAACTCGATCGAGGGCGGCACCACCGACATCCTCAAGAACATCATCGCCGAGCGCGTGCTCGGCCTGCCGAGGATGCGTTAGGGGCTGTCGCCGAAAAATGTACTTCGACCTCACCGACGAGCAGCAGGCGATCAAGGCGACCGCGCACGACTTCCTCGCCGCGCGCTACAAGTCGGAGCGCATCCGCGAGCTGGCCGAGAGCGAGAACGGCTTCGAGCAGTCCGACTGGGACGAGATGGCTGGGCTGGGCTGGACCGGGCTGGCGCTGCCGGAGGAGTGGGGCGGTCAGGGTCTCGGCATCGTCGAGCTCGCCGTCCTCTTCGAGGAGATGGGCTACGCGCTCGCACCATCGCCGCTCTTCTCCAACACGATCGCCGGCCTTGCCCTGTCGCTCTGCGGATCCGACGAGCAGCGCGAGCGCCTCTTGCGCCCGCTTGCTGAGGGCAAGCTGCGCGGCACGCCCGCACTCTGGGACGCCGGCGGTCCGGCGACGATCGGCAGCTTCACGATGGAGCCTCGCAGCGATGGCGACGGCATCGTCTTGGATGGCGAGAAGGTGCTGGTGATGGACGCAGCGGCCGCCGATTTCTTTCTCGTCGCCAGCTCGGACGGGCGCCGCCACATCGTCGAGCGGGACGCCGCGGGTCTGACCATCGCACCGTCGACCTCGATCGACCTCACGCGCCGTCTCTACTCGCTCCGCTTCGACGGCGTCCGTGTTTCGCCCCAGGACTCGCTTCCTGCCGCAGAGGAGGAGTACTACCCCGTCTTCTTCCGGCTCTGTGTGGCGCTCGCCGCCGAGTCGACCGGGATCGCCCAGCGGACGATGGAGATGGCCGTCGGGTACGCCAAGGACCGCCAGCAGTTCGGTCGCCCGATCGGCTCCTACCAGGCGGTCTCGCACCGCTGCGCGCAGATGCTGCTCGAGACCGAGAACTCCCGCTCCGCCGTCTACGGCGCCGCTTGGGCCGCCGACGCCGAGCCGGAGTCGCTGCCGACAGCGGCCTCGATGGCAAAGGCCTACGCCTCCGACGCGGGCTGGCGCGTGCCCGACGCCTCGATCCAGGTCCACGGTGGGATCGGCTTCACCTGGGAGCACGACCTGCACTTCTTCCTCAAGCGCGGCAAGGCCAACGCGGCGATGTTCGGCGATGCGAAGTGGCACCGCGAGCGCGTCGCCGACGCCGTCCTCGCCGACGCCGCCGAGCCGGTCCCGGCCTGAAGGCCGAACGGCCGATGGGGGCGCTCGACCGAATCTCCGTTGCCGCGATCGGCACCTCTGTCGCCGACCTCGAGGCCGAGACCTTGCGCGCCGAGGCGGCTGGCGTCGAGTGCGTCTGGGCGCCGGAGCTCTTTCGCTCCTCGGTAACGCAGGCTGCCTACCTGGCCGGCCGCACCGAGAAGATCGATGTCGCCACCGGGATTGCCTGGGCCTTCACCCGCAGCCCCTTCATCCTCGCCGTCAGCGCCCTCGACATCGACGAGATGTCGGGAGGGCGCTTCCGCCTCGGCCTCGGCTCCGGCGTCAAACGGCTGAACGAGACCTGGCACAACGCCGAGTACGGCAAGCCGGCGCCGCACATGCGCGAGTCGATCGAGGCGACGCGCCTGATCATGCAGCAGGCCGGCAAGGGCGAGCCGATCCGCTACGAGGGCACCTACTACGACATCGACATCAAGGGCTGGGTGCGGCCCCACCCGGCGGCCCGCGAGTCGGTGCCGATCTACACGGCCGGCGTCCAGGGTGGGCTGTGCCGGATGGCGGGCGACGTCGCCGACGGCCTGATCGGACACCCGATTCAGAGCCTGCGCTGGATCGACGAGGTCGTGGTCAGCTCCTTCGAGCAGGGCCTCAGTCGCTCGGGCCGCGAGCGCAAGGACTTCGACTACCTGCCGACCGTCTGCTGCGCGATCGACGACGACGAAGAGCGAGCGATCGAGATGGCTCGCCGCACGATTTCCTTCTACGCCACGGTCAAGACCTACATGCCGCTCTGGGAGATGCACGGCTTCACCGACAACGCGGTGGCGGCCGGCGACGCCTTCCGTCGCGGCGATCTCGCCGCCGTCCCCGCCGCGATCAGCGATGAGATGGTCGACGCCTACTGCGCCGCCGGCCCACTCGACAAGGTCCGCGCCCGGGTTGAAGAGACCGCGCAGCGTGCCGACGGCCTCTTCCTCACCCCGCCCACGTACTTCATCTCCCCCGAAGAGCTTTCCGAGTTCCAGAACCGGATCATCGACGCCTTCGGCCCCGCGTCCTGACCGCGGCGCCCGAGTCCCGCCTGCTCGAAGTCCTCGCCCGGGTCCGCGAGATCCCACCCGGCTTCGTCCGCACCTATGGCGACGTCTCACCGGGCGCGCCGCGCTTCGCCGGCTCAGTCCTTTTCGAGTGCGACGACCCGGACCTGCCCTGGTGGCGGGTGGTCCGCGCCGACGGCTCCCTCGCCAAGGGCCAGCGCCAGCGCGCACATCTCAATGCTGAGGGCGTGCCGTTCCGCGGCGAGCGCGTCGACATGGCTGCGGCGCGAGTGCCGGGTTAGCTACTCGTCGCGCGGAGTGATGCGGAACGTCGAGACGACCTCGGCCTGCTTGGCCTCGGGGTGAACGACGTAGGCGCTGGGGCCGCCGCCGAACCAGCCGGAGCTCTCGTTGTCGGCGACGAAGATGCCGGGATGGTGCTTGCCGTTGCCATCCTCGACCCAGACCTTGTCGCCCTCCTTGAAGCCGTGTTCGATCTCGCTCATGCGAGTCAGCCTAGCCGTTCGCGATGCGGCCCGGCCCCCTCTGGTGGCAAGAGAGGAGCCGGGCCTGGACATCGCCCCCCGTCTATGGGCAGACGACGATCAGGTGAAAGTCGGCGTCTGCGTCAGCTCCTTTTTCATCGCGGGTGCGGACTTCGATCGCGTTGGGATTCGCCGGCGAGGTGTTGGTCTGGGCGTAGCCTGCTCCAGGCACCGTCGTGCCCGCGTTGTCTCGCCCGGCGACGTCGGCGCAGCCGCTGATGTTGATCGGCAGGGTGATGGTGACCGCGCCACCGCCCTCGGTCGCCGTGATCGTCGGGTCGCTGGCTCGCGCAAGTGCCGCGTTGCCCACACCGGTCGGGTTGTTGACAACCGCCCAGTAAGTGTGAGACGCGCGCTGTGCCGTCGGCACCACACCGAGCTTGTTGGTGTTGATCTGGTAGCCGGTCAGCGTCTTGTGCTTGAGCTTGCCGCCGCCGATCGTCTGCTTTTTTATCGCCCCGCCGTTGATCGTCTGTGCCGCGTAGGCCGTCCCTGCCAGCGCGACGAAGAGAGCGACGATCGCCACGACCATCGCCGCCGACGGCCGCCTGTTCTTCAGCTCCTTCATCGAGGCTCCCTTCCCGAGGTTCGCTTCGCGTTTCGAAGCCTGCCTGGCCGCTACCCCTCCAGGCGGGCTACAAAACGCTCGAATGCAGCCATATCGGTCACCGCGGGCCCATGGCCGGGGAGGATCAGGGAGGGGTT
>DASYIY010000065.1:0-7121 GCA_035997045.1 Solirubrobacterales bacterium | reverse complement strand
CCGTTGGTCTCGCTCATGTAATTCGAAGTCCTTCCTCGATCGGGCTAGGTGGCAAGGGACACCTCGCTCGGGGACTGGTTACAGGTCGGGCGGGGAAGCCGCCTCGCTTGAAAGCTCGTTTCGGACATGCCATACACGCTGAATCGTGGTGATGATGGTCAGCACCGCGATCAAGTAGACCGCGGGGGCCAGAAGTTCGAAATCACCGATCCCGGCACCCTTGGCGAAGACCAAGCCGACGGAGAGTATGACTACCCGTACCGGTCGCGTCGCCAAGCCGACCTTGCACTCGACGCCGAGCGCCTCGGCGCGGGCACGGGTGTAGGAGACCATCAGCGAGCCGAGCACGGCGACGACGCACATCGCGGCGGCGAAATCCTGGCCGGTGGCGGCAAAGTAGCCGGCGACAGCGGCGAGCACGATTCCCTCCTCGATCCGGTCCAGGGTCGAGTCGAGGAAGGCGCCGAACAGGGTGCCCTTGCCCGACATCCGCGAGTAGCGGCCGTCGAGCGTGTCCATCACCGAACCGAGGATGAAAGCGACGCCGGCGAGGAAAAAGAGGCGTTGGGTGACCAGCGCGGCGGCGACCAAGTTGCCGATCAGGCCGGCGACCGAGATCGCGTTGGGGGTCAGCCGCGACTCGATCAGGCGGCCGCGAGCGTAGGCGCGAAGCTCCTGGCCGTTGCGAGCCTGGCGACCGTTGCGGCGGCCGCCGGGGGCCCTCGGGGGCGCCGAAGATTCCATCGGGGTCAGGCTACCGGGCGGAGGCGTCAACCCCGAACTGCATCAAATTTCCGGCCTGCTGGACCGGAAATTTGATGCAGTTTCGCGTTGTTCAAGCCTCGGCCTCCTGCGGACTTGAGTTAGAGCGCCAGGCCCAGGCCTCGGGCCGGGCGCGGGCGAGCAGGCGCTGGGCGAGTAGCGCAGAGGCCGCGGCGACGCCCCAGCCGAGCACGACGTCGACCCAGTAGTGGTTGCCGGTGACGATCACGACCCAGGCGATCATCAGCGGCCAGGCCGCCCACCAGGCCTTCGACCACCAGTTGCGGCAGACCCGGACGCCGGTGATGCCGATCATCGCGGCGAAGGCGCAGTGCATGCTCGGCACCGCCGCGTAGGGATTGATGAAGATCTTCGCCAGCGAGGAGTCGTGGTTGACGTTGGAGAAATCGGTGATCGTGTCGACGAAGCCGTGTTCGGGAAACATCCGCGGCGGCGCGGTCGGGTAGAGCGTGTAGCCGATCAGGGCGAAGCCCATCGAGACGACGAACATGTTGCGGACGAAGTAATAGGACTCGTTGCGGAAGAGGTAGAGCCAGATCAGGAAGCCGAGGGCGATCGAGAACTGGGCATTTAGGTAGAGCTGGTTGGCGAGGTCGATCACCCAGCGGGCGGGCAAGAAGAAGGCCTGCACACTCGGCTCGAAGAGGGTATGCGCCGAGCGCTCGAAGTCGATCACCTGCTGACCGTTGGCGATCGCCTCCGAGCGCTGGCCGTCGGCGATGCCGCGGACCAGCTCGTAGGCGAGATCGACGAGGACGAGGATTCCCAGCTGGCGGCCGGCATCGCCCCAGCCTTGGGGCAGCTTGGATCCGATGCGGGCGAAGGCACGAGACACTGAACAGAGAATTGTAATCCGCGCGTTAACGGCGGTTACGCGACAAAGCTCGAGACGCGATCGATGACCCGAGCGTCATCGATCCAGGGCCAGTGGCCGGCGGCTGGGACGACTTGGAGCGTGGAGCGTGGAAGAGCTTTGGCGTATGCCTCGGCGAAGCGGAGTTGGAGGAAGGGGTCGTTGGCGCCCCAGAGGACGAGGGCGGGGCAGTTGAGGCGACCCAAGTCCCTGCCGGCGAGGGCCAGGCGGCGAGGGTCGGCGTGTCGGTAGAGGGCGAGGGTGGCCTGGTTGGTGCCGTGGTCCAGGTAGCGCCAGATCGTCTCGATGAACCACGGCGGCATCGGGCGGCGATCGCCGGAGAGCTGGCGCATGATCAGCGCCATCGACGACTTGGTGGTGGTCGCGTTGGCGAGCTCGCCAAGGCCGCGGCGGCGCCAGATCTGCGCGACCCAGTGCCAGCGGTAGCCGGGCAGCAGGGGGATCGCGTTGATCGCGACGAGCTTCTCGATTAGCTCTGGTCGGCGCTGAGCTCCGATCAGCGCCAGTGAGCCCCAGTCGTGAACGACGAGCTTGCGGCGGCCGACTCCGAGCTCTTCGAGGCACTTCTCGAGAAAGGCCGAGAGCCCGTACATCGAGTAGTCGAAGCCGGCGGGGTCCGGGCGGGCGGAGCGGCCCCAGCCCGGCATGTCGATCGCGATCGCCGCGCCGCCGCGCTCCATGAACGGCAACCAGTCCTCGCCGTGAGTCGGGTTGCCGTGGCAGTAGACGACAGGGGCCCCCTCGCCCGCGACCCGCCGGTAGAAGACGCGCACCCCGTCGACCCGAAGCTCTCCCTCTTCGATCGCCGCTGCCACCGCTCGAACCATAGGCGGATTAGGGTCCGGGACGGTGTCCTGGAAACGACCGCCCAAACGCCGCGTCCGCGCGATCCGCGATCGCCTGCGCGAGATGTACGGGCAGCCGCTCAACGAACCGCACGGCCAGCCGATCGCCGAGCTGATCAAGACCGTGCTCTCCCAGCACACCAACGACCGCAACCGCGACCGGGCCTTCGCCGCCCTGCGCGCGCGCTTCCCGAGCTGGGAGCAAGTGCGCGACGCGCGCGTCGACGAGGTTGAGGAGGCGATCCGTCCCGGTGGGCTCGGCAAACAGAAGGCGCCGCGGATCCAGGCGATCCTCGAGCAGCTCGGCGAGCCTCCCGAGCTTGACTGGACCGAGACGGCGCCGGCCGAGGAATCGATGGCCTATCTGGACTCGCTGCCGGGGGTCGGGCGTAAAACGGCGGCCTGCGTGCTGATGTTCTCCTGGGGCATTCCGGAGATCCCGGTCGACGTCCACGTCCACCGCGCCGGCGGGCGGCTGGGCCTCTTTCCGGAAAAGGCTTCCTTCGAACGCGCCCACCACGAGATGCTGGCGATCGTCGACCCCGAGGACGCCTACGAGCTGCACATGAACCTGATCCAGCACGGGCGCCAGCTCTGCCGGCCAAAACCGCGCTGCGGGGAGTGCGAGCTTCGCCGAATGTGTCCCTGGTACCGTGCCGGGCGCAAATGAGCAAAAAGACCTTCATCGTCTTCGGGCTGCTGGTCGTATTCCTCGCCGTCCTGATCCCCTGGCTCGCCTTCCGCTCGGACGGCGACGCGGCGATGGGCGCCCAGGACGTGCCGAGCAACCTCAAATCGGGCCAGAGCCTCTTCCAGACCAACTGCGGCACCTGCCACACGCTTTACGCCGCCGGCACCGACGGCAACTACGCGCCGAACCTCGACGTCCTGCTTGCGCCCAACGGGCCGCCGGAAGGGCCGAGCGCAGCGTCGACGATCAAATCGACCGAAAGCCGCGTCCTCAACGCAGTCGAAAACGGCGTCGACAGCAGCACCACCCCGGGCCGGATGCCGGGCGGCATCCTCAACGAGCAGCAGTCAAAGGAAGTTGCCGAATTCGTCGCCCGCACCGCCGGCGAGGGCTGAGAGCCCAAGGACTCCAATAAAGGTCGGGCCTATTCGGCCCCCCACCTCGCGTCGTTGTTCCCCCCGGTCAGCCGAATCGTCATGTTGCCCCCGTCGATCCAGATCTTGAGGCCGCCGAACCTGAGCACGTCGGCCGCGAATAACGTTTCGAGTTCGGCCTGCGGAAGGCTGACCAGCGTCTGGTTTAAGCTGCCGCCCGCGACTAAAGCGTTCGGGATTTCGAAGACCGTCGCCCCTTCCAGGGGAAATTCGGGTTTGAGGGCGCAGCCTTCGCCACCGAAGTAGACCACCCCCAGGGTGACTTTGCTTTCCCCGAATAAGAGGTAATGCTTCGGCACGACCCCCATTAAGACCAGCGTCCCTAAGCCTGACACCGTGATGTCTCCGGCGACTGCTTTTTCTTCTTTTTCAGCGGCTCCTTTGGTCGGGTAGATGGTGCAGAATTTGCTGCCTTCCTCCGTGCACCCCTTGTATAAGAAGGCCAGGTGAGCCGTCCCTCCTAATAACAGGGTCGTGTTCTTGACTTCCGCGCCGACGTTGGTGCAAACGATCGTCATCGGAAGTTCCGGCACTAAGAATCTGGCCGATGCGATGCTTCCAGCTGCGGTTTCCAACGCGACGGAGTGTGCGGTGAACGTCGTGCCGCCGATGGTGAATTCTCCAGCCTCCGCCGCGGCAGCGGTCGTCGCCAGCAGGCAGAGCGCAGCCAACAACGACAGGCCGAAGGACCTGATTCCTCGTTTCTGGCCCATTTCAGGGCTCCTCTCACTTTGAGTTACGGGCAGCGCAGACCGTCGGCCCGCGCCTCCGCGAGACTCTCACCCGACCCTTTTACCTGTCAAGTTTTTTTTAGCGTTTGAAGCGGAGGCTGCTGAAGAGCCCCGCGTGGTCTGAGTCCCAGAAGCCGTTGACCGGCTGGCGGCCGGTCACGAATGAGGCTTTCAGCTTGATTTCCTTCGGGTCGCGGGTCATCACGTGGTCGACTTGGTGGTTGAAGTCGGCGACGCTGCCGCCCGCACCGACCGCGAGCAGGCTCGAGTTGAGGCAGCAGCCGAGTGGCGTGTTGGTGCTGCGCTCCCGCATGCCGGCGCCGAGCAGGGTCCGGTAGGCCTGCTGATCGCCCGGTTCGACCGTGTCGTCGTCGGAGTTGAGGTCGCCGACGAGGACCACCGGCAGACTGGTCGTCGCCGGCCCGCCCGGCGCAACCAATTCGCCTGCTTGCAGGGCACGGATGCTCGGCACCTGCGTGGCCGGGTCGAACGCCTCGAGGTGGGTGTTGACGAAGCGGAACGTATGGCTGCCGCGCACCTTGGCATCGATCGCGACCCAGCCGCGGGTTACGGCCAGTTTCACGCCGGAGACGGTGACGACAAGCAGGTTGGCGAAGTGGGCCGCCTGCGGGTGCTTGAAGGTGACCCCGGCGCCGTTGCGGACGAGGATCACGTCGCGCATTGTCAGCCTGCCGTTGATCTCGGCGTTGGGGATCGCTCCGTTGGGCCCGTCGCCGGCGACCCCGTTCTCGTTGGCGGGGGCTTCGAAATCGAACTCGTCCTGCGAGACGGCGACCCGGTACTGCGGCTTGCCTTTGCCCTTGTTGAGCTGGGCCATCAGTTCCTTCAAGTAGTCGTAGCGCACCGTTTCCGCCGTCGGTTTCGCTCCCGAGTTGAGGAAGACTTCAAGGCTGGGCGGACCGGTGCGCCAGAGCGCAACCTCCTGCAGGCCGACGAGATCGGGTTTCTTCTTGAGGATCTCCTGGGCGAGGCCCTTGGCCCGGGTGGGAAAGCTGTTGGCGGTGACTTCGCGCAGGATCTGTCCGGTGGCTTCGGTGAAGGCGGTCAGGCCCGAAGCCGAGATCGCCGGCGCCAGGTCGGCGCCGAGATAGAGGTTGCGAGTCATAACGTTGACTTCCTTGGTCGTTTCCTGGCTCTTGCCATTGCCTTGGCTGCTGCCAGGGCGCTTGGCGGTGGCCAGACTGGGAAGCAGACCGAGGGTGAGCGCAGCAGCAACCGCGAGCAGGACGACCGTTCGCCGGACCGGCAGGTGCACGTGCATCAAGTTTTCTCCTCTTCGTCGGCGACCCACCGCTGCCGGGGTCGATTGCGTAGAGGCGCCTCCCTACTCCGCCAACCCACTATACGCGCAACGGATTTACATCCAATTCACGATCTGCCATACTGACGCTTAGATTTCTTAGGCAGACGAAACTAGAGCTGGAGGTACTTGATAGTGGGTAAGACGATCGGGATCGATCTGGGCACGACCAATTCTTGCGTAGCCGTACTGGAGGGCGGTGAGCCGACCGTCCTCGAGAACGCCGAGGGCGGGCGCACGACGCCATCGGTAGTCGCTTTCACCGAGTCCGGCGACCGCCTCGTCGGCACCGTAGCCAAGCGCCAGGCGGTGATGAATCCCGAGAACACGATCTTCTCGATCAAGCGCTTCATGGGCCGCAAGGAGGCCGAGGTCAAAGAGGAGGAGACGATCGTTCCCTACGAGGTCGTCGCCGGCCCCAACGGGGACGTTCGCGTCGATGCCCGGGGCAAGCAGTACAGCCCGCCCGAGATCAGCGCGATGATCCTGCAGAAGCTGAAGACCGACGCCGAAGCGAAGCTCGGCGAGACCGTCGACAGCGCCGTGATCACGGTCCCGGCCTACTTCAACGACGACCAGCGCCAGGCGACTACCGACGCCGGCAAGATCGCCGGCCTCGACGTCAAGCGAATCATCAACGAGCCGACCGCGGCCTCGCTGGCCTACGGGCTCGACAAGGAGAAAGCCGACCACACGATTCTCGTCTTCGACCTCGGCGGCGGCACCTTCGACGTCTCCGTGCTCGACATCGGCGACGGCGTTTTCGAAGTCAAAGCGACCGCCGGCGACAACCACCTCGGTGGCGACAACTGGGACAAGGCGATCGTCGAGTGGCTGGTCGCCGAGTTCAAACGCGACCAGGGAGTCGACCTCGCCGCCGACAAGAACTCGCTGCAGCGCCTCTATGAGGCGGCGGAGAAGGCGAAGATCGAGCTCTCCTCAGCGCAGGAGACGCAGATCAACCTGCCCTTCATCACCGCGGTCGAGGGCCAGCCCAAGCACCTCGACCTGAAGCTCTCGCGCTCGAAGCTGAACGAGCTCACCAGCGACCTGCTCGAGCGGATCGTCGGGCCGGTGAAGCGGGCGCTCGACGACGCCGGCACCGAGATCGACCACGTCGTCCTCGTTGGCGGCATGACCCGGATGCCCGCCGTGCGCGAGCGGGTCGAGAAGCTGACCGGCAAAGAGCCCCACCAGGGCGTCAACCCGGACGAGGTCGTCGCCGTCGGCGCCGCGATCCAGGCCGGGGTGCTGGCCGGCGACGTCAAGGACGTGCTGCTGCTCGACGTCACCCCGCTGACCCTGGGGATCGAGACCAAAGGCGGCGTGATGACGAAGCTGATCGAGCGCAACACGACGATCCCGACGAAGAAGTCGGAGACCTTCTCGACCGCCGACGACAACCAGCCCTCGGTCGAGATCCACGTCCTGCAGGGCGAGCG
>DASYIY010000064.1:0-8696 GCA_035997045.1 Solirubrobacterales bacterium | reverse complement strand
AGCTGGCGATGGCCAACAGCGGCCCCACCGTGATCCTGATGGCCGGCCTGCAGGGCTCGGGCAAGACGACCGCCTGCGCCAAGCTGGCGCTGCACTTCGGCAAGGCGGGCAAGGACGTCGCCCTCGCCGCCTGCGACGTCTACCGGCCCGCCGCCGTCGACCAGCTGGTCACGGTCGGCCAGCGCGCCGGCGCTCACGTCTACGAGCAGGGCGCCGATGCCGATCCGGTCGAGATCGCCGGCTGGGCGCTCGACCGCGCCCGCGAGGAGGGCCGCGACGTGCTGATCGTCGACACCGCCGGCCGCCTCCACATCGACCAGGACCTGATGGACGAGCTGTCGCGGATCCGCAAGCGGGTCAAGCCGCACGACGTGCTGCTCGTCGTCGACGCGATGACCGGCCAGGACGCCGTCGGCGTCGCCGAGTCCTTCGCCGAGGCGGCCGAGTTCGACGGCGTCGTGATGACCAAGCTCGACGGCGACGCCCGCGGCGGCGCCGCGCTCTCGGTCAAGGCGGTGACCGGCAAGCCGATCCTCTTCGCCTCGACCGGGGAGAAACTCGAGGCCTTCGACCGCTTCCACCCCGACCGCATGGCCTCGCGCATCCTCGGCATGGGCGACGTGCTCAGCCTGATCGAGAAAGCCGAGCAGCAGATCGACGAGAAGCAGGCGCTCGATCTCGAACAGAAAATGAAGAGCAACAGCTTCACGCTGGAGGACTTCCTCCAGCAGCTCAAGCAGGTGCGGAAAATGGGCCCGATCAGCGGCCTGCTCGGGATGCTGCCGGGCATGGGGGCGATGAAGCAGCTGAAGAACGCCGACGTCGACGAGCGCGAGCTCGACCGGGTCGAGGCGATCATCCTCTCGATGACCCCGGAAGAGCGGGCCAACCCCGGACTGATCAAGGGATCGCGCCGCAAACGCATCGCCAATGGCTCCGGGACCAAGATCCAGCAGGTCAACCAACTGGTCAAGCAATTCGATCAGATGCGCAAGATGATGCGTCACATGGCCTCGGGAAAGATGCCCGACGCGCAGCAGCTTGCCCAGATAAGCGGGACCGCGCCGCGCCCGAAGATACGCAGGCGCTAACCTGCCGCAGTCCAGATGGCCGTAAGAATCAGACTAAGACGAGTCGGGTCGAAGAAGAACCCGATCTGGCGGATCGTCGTCGCCGACAAGCGCTCGCCGCGAGACGGGCGCACGATCGAGACGATCGGCCGCTACAACCCGCAGACCGAGCCCTCGACGATCGAGCTCGACGAGGAGCGCGCCAAGCACTGGCTCGAGCACGGCGCTCAGCCCTCGGAGACGGTCGCGACGCTGCTGCGCACCAAGGGCATCGCCGCCTCCGGCAGCTAGGACGGCTGGTCGATGACCGAGCTGCTCGAGTTCTTGGTCAGGTCGCTGGTCGAGGACCCCGGCGCGGTCGTGGTCGAGGAGATGGAAGAGGACGGCGATCTGGTCTACGAGATCACCGTCGCCGAGGACGACCTCGGTCGGGTCATCGGCAAGGGTGGCCGCGTCGCCAACGCGATCCGGACGATCGCCAAGGCCGCCGCCGTACGGCTCGATCGCCGTGTCATAGTCGACATCCTCGATTGAAGCTAGACATCTTCACCCTCTTCCCGGAGGCGTTCGACTGGTTCCAGTCGCAACGCTCGGTGCAGAACGCGCTCGGCGAAGGCAACGAGCTGCGCTTCTTCAACTACCGCGACACGACCCCGCTGGGAGCCGGGCAGGTCGACGACGCGCCGTACGGGGGAGGGGCGGGGATGGTGCTTCGCGTCGATGTCGTCGACGCGGCCCTCCAGGCGGCCTATCCCCGCGATGAGAGCCCGCGCGTGGTGCTGCTCTCGCCGACCGGCCGGCTACTCGACGACGAGTTGGCCGACGAGCTGACCCAGGAGCCACATGTGGCGCTGCTCTGCGGGCGCTACGAGGGATTCGACGAGCGGGTGCACGAGCACTTCGCCGACGACGAGGTCTCGATCGGCAGATACGTGCTGGCCGGTGGCGAGATGCCGGCGATGGTGGTCGCCGACGTGGTTATGCGGAAGCTCCCTGGCGCCCTCGGGCACGAGCGCAGCGCGGTCGAGGAGTCCTTCAGCCAGATGCTGGAGGGGATGCCTGAGTACCCGCATTACACCCGTCCGGCGCAGTACCGGGGATGGTCCGTGCCGGACGTGCTGGTCTCTGGCGACCATGAGCGAGTACGGCTCTGGCGCCTGGAGCAGAGCCGGGTTCGAGCCGGGCAGTTCGAAAAAGACACCAAGTAGGTACGATTGCCCGCACCGCGCGGCGCCCAGGTCGGGCCCGGCGGTCTTTTTTCGAGCTATGAGCGGCGTAATCCAAGACATTGAGCGAAGTCAGCTGAGGAAGGGTCTCCCTTCCTTCGATCCTGGCGATCGCGTTCGCGTCCACTTCCAGGTCATCGAGGGCACCCGCCGCCGCACCCAGGTTTTCGAGGGAATCGTCCTGCGGCGACAGGGCTCTGGCGCGCGTGAGACCTTCACCGTGCGCAAGCAGTCCTTCGGCGTTGGCGTCGAGCGAACCTTTCCGCTGCACTCGCCGAAGATCGAGAAACTGGAGATCGCCGCCCGCGGCGCCGTGCGCCGGGCGAAGCTCTACTACCTGCGCGGTCGCATCGGCAAGGCCGCACGCGTCGCCGAGCGGCGCTGGGGCATCGACGACGAGCTGATCTCGGCGCCTACGGCGGCTGCCGAGCCCGAGGCGGTCGACGCTGACGGGGTCAGCCAGACGGAGGAAGACGCTCAGGCAGCGGATCCTGTCGCGGAGGAGGACTCTTCGTCCTCGCAAGCTGCGGGCGAGGAGCCCACCTCCACGCCACCCGCAGAGGAGGCGCCTGCTTCCGACGAGACTCCTTCCGAGGAGCCCAGTGCGGAGGCAGCCCCGGAGGCGAGTAGTGAAGCTGATGAGGGCACGGACGCTGAGGCGGCCGAGGCGGGGGAGACCGAGGACAACGCCGCGGCTGATGATGCCGAGGATGAGGCGCCGGACGAGAAGTCCGACGACTCCGGCGGGGACCCGGCCTGAAACTCGCGATCCCGAAGCCGAAAAGTCGAGGCGGCGGGTTCGTAGAGCTGGTCGTCATCGTCGCGCTGGCCCTGGGGCTGGCGCTTGCGATCCAGGCTTGGCTGATCAAGCCGTATCAGATTCCCTCGCAGTCGATGGAACCGACGCTAGACGTCGGCCAGCGCGTTCTCGTCAACCGCTTTCTCTACCACTTCACCGATCCCAGTCCCGGCGACATCGTCGTCTTCCACCCGCCGGCCGGTGCCGACACCGGCAAGGAATGCGGGGCTCCGCACGGGCCGCGCGAATCCTGCCCGCGTCCAACCGCCGCCGAGTCGAGCCAGAACTTCATCAAGCGCATCGTCGCCGGGCCGGGCGACACGCTCAGCGTCCGCGACGGGCACCCCGTCGTCAACGGCGTCGAGAAGAGCGAAGAGTCCTACATCAGGCCCTGCGGCGTCGCTCCGCAGTGCAATTTGCCGAAGGCGATCAAGGTTCCACCCGGCTACTACTTCATGATGGGCGACAACCGTGGCGAAAGCGACGACAGCCGCTTCTGGGGTCCCATACCCCGTGGATGGATCATCGGTAAGGCCTTTGCCACCTACTGGCCGCCTGACCGCATCGGCATCCTCTAAGTCCCCCAAAAGGGGTAAGGCGCACCAGCGGAGGCTGGCGCGGACGCGACGGCTCTTCGCTTTCGACCGCGGGCTCGGCAGCCGCCTTGTTGCCGGCGCCGACGAGGCGGGCCGAGGTTGCCTCGCTGGCCCGCTGGTCGCCGCCGCGGTGCTGATCGACTACGAGGCGCTCTCCCATGCGGACCGCCGCTCTCTGGCGGGGCTGCACGACTCGAAGCAGATGAGCGTCGAGAAGCGGGCCGAGCTCTTTCCCTGCGTTCTCAGCGCCGCCACCCGGGTCAGCGTCGTCGTCCGCTGTGCCCGCGGGATCGACGACCGCGGCCTGCACGTGACCAATATCGAAGCCCTGGCGAATGCGCTGGAGCGGCTGCGCCCGGAGGCCGAGGCGACCTGCCTCGTCGACGGCTTCTCGCTGCGCGGCTGCGCGGTGTCCCACCGCGCCGTGGTCGGCGGCGACGGCACCAGCGCGGCGATCGCCGCTGCCTCGGTGATCGCCAAGGTCACCCGCGACCGCTACATGCGCGGCGCCGCCGAAGTCCATCCCGGCTGGGGCTTCGAGGAGCACGTCGGCTACTCGACCCCCGAGCATCGCGAGGCGATCGAGCGGATCGGCATCTCGCCCCTGCACCGCCGTTCGTTCCAATCGGTGGCCTACAGCCAACTCGAGTTGGCCGGCTAGAAGGCGCCACGAATGTGCTCGACCTCGACCGGACGGTCGGCGCGATTGAACGTGACGCCGATGGCGTCGAAGCGGATCTCAGCGTAGTAAGGAGCGTCACGCCGCTGGCCCATCCAGGCGGCGGCGAGACGCCGGACGCGCTGCTGCTTGCGCCGGTCGACACCGAGGATCGGACGCTCCGGGCCGAAAGCGGAGTTCTCGCGGCCGGCCTTGACCTCGACGAAGACCAGCGTGCGGCGGTCAAGGGCGACGATGTCGAGCTCGCCGAAGCGGGTGCGGGCGTTGCGCTCGACGATCTGCCAGCCGCATCTAGCCAGGCGGGTTGCGACCAGGTCCTCGGCGGCGCGGCCGATCCGCTGTCTTTGCACAGTCATCCGGGCCGACCATAAGGGTCGATTCCGGGCTCCAGGGCCGGTTGCGCGCCTTTCGTGAGAGAGGCTGCACGGACTCGCGCACAGCTGCGCGCCACGCGTCGGATTCGGCTCCCTAGCGTGGTTTCCGTGCTCGCCACGGCGCAGACATTCACTCTCGACGGCATCGCCGCTCGCCCGGTCCGGGTCGAGGTCGATGTTCACCGCGGCCTGCCCGCTTTCTCCGTCGTCGGCCTGCCCGACGCGGCGGTGCGTGAGGCGCGGGAGCGAGTGCGCTCGGCGCTGACCAACTGCGGTTTCGAGTTTCCGCTGCGCCGGATCGTCGCCAATTTGGCGCCGGCGAGCCTGCGCAAGGCCGGGCCGGGGATGGACCTGGCGATCGCCGCGGCGCTGCTCGTCGCTTCCGGACAGCTCGATCTCGGGTCCCTGCCTCGCCTGGCCCTGGTCGGCGAGCTCGCCCTCGACGGCTCGGTTCGTCCCGTACCCGGTGTGCTGGCGATCGCCGAGGCGGCGCGCGAGCGAGGCACGGCGACAATGGTGGTGCCCGCCGAGAACGGGCCCGAGGCTGCGCTGGCCGGGGAGATCGGGGTGATCTGCCTCGAGAGGCTCGACCAGCTCTCAGCTCTCGCCGGCGGTCGCTGGGCGCCCGAGCGGCCGGAGCCGATGCCGCTGGCGCTCGGCGCCGCAGCCGGCGGTCCGGATCTCGCCGACCTGCGCGGGCAGCGCCACCTCCGCTACGCGCTCGAGGTCGCCGCTGCCGGCGGCCACAGCCTGCTGATGGTGGGGCCGCCGGGGGCCGGCAAGTCGTTGGCCGCCAGCCGCTTGCCGTCGATCCTGCCGCCGCTAGCCGCGAACGAGGCGCTGGAGGTGGCGCGAATCGCCAGTGCCTGCGGGCGCCTCGACGAAGCTCGGGTGGGCGGCAGGCCGTTCCGGGCGCCGCATCACACGGTCAGCCCGGCGGGCCTGGTAGGCGGCGGCAACCCGCCCGGCCCCGGCGAGGCCACGCTCGCCCACCGCGGCGTCCTCTTCCTCGATGAGCTTTGCGAGTTCCGTCGCGACACGCTGGAGGCATTGCGGGCGCCGCTCGAGAGCGGCTGGGTCGCGATCGCCCGCGCCGGCTCCTGGCGGCAACTGCCTTGCCGCTTCATGCTCGTCGCGGCCGCCAATCCCTGTCCTTGCGGGCGTGGCGAGGCAGATCCCGAGTGCAACTGCGCGCCGCTGGCGATCCGCCGCTACCAGGCCCGCCTCAGCGGCGCTCTCGCCGATCGCATCGATCTTCTCGCCGCGATTCGGCAGCCGGGTGCGGCGGAGATCGGCGGTCCTCCGGGGGAGGCATCCGCCGCGGTGCGCAAGCGGGTCAGCGCTGCCCGCGAGCGCCAGGAACGCCGTCTCGGCCCGGGCCGCTGCAACGCCGAGATGGGCCCGGACGAGGTGCGTGAGTGCGCACTGGAGGAGGCCGCCGCCGCCCTGCTTGCCGAGGCCTACGCGCGCCGCCGTCTCAGCGGCCGCGCCCACGACCGGGTGCTGAGGCTGGCGCAGACCGTTGCCGACCTGGCGGACAGCGAGAAGATCGGGCGCGAGCAGATGGCGCAGGCGCTGCAACTGCGCCGCAGGGACCGGGAATGAGCGAGCCAAGCGCCTGCCCGGACTGCCTGCGCCGCTCGCGCCTGCTCGCCCATCTCGCCCCCTATGTCGAGAAGGTTGCGACGGGAGCGCCGGGGTCGCGTTCGCCCGAACTGCTGCGGCTCTCCAACGAGGATCTGGCCGAGGCGGTGGCGCCGAAGATCGCGGCGCAGGTGCTGTCGCAGATCGCCGCGCTGCCCGAGAGCCGCCTCGCAACCGACCTGTTGGCGGCACGGTGCTGGGCCTGTTGCCGCCACGACCCGCGTTTCCCGGTCGGGTTGCACGACGCCGCCGACGCACCCTGGGCGTTGATCGGGCGCGGCGACCCGGCCCTACTGGAACGGCTTGAGCCGGAGGCGACGGTGACGATCGTCGGCGCCAGGCGGGCCAGCGCTTACGGTCGCGAGGTGGCGCGTGAGCTCGGACGCGATCTGACCGCCGCCGGACTCCTCGTCACCAGCGGCCTCGCCTTCGGCATCGACGCCTGCGCTCACCGCGGCGCGCTCGATACGGGCACCACCGTCGCCGTGCTCGGCTGCGGGGCCGACATCGCCTATCCCGCCTCGCATCGCTCGCTCTGGCGGCGAATTTGCGAACAGGGGCTGGTCCTCTCGGAGCTGCCGCCGGGAACCGGCGCCTGGCGCTGGACCTTTCCGGCGCGCAACCGGATCATGGCGGCGCTAGCGGGGATGACCGTGGTGGTCGAGGCCGCCCAGCGCTCCGGGTCGCTGATCACCGCGGACCTGGCCGCCGACCTCGGCCGCGACCTTGGAGCGGTGCCGGGCCCGGTCAATTCGCGCGGCTCGGCGGGCACCAACGACCTGCTCGCCGGCGGCGCCTGCCTGGTCCGCGACGCCCAGGACGTGCTCGATGCGATGCTGGGCCCGGGCGTGCGCCGGGCGGAGCGCAGCGGTCCGGAGCTCGAGCCGGCGCTGCTCGCCGTGCTCTCGGCGGTCGAGCGGGGAGAGCAAACCTGCGATGCGATCGCCGCCGAGCTCGACCTCTCCGGTGCCGAGGCAGCATCGGCTCTCGCCACGCTGGAGGCGCTCGGCTACGTCTCCTGCTCGCTGGTCGGCGTCTACTCCCGCACCCTGCTGGCCGCGCCCGGTGTCTAGGCTGCGCGACGTGAACTCGGAGCGCGTTCCCACCGTCCTCTCGATCGCCGGCTCGGACTCCGGCGGCGGCGCCGGCATTCAGGCCGACCTGAAGGCCTTCGCGCGCTGCGGCGTGCACGGGATGACCGCGATCACCGCGATCACGGCGCAGAACACGGTTGCCGTAGAGGCGGTCGAAGCCGTCTCGCCGGAGATGATCCTGGCCCAGGTCGGGGCGGTCGCCGAAGACCTCGGCGTCGACGCGGTCAAGGTCGGGATGCTGGGTACGGTGGAGACGGTCGAGGCGGTGGTCGAGGCGCTTCGCTTCACCGGCGAGGCGCCGGTGGTGGTCGACCCGGTGATGGTGGCCGAGAGCGGTGCCGTGCTGCTCGACGAGGAGGCCAGGGCGGCGCTGATCGAGAGCCTGCTGCCGCTCGCCACCGTGGTCACTCCCAACATTCCCGAGGCGCGAGCGCTGAGCGGCGACGAGGAGCGCGATTCCCAGGAGGATCTCGCCCGCGAGGTCCGGGCCCTCGGTCCACACGCCGTGGTCGTGACCGGCGGTCACAGCGAGCGGGTCGTCGACCTCTTCTTCGACGGTCGCGAGTCGGCGGAGATCGCCGGCGAGCGGTATCCCGCTGGCGCCGCCCACGGCTCCGGTTGCACCCACTCGTCGGCCCTCGCGGCGTTTCTCGCCCTCGGCGAGACACCCCTCGAAGCCGCGCGCAAAGCCCGCCAGGTCGCCTCGGCCGCGGTCGCCGCGGGCCTGCGCGATCTCGGTGAGGGCCCCGGCCCGGTTGACGTCTTCGACCTGACCTCTGGACCGCCTCAGTAGATTTCGGTTGATGAGCTCAAACGGCGCCACCAAGACCGGCCTTCCCCGCCCCCGTTCCAGTGCTGTCTTCGACGGTCCCGACCGCGCTCACTCGCGCGCCTACATGAAGGGCGTCGGCTTCGACGACGAGGCGCTGAGCCGGCCGACGATCGGCATCGCCAACACCTGGGCCGAGGCGAATTCGTGCAACTTCCACCTGCGCGGTCTCGCCGAGCACGTCAAGGCCGGCGTCCGCGCCGCGGGTGGCACGCCGCTGGAGTTCAACACCGTCGCGATCTCAGACGGGATCACGATGGGCACCCAGGGGATGAAGGCCTCGCTGGTCAGCCGCGAGGTGATCGCCGACTCGATCGAGCTGATGGCGCGCGGCTACCAGTTCGACGCGATCGTCGCCCTCTGCGCCTGCGACAAGACGATCCCG
>DASYIY010000063.1:0-10490 GCA_035997045.1 Solirubrobacterales bacterium | reverse complement strand
CCTTCGAAGTCTGATTCGGACTGCCATAGGACGGAGGAGGCTACAGAAAAGCGCTCAGCGACGCCGCATCTTCGGTCGCGGCGCCCCTCCGGCCTGCAGCTTGGCGATCTGCTGAGGGGTGGGCGGGGTGCCGCTCGCCATGCTTTTCATCAGCACTTTCATCTGGTCGAACTGCTTCACCAGCTGCTTGACCTGGACCACTTTCGTGCCCGAGCCGGCGGCGATCCGCTTGCGCCTCGAGCCGTTGATCGACCCCGGGTCCCGCCGCTCGCGCGGGGTCATCGAGAGGATGATCGCCTCGACCCGATCGAGCTCACCCTCGTCGACGTCGGCGTTCTTCAACTGTTTCATCGCCCCCATCCCCGGCAGCATCCCCATCAGGCCGCTGAGCGGCCCCATTTTGCGCACCTGGCGCATCTGCTTGAGGAAGTCCTCGAGGGTGAACTGTTCCTTTTCGAGCTTGCGCTGGAGGTCCTCGGCTTCGCCCTCGTCGACCTGCTGCTCGGCTTTCTCGATCAGGGAGAGGACGTCGCCCATGCCGAGGATCCGCGACGCCATGCGATCGGGATGGAAGCGCTCGAAGGCCTCCAGTTTCTCGCCGGTCGAGGCGAAGAGGATCGGCTTGCCGGTCACCGCCTTGATCGAAAGCGCGGCGCCGCCGCGGGCGTCGCCGTCGAGCTTGGTCATCACCACGCCGTCGAACTCGGCTGCCTCGGCGAAGGACTCGGCGACGCCGACGGCGTCCTGGCCGGTCATCGCGTCGACGACGAGCAGCACGTCGTGGGGCTTGACCCGCTTGCGGATCCGCGAGAGCTCGTCCATCAGGTCCTGGTCGATGTGGAGGCGGCCGGCGGTGTCGACGATCAGCACGTCGCGGTTCTCTTCGCGGGCGCGGTCGAGCGCCCAGCCGGCGATCTCGACCGGGTCGGCGTCGGTGCCTTTCTCATAGACGTGGGCGCCGGCGCGCCTGCCGACCGTGACCAGCTGGTCGACCGCGGCAGGGCGGTAGACGTCGCAGGCCGCGAGGGCGACGTTCTTCTTGCCGGACTCGCGCAGGTGGCGGGCAAGCTTGGCGCAGGCGGTGGTCTTGCCCGAGCCCTGCAGGCCGGCCATCAGGATCACGGTCGGGCCGCCGGAGGCGAAGGCGAGCTCGCGCCCGGTGCCGCCCATCAGCCCGGTCAGCTCCTCGTTGACGATCTTGACCACCTGCTGGCCCGGATCGAGGCTGCTCAGCACGTCGGCGCCGAGGCAGCGCTCCTTCAGTGTCGCGGTGAAGGATTTGACGACTTTGAAGTTGACGTCGGCCTCGAGCAGGGCGAGGCGGATCTCGCGCATCGCCGCGTCGACGTCGGACTCGTTCAGCGTGCCGCGCGAGCGGACATCGGAGAGCGTCGCCTGCAGCCGGTCTGAGAGCTGGTCGAACACTGCGCTGAGCTTAGTCCTCGGCCAGCAGGGCGTTGGCGAAGTCGGTCGGATCGAAGGGGCGCAGGTCCTCGAGCTGCTCGCCGGTGCCGATCAGCTTCACCGGGATCTCCAGCTCGGCGGCGATAGCGAGCACGATGCCGCCCTTGGCGGTGCCGTCGAGCTTGGTCAGGACGACGCCGTCGACCTCGGCCGCCTCGGCGAAGATCTTCGCCTGACGCAGTCCGTTCTGGCCGGTGGTCGCGTCGATCGAGAGCAGGGTCTCGTGCGGGGCGCCGGGCATCTGCTTGGCGATCACCCGCCGCACCTTGGCCAGCTCGTCCATCAGGTTGCTCTGCGTGTGCAGGCGGCCGGCTGTGTCGACGATGACCACATCGGCGCCGCGGGCGCGGGCGGCGGCGATCGCGTCGAAGGCGACGGCGCCCGGGTCGCCACCCTCGGCCGAGCGGACCAGTTCGGCTCCCGCTTTATCCGCCCACTCGGCGAGCTGCTCGGCGGCGGCGGCGCGGTAGGTGTCGGCGGCACCGAGGACGACCGAGAGGCCGAATTCCCTTGAAAGGTGCCAGGCGATCTTGCCGATCGTCGTCGTCTTGCCGGTGCCGTTGACGCCGACCATCAGCAGCACCGCGGGCTCGCCGCTGAGGTCGATCGGGGCGCGGGCCGTGCCGGCGACCTCGGCGAGAATCTCGATCAGGCGGGCACGCACCGCCTCGCCGTCGGCGGCGACGCTGCCGCCCTCGACCTCGTGCTCGAGCCGTTCGACCACCTTGGCCGTCGTCGTCGCGCCGGCGTCGGCGAGGATCAGCGCCTCCTCCAGCCGCTCCCAGGTCTCCTCGTCGATGCGGTCGAAAAGGCTAGCCGAGATCTCCTCGCTCAGCGCCTTGCGGCTCTTGGAGAGGCTCTCGCGCAGGCGGCGGAAGACGCCGCGGCGCCCGGCCTCGGACTCAGCCTCGGACGAGGCCTCCGTCGCCGTCCGCGATCCCAGGTCGAGAATCTCCTGCCAGCTGGTTGCCATTCGGGGAGGCTATCCCGGCGGCCGCCCGGAGCTCCTCCACGGCCCCCTCGATGTATGAGCCGAGGCGATCGAGGTCACCGAGCGATTCGCGATCGGCGAGCAGGCCGAAGCCGATCGAGCCGTTGTAGCTGAAGATCGCGATCGCCAATGCGTGCCGCTTGGCGAGGAAGCCAACCGGATAGACCTCGACCAGCTCGCGGCCGCGCACGTAGAAGGGAACCTGCGGCCCGGGGAAGTTGGTGACCAGCAGGTTGAAGAGCCGGGTCGAGAAGTTGATCGCGGCGGTCGGCCCGAGCAGCAGCGGCGGCGCGAAGTCGCGGAACCAGTCGTTGAGGCCCCAGATCGCTTCCGCGCCCAGCGGTTGCTTTGAGGACTTGAGGGCGTCCATCGCCTCGGTGATCCGGTGCAGGCGCCCAACCGGGTCGCCGATCCCGACCGGCAGCGGACCGCGCATCGCGGTCAGCATGTTGCCCAGCTCACCGTGCTGGTTCTCGGCCCGGACCGAGACCGGGACCAGCGCCTGCAGCTCGACGCCATCCGTCGCCAGGCCACGGTCGAGCATCCAGTTGCGCAGGGCGCCGGCGGCGACGGCCAGTGAGACGTCGTTGACGGTGCCGCCGAGGACGTTCTTGATCTGTTTGAACTCGTCGAGGTCGCCGCGGGTGCCGTAGAAGCAGCGGTGCGGCGAGATGTCGACGTTGAGCGGCACCTTCGGCGCCGGCCTGAAGAGGTTCCAGGTGACCTCCCAGAGACCGATAGCGCCGTTCGAGAAGCGCCTCCTCGCCCGGCGCGGGTGGCGCAGGCCCGCCAGCAGCCAGCGGACACCGCGCACGGCGGTTTCGCCGATACCGGCAAACGCGCGGCCAACCAAGCCCAGCCGCGACGGCGGCGTATGCGGGTTCCAGGGCGCCGGCTCCGGGACGGGCTCGTTGACCGGCTCGACATCGAAGAGCAGGACGCCGATGTCGACCACCGAGATGCCGTCGGCGAGGGCGTGGTGGGTCTTATAGACGATCGCGAAGCGGTTGCCCGCGATGCCCTCGACCAGGTTCAGTTCCCAGAGTGGGCGCGAGCGGTCCAGCGGCGGCGCGAAGGTCTCGGCGACGGCCTCGCGGAACTGCTCCTCGCTGCCGGGCGCGGCCAGCTTCGTGCGGCGCACGTGGTCGTGGACGTCGAAGTCGGGGTAGTCGACCCAGAAGGGACGGCCGAGCTGCAGCGGCGGGACCGCGAGCCGCTGGCGCAAACGCGGCAGCAGGTGCAGGCGGCTGCGGATGCTGGCAAGGAACTCCTCGTGGCTTGGCGGCTCGCCCTCGCAGACCAACACGGCGCCGATCGCCATGTGCCCGTTGGACTTCTCGTTGGCCAGGAACGACGTATCGAACGACGTCAACCTGTCCATGTGGCGCTGTCCCAAAGCCCCTCCTTTCCTTACCCGCGAACAGCGTAGCGTGGTCCCCGTCGCGGGAACGTTCTGTTTTCCTTAAGCGTCAGCGCCCAACGAGGGATGCATTTACCCCGATATAGGTGGTAAATGTAGGCCTGGTGCTGGCTAGGCCGCTTCGGCAGACCCGCGGGTGGCCGGGGCCGCGGGGGGCTGCTCGCCGATCAGGCCGGGTGGCTGGGACTCCTCCGGCTCCTCCTCGGCGCTGCTGCTCTCGGCGACGCCGGCAAAAGGCGGCGGCGCGGCGGCTTCCTCCCCACCCTCCTCGGCCTCGACTTCGCGCGGCAGCTTGCGGGAGACGACCTTGGTCACGCCGTCGCCGCCCATGCTGACGCCGTAGAGCACATCGGCGGCGTCCATAGTCCGTTTCTGGTGGGTGACGATGACGAACTGGGCGCGGTCGGAGAAGCGGCGGATCAGCTGTAGGAAGCGGTCGATGTTGGCGTCGTCGAGGGCGGCCTCGACCTCGTCGAGGATGTAGAAGGGGCATGGCCTGGCGAGGAAGACGGCGAAGACGAAGGCGATCGCGACCAGCGACTTCTCGCCGCCAGAGAGCAGCGAGAGCTTGCGGGTCGACTTGCCGGCCGGGGTGACCTCGATCTCGACGCCGAGCTCCTCGCGCTCTTCTTCGCCCTCCTCCTCCTCGCCCGTGGCCTCCTCGCTCTCCGCCTCGGCGTCCCGCACAGCCTTCAAAGCAACCCGGCGCAGGGCGCCGCGGCCGCCGGGGAAGAGGTGCTCGACCATCTCCTCGAAGTTCTTCGCCGTCGCCTCGAAGGTCTGCTCGAAGGCGCGCTCGATCTCGCCGTCGATGTCGCGGATCAGCGCCTCCAGCTCGCGCATCCCCCGCTCGGTGTCCTCGCGCTGGGCCTGCAGCGACTCGACGTGCTCGCGCGCCTCCTCGTACTCCTGCTCGGCCAACGGGTTGACCGGGCCGATCTGGGCGCGCCGCCGCTCGAGCCGCTCCAGCCGGCGGTCGATGTCGGCCCGCTCCTCGTCAGCCAGCGGCTGCTCTGCCGGCGCCACCTCCTCGCCAAGGCGCTCGGCGATCGAGGCCAGCTCCTTGGCGGCCTCGGCGCGGCGATCGCCGAGGTGCGCGGCCTCGACCTCGACTTCGGTCAGCCGGTCGGACGCCGCGGTCATCTCGGTCTGAAGCTCGTACTCGCGCTGCGAACAGGCGCGCATCTCATCGGCGATCTCGTCGCCATCGCCCTCGCCGCCGACGACGCGCTGCTCGATCCGCTCGACCCGGGCGCGGATCGCGGCCTCCGCCGCCGCCACGGCCGCGGCGGCGGTGCGGACGTCGTCGAGCAGCTCCTCCCCCGCCGTCAGGCGCTTGCGCAGGACCTCGCGGTGTCGCTCGCCGAGCAGCCCCTCGGCCCGGCGGGCGTGGCGAGAGGCGCGCTCGGCGCCGGCGCGCACGGCGCCCAGCGCCGCCTCGCGAGCCGACTCGCTGGCATCGGCCGAGCGCGCCCGGGCGAGGCCCTCGCCGGCGCCGGACAGGCCAGCGTCGATCTCGCCCAGCTCCTCTTCCAGTTTGCGCACCCGTTCGCCGGGAGCGGCGGAGCCGCCGACGTCCAGGGTCAGGGGCCCAAGCTCGGCGCGCAGCGACTCCAGCGCCCCGAAGAGCTCGCCCTCGCGGTCACCGAGACCGGAGGCGCGGATTGCGACCCGCTGCTGATCGCCGCGCAGCTTGGTCAGCACGCCCCAGGCCTGGGTGCGGTCGCGATCGCGGGCGGCAAAGCGCTCCTCGGCGGCGCGGCGCTTCTCGCTCACCTCGGCCAAGCGTTTCTCGATCGCGGTCCTCTGCGCCCGCGCCTCGACCGCGGCCTTCTCCGCCGCGGCGGCGCGGTCGGCACCGAAGCGCAGCTCCTCGGCGACGAGCTGGCCGCGCAGGCCCAGTTCCTCCCGCTCGATCCGCGCTCCCAGCTCGGCCGCCTGCGCCTGGCGCTTCAGCGGCCGCAGGCGGGCGCGCGCCTCGCGCTCGAGGTCGAGGGCGCGGTCGAGGTTGTCGCGCGCCGCGCGCAGCTTCAGCTCGGAGCGGCGGCGGCGCTTGCGGTGCTTGCCGAGGCCGGCCGCCTCCTCGATCAGGAGGCGCCGTTCGCGCGGTTTGGAGTGGATGATCGACTCGACCCTGCCCTGGCTGATCACCGAGTGCATCTCGCGGCCGAGATTGGTGTCGGAGAGCACCTCGGTGACGTCGACGAGGCGGCAGCGGGCGCCGTTGAGGCGGTAGGAGCCCTCGCCGGAGCGGTCGAGCGTGCGCTTGACCGCGACTTCGGAGAGCTCGGTCGCGGCGCGGCCCTCGGAGTTGTCGATCACGACCTCGACTTCGGCGGCGCGGCGCTGGCCGACGCCCTTGCCGCCGGCCGAGATCACGTCCTGCATCGAGGCGCCGCGGATCGCTCCGGGGCTCTGCTCGCCCAGCGCCCAGAGCACCGCGTCGGTGATGTTCGACTTGCCCGAGCCGTTGGGGCCGACGATCACGCTGACGCCGGGCGAGAACTCCAGCCTCGCCCGCTCGGGGAAGGACTTGAACCCCTTCATCTCGATCGATCTCAGATACATGCGTGGTTTCTCCGGCTGCGGTCCCTCGACCTTGCCAGCGCCAAGGCTCTCTGTTGAGTCGGACGCAACGCCATATTCCGATGACAGAGGGGCAATTGGGTCTCGGTCATCTAGCCTCCCAAGCGCTTTAGCGCCTGCTCGGCCGCGGCTTGCTCGGCCGCCTTCTTGCTTCGGCCGACCCCTTCGCCGATCTGCTCGGAGTCGACGATCGCCGCGACCTCGAAGCGGCGCCGGTGCGGTGGGCCCGATTCGGCGCTGACCTCGTATCTTACGCGCGCGCGGCGGCGCGCCAGCAGCTCCTGCAGCGCCGACTTGAAGTCGATCCTGGTCTCGCTCGCGTGTTCGATCCGCGGCTCGAAGGCGGCCGCCACGGCGACCGCGGCCCGCTCGAAGCCGAACGCTAAGAAGCAGGCGCCGATCAGCGCCTCGGTCGCCTCCGGCAGCGGCCGCTCGCCGCTGAGCAGCACCTCGGCCGGGATACCCACCGGCATCTCCTCCGGCTCGTTCGCGCGAAGCATCGCCGGCACGTCGAGCTCGCGCCCCACCTCGGCACAGGAGACGCCGCTGACCGCCTGATTGTGGATCTTGGTCAGGCCGCCGGCGTCGACCCCGGGGAAGTGGTCGATCAGGTGGCCGGCGACGGCAAGCGCGAGCACGCTGTCGCCGAGGTAGGCGAGGCGCTCGTAGGACTCGGTCCGGTCCTCGGTCCAGGAGGAGTGGGTCAGCGCCTGGGCACGCAGATCTTCGGGAAGGTCGGCGATCAGCTCGGAGAGCGCCGCGACGCTCACGCGGGGGCGTGGTCGAGCACGAACGCGACTGCGTCGCCGACGGTTGCGATCTTCGCCGCCTGCTCCTCTGAGACGGAGATCCCGTAGGTGTCCTCCAGCTCCATCACCAGCTCGTAGAGATCGAGCGAGTCGGCATCGAGATCCTGCTTGAAGCGCGTGCTCTCACCGATCTTGGCGGCGTCGACCTCGAGCTCCTCGGCGAGGTGCTCGCGAACCAGGGTGAGGACTTCCTCGCGGGTCAAGACAAAACCTTCCATTCGCGCTCCACTCGGCACGGATTCGAATGACCGGCGATCACCGCGCCGACTGGAACGCTCATAGTCGGTTTCCTATCACGAGCCCTCCGCGATATCGCTATTTGCGGCCAGCTCGCCCCGTCCGGCGCCACCCTCCTGCAGCAAGGCGGCGGTGCGGCCGACGGCGTCGGCCTCGACGCAGCGCGCCGCCAGGCGCACCGCGTTGGCGATCCCCTCGGCGCCGGAGCTGCCGTGACCGACCACGGCGATGCCGCGCAACCCGAGCAGGATCGCGCCGCCGGTGGTGTCGGGGTGCAGCTCGCGGCGCAGGCCGCCGAGTGCAGGCCGCATCAGCAGACCGCCGAGGGCGGCCAGCGGGTTGGAGCGGGCCGCGTCGCGGATCGCTCCCGTGACCGTCTTCGCGGTGCCCTCCATCAGCTTCAGCGCGACGTTGCCGGTGAAGCCATCGGTGACGACCACGTCGGCGGCGCCGCCGGGCAGGTCGCGCCCCTCGACGTTGCCGGCGAAATCGATCCCCGCGGAGCCGGAGAGGATCTCGTGCGCGGCGACCACTTCCTCGCGGCCCTTGCCCGCCTCCTCGCCGACCGAGAGCAGGCCGACCCGCGGCCGCTCGACCCCGAGCACGGCGGCGCTGAAGGCGGCACCGAGGAAGGCGAACTGAACCAAGTGCTGGGCGCGCACCTCGACGTTGGCGCCGACATCGAGGAAGAGCACCCGCTTGGCGGGCACCGGCAGCTGCACGGCGAGGGCGGGTCGCTGCACCCCCTTCAGCCGCCGCAGGCCGAAGGTGGCGGCGGCCATCGCCGCCCCGGTCGAGCCAGCGCTGACCATCGCATCGGCGCGGCCTCCGGCGACATCGGCGGCAGCGCGAACAACGGAGGCCTCTTTCTTGGTCCGGACCGCCGCAACGGCGTCTTCCTCGTTGCCGATCCACTCGGTCGTGGGAATGACCTCGATGCCGTCGACACCTTTCAGCCCAAGCTGGTCCGCCGGGCCGAAGACCCGCAGCCGAATCCCGTCGGCAGCTGCCATCCGCGCACCCTCAGCGAGCACGTCAAAGCCCTGCTCAGCCCCGAAGCCATCAAGGGCCACGGTCGGCCCGCGCCCCAAGCTCTACTCCGAGTCGGAGGGAGCCGCAGTCGGCTCGGCGACCGTGTGTTTGATGACCTCACGCCCGGCGTAGGTGCCACATGTGGGACACACGCGGTGAGGCAGTCGCGGGCTGTGGCAACGAGGGCACCGATTGAGTCGTGCCTTGCCAGCCTTATGATTGGCGCGGCGCTTGTCGCGACGCGCGCTCGAGGTTCTCTTCTTTGGGACGGCCATTAGGTTGCGGGATGCTACCGGGTAAGCGCTATTCGAGCTTCAGCTCCTTGAGCTTGGCCCAACGCGGATCGACTCCATCGCCATGTTCGTGGTCGGCGGGGTCGGCATCGTTGAGCGACTCGCCGCAGACTGGGCAGAGACCAGCGCAGTCCGGGCGACAGAAGAATTGGGTGGGAATCGTGAGAACCGCAGCGTCGTGGGCCCAGCGGCCGAGATCGAGCTCCTCGTTCTCGACGTAGGGGCTGCGAAGGTCGTCATCGTCGGTGTTTTCCTGAGCGACCTCGCGGGCGTCGACCTCGGTTTCGAGCGTCGCGTCGCCCAGGCAGCGCATGCAGGGACCCTCAATTCGGAGGGGAAAGCGGAGGCGGAATGCCCAACCGTTGCTGGGGCGGGAGATGTCGAGGCGAGCGGCGACGGCCTCGGGCGAGACCGCGTAGGCCTGGCCGGCCAACTCCAGCGGTTCCAGGTAGACGGGCAGCTCCAGCCGGCGCCCCTCACCATGGGAGAGGGACAGTCGCGCAAGGTCGATGATCGTGGTCGCTTGGGCCATGGACACTCCTCCGCTTCAGCCAGGCTTACGATGACTGCCTTCGACGAGATTACGGAATGAACCGATTCGACTGGACACCAGAGGTCTACCTTGAGCGAATCCGCTCGCAGATCCCCCGCTACGACGAGCTGCAGGAGCAGGCGATAGCGGCAATCCCGTTCGCCCCCGAGCGAGTGCTCGAGCTGGGCATGGGCACCGGCGAGACCACCCGCCGCCTGATCGAGGCCCACCCCGACGCCTGGGTAATCGGCCTCGATGCCAGCCCCGACATGGTCTTCCGCGCCCGCAAGTCCTACGACGACGTACAGCTTGCCCGCATCGAGGACCCCCTGCCCGACGGTCCCTGGGACCTCGTCATCTCCGTCCTCTCCGCCGGCGACCTGGCCGACGACCAGCTCCAAGCTCTATGCCGCCGAGTACGCGAGCAGTCTCGCTCCTTCGTAGTCGGCGACACGTTCGAGCCCAAGAAGCTCCAGTCTCTACTCGACTGGTCGGGCGGTCAAATCACCTGGCAGGCCGAAGACCTGGCCGTAGTAGCCGCAACGTACTGAGAAGCGCTAACTAAGCCTGCTCGTCCAGCTCTGGAACGGGCTGCTGCTCTTCATCCCGCCCAGCCAGGCGATCGCGGCCGCGCTGTACGGCCGCGAGGAACTTCTGAAGGTTGACCTCGAGCGTGTTGAGGATCTCGTCGGCGTAGTCCTCGGCGCCGAGGCGGATCTCACGCTCTCGCGAGCGTGCGTCCTCGACGATCTCGTCGGCGGCGCGCTCGGCCTGCTTGGTGACCTCCTCGTCGGAGATCAGGCGGGCCTGCTGCTCGCGCGCCTCGCGGACGATCCGCTCGGCCTCGCGCTTGGCCTCGGCCAGCATCTCCTGACGCTCCTTGACGATCCAGCGCGCCTGCTTGATCTCCTCGGGGATCGTCGCCCGCATCTGGTCGAGGAGGTCGTAGATCTCCTCGCGGTCCACGCGAACCTGATCCGTCAGGGGGACGGGCCGGGCGTTGTGGACAACGTCGTCCAGCTTGTCTATGAGAACGAGAACGTCCATCAGAAGGTCGTAAGCCTACGTGTAAGCGGCATCTTCGGTGAAGAAGCGGTCATTTCCTCGGCTTTTTGCAAGCTCTCTC
>DASYIY010000062.1:0-27018 GCA_035997045.1 Solirubrobacterales bacterium | reverse complement strand
GGGCAGGACGATCTCGTCGACGTGCAGGAAGCCGTTGCGCTCGAGGCCGATGTCGACGAAGGCGGCCTCCATGCCGGGCAGGACGTTGTCGACCTTGCCCTTGTAGATGTTGCCGACGATCGAGCGCCGGCCGCGTCGCTCTATGTAGAGCTCCGCCACGTCGCGATTGCCGCCTTTGGTCTTCGACTCGAGGACGGCCACGCGGGTCTCGCCACGATCGGCGGAGACCAGAATTGTCTTTTTCATTGAGTTAGCTCAGTTCAGAGTAGGTACGCACGTCTGGCCCCCTTCTAGGGGTCACCAGGCGAACCTGCCTTTCTGGCTGAGCCGCGCTTGCATGTGAATGCTCTGAAGGACGCCGATCGCCAGGAAGGTCGCCAGTACAGACGACCCCCCGTAGCTCATCAGCGGCAGGGGTATCCCGGTGATCGGCATGATCCCGAGGTTCATCCCCACGTTTACGAAGACCTGGAAGAGCAGCATGGCGGCGATGCCACCTGCCACCAAGGTCCCGTAAGAGTTCTTCGAGAGGGTCACAATCCGCAGCGCCCGCCAGATCAGCAGGGCGTATAGGGATAGGACCAGGGCGGCTCCAACGAATCCGTAGCGCTCACCGATCACCGCAAAGATGAAGTCGGTGTGCCGCTCAGGGACGAAGTCGAGCCGCGTCTGGGTGGCCCGATCGCCTCGGCCGGTCTTCTCCCCGGAACCGATCGCGATCTTGGCCTGATTTTGCTGGTAGCCCGCGTCGCTGGGGTCCGCGCTGGGGTGCAGGAAAGAGGTGAGCCTCTGTGCCTGGTAACCCTTCAGAACCGGTGTGCCCACTGCGGGCGCCACCACGAGGACCGCCGCTGTAATCGCGACGAAGGCCGCGCCGATCACCGCGAAGTGCGTCCAGCGGACGCCCCCCACGTACATCACGGCGAGGGTGATTGCCCCGAACACCAAAGCGGTGCCGAGGTCCGGCTGCAGAAATACAAGCGCAGCCGGTGCCAGGCCGAGGCAGAGGTAGCGCACCGTGCGCTGCCTCTCAGACCCGCTCCTGGCGCCATCGATGACGAACCCGGCAAGGGCCAAGACGAGAAGGACCTTGCCGAGCTCAGATGGCTGGAAGCTGAAAAAGGGAAGTTCGAAGGAGCGCCGCGAGCCGCGCGCCGCGAAGCCGAAGACGAAGACGAGCGAGACGCTGACGCAGAGGAAGGTGTAAATGCCGACCCGCAGCTCGCGGAAGCGCGAGTAGTCGATGCGGGTGAGGAGGTACATGCCGACGATGCCGAGGGCAGCGTAGATGCCCTGGCGGTCGGCGTAGTAGTAGGGGTCGCCCGGCACGTCCTGGCGGGTCGCCTGGCTCAGCACGAAGACGCTGAAGGCGGCGAGGGCGGTGCCGGCCAGCGCCAGGGCGCCGTCCATGTAGGGAAGGCCGAGGCGCTCGGCGATGCCAGGATGGACCGCGAACGGCTCCGGCCGGCCCTGGCGCGCACGGGTCGCGTACATCAGCCTTCGCCTTCCGCGGAACCGGCTTCTTTCGCGAGCCGGCCCGCGAAATACGCTTCGAGAATCTTCTTTGCCGCGGGCGCCGCCGATTCGTCGCCGAAGCCGCCTTCCTCCATGGTCACGAAGGTGACGATACGCGGATTCGGATAGGGAGCGAGGACGCCGTACCAAGACTGGTCCAGGTGAGGCGGGCGCTGGGCGGTGCCGGTCTTGCCGGCGACCGGGATCGGAAAGCTGCCGAAGGTGTCGAATGAGGTGCCGGCGCCGTTCTGCGCGGCATCGTGCAGCCCTTCGAGGATCGCCGCCCGGTACTGGGGGTCGATGTGGACGTGGCGGCGCGGCTTGGGATCGAATTCCTTCAGCACCCGGCCGGCGGGATCGTCGATTTCCTTGCCGACGTGCGGGGTGACAACGGTGCCGCCGTTGGCCAGCGTCGCGTAGGCGACCGCCATCTGCAGCGGGTTGGTCTGCAGATCGCCCTGCCCGGTGGCGAGCTGCACGTTGTCGCCGGCCGACCAAGGCCGATCGGTTTCGCCTTCCTTGTAGAGCCGGTTGCGCCAGTGCCGGGAGGGCAGCAGGCCTTCTTCGGCACCCGGCAGGTCGATTCCGGTCGGCCGGCCGATGCCGAGCGCGTGCGCCCAGTGCTGAAGCTTGCCGGTGTTCCACATGCGCAGGCCGAGCGTGTAGAAGAAGACGTCCGAGGACACTTCGAGCGCGGAGACCAGACTGACCGCTCCGTTGGCCGCTTCCCCCGCGTTTTTGAATACCTGTTCGCCGACGACCAGCTGACCGGGATCGTCGATCACTTCGCCCAGCGACAATTTGCCGCTTTCGAGGGCGGCAATCGCGGTTATGAGCTTGAAGGTCGAGCCGGTCGGGTAGAGGCCGGCGGTCACCCGGTCGACCAGCGGCCCGGCGGGATTGCGGTAGGTGTCGTCGACCTGCTTCTGGGTCAGCGGCCGGGTGAAGAGGGCCGGTTCGAAGGTCGGGAACGAGCCGAGGCCGAGGATTTCGCCGCTGTGCACGTCCATCGTGATGAAGCCGCCGGGGAGGCCGCGTTCCGAGAGCGCCGCTTCGCCCGCCGCCTGTACTTTTTCGTCGATCGAGAGCTTGAGGCTGTCTCCCGGCGAGGGTGGCTTGTTGACGAGGTGCCCGTTCGGGGTCGGCTCGCCGAAGGCGTCGACCTGGACCCTGGTCAGGCCGGGCTTCCCGCGCAGATAGCGATCGTAGATGTCCTCGACCCCGCTCTGGCCGATTTTGTCGCCCGGCTGCAGATCCCGATGGCGCGGTTCTTTCAGCTGTTCTTCTTCGATCTCGCCAACGCTGCCGAGGACGTGGGCGGCCAGGGTCCCGTCCGGGTAGTCGCGGACGAAGACCCGCTGCGTCTCGACCCCGGGAAAGCGGCTCTGGTTTTCCTGCAGGTAGTAGACGAGGTAATGGCCGACGTCTTGGCGCAGGGTCACCGGCGCCGCGGGCGCCAGCTTCAGCTCTTTGTGCATCGTCTTGCGCACGCGGCGCAAGGTGCTGTGGGTGAGGCCGGCCAGATGCGAGAGCTCGGCCCGGCGCTGGGCTGGGTCTTCGGGAAGTTTGCGGGGGTTGACCTGAAGTGCCAGGCTGGTGCGGTTGGCGACCAGCACTTTGCCGTTGCGGTCGAGAATCTCGCCGCGCGGGGCGCTGACCCGGTAGGAGCGGGTGCGGTTGTTCTTCGCTTCCGCGAGGTACTTTTCGCCGTCGAGCACCTGCAGCAGCCAGAGGCGAAAGAAGAGGACCGCGAAGAGCACAACAGCAACACCCCCGAAAAGCGCGATCCGCAGCGCCAGCCGGTTGGTCATCGCCGGGCCACGCTCGTCGGAGCGGAGATACATCGCTTTCTCAGGCCCCCAGCACCGTTGGCTGGCGACGCCGCTGCACTTTCGGATCGTCGACCAGGGCCGGGCGCAGGGCCCGCCGCATGCCGAGGTAGATCGGCCAGCCGAGGAAGAAGGCGTAGACGCTCTTCAAGAGCAGGTCACGAATTATCAAGGTACTGAGCGGAGCGTCAAGTCCGAGCAGAAGCTGGATCAGGCCGAAACCGAGCTCGGCAAGCATCGTCAGCCCCATGCAGAGAAGGGCGGGCACGAGTGAGCTGTGGATCTCGAAGCGCTCGCGGAAGAGGCCGGCGAGGTAGCCGATCCCAAGCAGGACCAGGGAGCTGATCCCGAGCGCCTCGACCAGCAGGCAGTCGAGGAAGAAGCCGATCGAGAAGCCGCTGACGGCGCCGGTCATGCTGCCGCCGAGCAGCCCCAGGCAAACGACCAGGGCGGGCAGGATGTCGGGACTGACGTGGAAGAGTTCGACCCGCGAGAAGAAGGAGAGCTGCAGAAGCACGCCGAGCATGCAGATCGCGACGATGCGGGCGACGATCTTCGGGGTCAGGATCATCCGCGCGAGCCCCCGGTCAGCACCTGCACCAGGTCGAGGTTGCGCAGGTCGGCGTAGGGCCGCACTTTTACCTGTTCCTTCGCCTCCTGTTCGACGATCGAGGCCTTGGTCACTTCGCCCAGCGGCAACCCCGGCGGGAACAGCGAGGCCAGGCCTTGGGCGCGCCAGCCGGAGGTGACGACGGCGAGGCCGCCGTGCACCCGTTTGGTCGAGTCGATGAAATCGAGGATCAGGTCTTCGGGGTTGCCGACTTCCGGCTTGACCACGCCCTGCACCCCGGCCGGCAGGACCTTGGCCGCGATCGCGCTTTCGTGGTCGGTGAGCAGCATTACCTGCGAAGAACCCGGCTCGACCGAGGCGATGCGGCCGACCACGCCGTCGCCGCTGATCACCGGATCGTCGACGTGGACGCCGTCGCCGCTGCCGACGTCGATCCCCACGTTCGAGTGCCAGACCGTCGGCGAGCGGGCGATGACGCGTCCCGTCACCTCCTTGTAGGGCGTCAGGGCGAGCGCCGGGCCGCGATCGAGCTCGACCAATTTGCGCAGCTGCCTGTTTTCATTCAGCGCCTCTTGGCCGGCGACGGCCTGGGTCCTGGTGTCGATCAGCTCCGACTTGAGCCGGCTGTTTTCGCCGCGGGCGTCGAAGGTCTTGTCGAACCAGTCGACCAGGTCGCGGGCAGGCTTGAGGGCGCGGTCGGAGACCGACTGGACCGGGCTGAAGATTGTGCTGACGCCGCGCTGGAGGCCGTTGGAGCCCTGCCCGTAGGTGATCGTCAGCAGCACGAAGGAGCCGACTATCAGCAGGGCGAGCACCGCCCTACGGCGGCGTACTTGCTTTCGATACACAGTGAAGACCTAAGTTTGGGGCTTGAGATGAAGGAGAGCTAAGCAAAGTGCCTAGCCCTCGAATTCTGCTTGCTGGCGCGATGCATGGTCTCGAACTCCTCGAGTGAGATGCCCGAGCCCACCGCCACGCAGGTCAGCGGTGACTCTGCCAGCTGGCAGGGCATCTGACACTCGTCGCGGAGGCGCTGTTCGAGTCCTTGCAGCAGCGCACCGCCGCCAGCGAGGGTGATGCCACGATCCATGATGTCACCCGCCAGCTCCGGCGGGGTGCGGTCGAGCGTGTCCTTGACCGCCTCGACGATGTGCCCGACCGGTTCCTCCAGCGCTTTGCGAATCTCCTCGGAGCCCAGCGTGATCGTCTTCGGCAGGCCGGAGACGAGGTCACGGCCACGGATCTCCGAGCGCACCTCCTCGGCCAGCGGCGAGGCCGAGCCGGCCTCGAGCTTGACCTCCTCCGCGGTCTGCGTTCCGATAGCCAGCTTGTACTCGTGCTTGCAGTGGTTGACGATTGCCTCGTCGAGCTCGTCGCCGCCGACCCGGATCGACTGCGAGACGACGATCCCGCCGAGCGAGATCACGGCGACCTCGGTGGTGCCGCCACCGACGTCGACGACCATCGAGCCGGTCGGCTCGGCGACGGGCAGGCCGGCGCCGATCGCCGCCGCCATCGGCTCCTCGATCAGGTAGGCCTGGCGGGCGCCGGCGGAGAGGCAGGCCTCCTCGACCGCCCGCTTCTCGACCCCGGTCACGCCGGAGGGGACGCAGACGACGACGCGCGGATGGGCGAAGCGGTTGGAGTGCACCTGTTTGATGAAGTGGCGCAGCATCTGCTCGGTGACATCGAAATCGGCGATTACTCCGTCCTTGAGTGGCCGGATCGCGGTGATGTTGCCGGGGGTCCGCCCCAGCATCCGCTTCGCCTCGACCCCGACCGCGTGCACCTGGCCGGTGTGGGTGTCGATCGCAACGACCGAGGGCTCGGAAAGGACGATGCCGCGGCCACGCACGTAAACCAGCGTGTTGGCCGTACCGAGATCGACAGCCATGTCGCGGCCGCCGAGTCCTCTGAGATATCCGAATACGCCCATGCTTGGTTAGGAGAACTCCAGGGGAAATCATCCCAAACGCACCAAGCGCGGCGTCGATTTGTCCTCAGCGCTGGATGAAAAGTTCCGGCGCGAGATCGATCAGCAGCCCGACTGGCAGCCCGACCACGTTCGAGACGCTCCCCTCGAGCCGCTCGACCAGCGTCGATCCCAGGGTCTGGATCGCGTAGCCGCCAGAGCGCCCTTCCCACTCGCCGAAGGCGACGTAACGCTCCTTCTCCGCCTCGCTCAGCTCCTTGAAGACCACGGTCGTGCGCTCAAGACCGCTGCGTTCCTCCTCGCCGACCAGGACCACCAGACCGCTAAGCACCTCGTGCGCGCGCCCGGACATCCGGTCCAGGTAGCTCCGAGCCTCAGCCGCATCGGCGGGCTTGCCGAGGGCCTTACCGTCGAGCGCGACATCGGTGTCGCAAGCAATAACCAGGCCATCCCGCGCCACTGCTCGGGCCTTCAGCCGAGCGTTCTCGAGCACCTCGACCTCGGGGTCCCCCCCGCTGAGCTCGTCCACGCCCGAGATGACGACCTCGAACTCCACTCCCAGCTTGCCCAGGATCTCGCTCCTCTGGGGCGACCCGGAAGCGAGGACTACGTTCACGCCAGCTCTGGGAACCAGATCTCGATCTCGCGCTCGGCCGACTCGTCGGAATCGGAACCGTGGACCATGTTGTAGGTCACCTCAAGCGCGAAATCGCCGCGAATCGAACCCGGCGCTGCCTCGACCGGATTGGTCGCCCCGATCAGCTGGCGCGCCGCCGCAACCGCTTCGTGACCCTCCAGCACCATCGCCACCAGCGTGCCGCCGGTGATGAAGGAGACCAGCTCGCCGAAGAAGGGCTTCTCGGTGTGCTCTTCGTAGTGCTTGTTGGCGATCGGCTCGTCGGCCCGCATCGTCTTCAGCGCCGCGATCCTCAGTCCCTTGCGCTCGAAGCGGGCAATCACCTCGCCGCTCAGGGCGCGCTCGAAGGCGTCAGGCTTTACGAGGATCAGCGTCCGGCTCACGTGCGGGGCTCCTTTGGGTTCGTTTCGGGGTGGACGCCTCATCGGCCGCGGCGCGCGGTGGCGCCTCTTTCCTGGCCGGGCGCGAAGTCTCTTCGTCGCCCTTTGCGGGGGCGTCCTTGGCGCGCGAAGCGGGGCGACGTTCGGCGGCCTGCCGCTGCTCGCGCGGCGCCCGCTCCTCACGCGGCGCGGAGCGCTCGGCCCGCGGCTCGCGCCGTCCCTCGCCTTTCGGCTTTCCCTGCCGCGGCCGCCCCGCCAGGGCGTTTTCGCAGTAGGGACACATCGCCCAGCGCGGATCGACCGGCTTTTTGCAGCTCGGGCAGGGGTCCTTGAGCCGGTGCTGGCATTTCGGGCAGCGCAGGTAGTTCTTCTCGACCGGGTATTCGCAGTTGGGGCAGGAGGCCTCGGTCAGCTGGCGCACCTTCAGCTCCGCCGCGCGGATCTCCAGCTCGCGTTCGTGGGCGTCCTCGAGGAACTCCGGCGGGCGGACGATCGCGTAGACCGCCGTGCCGATGTAGGGGAAGAAGGAGCCGATCGTCGCGCAGGCGACCAGGAAGGGATCCGAGATGCGGCGCTTGGCGTCGAAGTAGGTGTAGACGATCAGGGCAAGCCAAACGACAACGATCATCAAGATGAAGAGGGTGGCCGCCAGGTTGAGGCCGTCGTTGCTGATTCCGAAGATCGCTAGTGCCATGGCTGGTGGCCCGCCGGGAGGTGGGTCGGGCAGTCTACTTCGCCGCCGCTACCGCGAACCCTGTCAGAGGAAAAGGCTTCCGAAGAGGTAGCCGATCCCGAAGAAGACGAGGATCACCGCGGCGACGACGCCGGCGACCAGCGCCATCATCGAGAGCAGTTCCGAGCTGGCGCTTTTAGTGCCGGTGTCCATCGGCCGAATCCTCGCATAGGGAGAGGGCGTTCCGGGCGGGCGCGAGGACGTAGTGGGAGCCGGTGACGAGCAGGATCCCCTGGGGCAGCCTCGCCGCAAGCTCGCGGCCCCGCCTCACAGCGGCGTTGAAGTCCGGCTCTTGCTCCGCCGCCAGGCCGGCCTCCTTGCAGGCTCGAGCGAGTTTGGCGGCGCTGTGGGAACCGGCCCCGGGAAGGCCGCGGGCTTCCAGCGCAGCCGGCTGTAGCTCGGTGCAGACCGCCCGCTCCAAGGCCGGCGCCAAAGCGCCGACGATCGCCGCCGCGTCCTTGTCGCCGAGCGCGGCGAGGCAGGCGACCACGGGGCGTCCGGCCGCGACTTCCGCCACGCCTTCGGCGAGCGCGGCGGCGCCGTCGGGGTTGTGCGCAGCGTCGAGGTAGACCGGCGGGTCCTCGGCCACGCGCTCGAGCCGGCCGGGGACGGTCAGGGTTTCCGCCACCTCGGCGACCCGAGCAGGATCGAGCTCGCCGAGGAAGGTCTCAGCGGCGGCGCAAGCGAGGGCGAAGTTACGGCGTTGGAAGCGACCTGCGGCGCGCAGCTCGAGCGACTCGCCGGGATCCTCGGGGGCGAGGATCAGCTTCGCCCCCCGCTTGCTGGCGATCCCCTGGGCCAGATCCGCGACCTCGGGGCTGACCCGGCCAAGGACCAGGGTCGTGTGGTCGCGCAACACGGCCAGCTTCTCGGCGGCGATCTCGAGCTCGGTCTCCCCCAGCCACTCGGTGTGGTCGAGACCGATCGAGGTCAGGACCGTGACCCGCGAGGGGATCGTGTTGGTCGCATCGAGACGGCCGCCCAGGCCCGCCTCGACCGCCGCAACCTGCACCCCTGCGGCGGCAAAGGCGACGAAGGCAGCGGCGGTGGCGAGCTCGAACTGGGTCACCGCCTCGCCCTGCTCGAGGCTGCGGTTGACGGTCTCGGCGGCCTGAGCGGCGCGCTCGACCGCGGCGGCGAACTCCGCCGCGCCGATCTCCTCGCCGCGGATCAGGACCCGTTCGGACCAGTGCAGGGGGTGGGGCGAGACGCAGGCTCCGGCGCTGAGGCCATGCGCTTCGAGCAGCGCCGCGACCATCCGCGTCACCGAAGACTTGCCGTTGGTGCCGACGACGTGGATCGAGGCGAAGCGGTGCTGCGGCATCCCCAGCGCCGTACTGAGCTTGTGCATCCGTTCCAGACCGAGCTTCCAGCCGACCGGCTCCAGCGAGTCCAGATACGCCTGCGGGTCTATTCGGCGAGCTCCTCGAGCTCGGCCCGGTGGCGCTCGAGCTTGGCCCGCTCCTCCTCGACCAGCTCGGCCGGAGCCCTGGCGACGAACTTCTCGTTGGCGAGCTTGCCCTCGGCGCGGGCGATCTCGGAGCGCAGCTCCTCGCGCCGCTTCTCCAGCCGCGCGGCGACCGCGCCGGCATCGATCTCAGGCGAAGCGAGCACCCTGACCGGGCCGACCGCGGCGATCGGGTCTCCGCCGTCATCGGTGAACTCGAAGCGGGCAAGGCGGCCGACGAACTCCTGCGGCCGCTCCCCTTCGACCCGTCCCGAGAGCTTGCTGGCGGCGGGCGCCTCGACCATCTCGCGCCAGGTGCGCAAACGGCGGGTCAGCTCGATCCCGCGCTCGACCTCGGCCTCGGCCGCGGGATCGAACAGCGACTCCTCGGCCCGCGGGAAGGGATGGACGGCCAGGTGCCCCTTGCTGGAGGGGTGGTAGGCCCAGACCTCCTCGGTCACGAAAGGCATCAGCGGGTGCAGCAGGGCGAGCGTGCGCTCCAGCACCCAAAGCAGGTTCGCCGAGACCTCGGCCTCGGCCTCGTAGAGCCGCGGCTTGGCGATCTCCAGGTACCAGTCGCAGAGCTCGGACCAGAAGAAGGCATAGGCCTCCTGGGCGGCGTGGGCGAAGTCGTAGGTGTCGAGCTTTTGCGTGACCGAGGCGATCGTCCGCTCCAGGCGAGAGAGGATCCAACGGTCCTCGATCCGGACCGGGGCCGGCTTCGCCTCAACCTCGGCCGTGTTGAGCAGGATCAGGCGGCTTGCGTTCCAGAGCTTGTTGGCCAGGTCGCGGCCCTGCTGGACCTTGGCGTCGGAGTAGCGCACGTCCTGAGTAGAGGACATCGCCAGCAGGCCGAAGCGCAGGGCGTCGGCGCCGTGGACGTCGATCTCGTCGAGCGGATCGATCCCGGTGCCGAGGCTCTTCGACATCCGCCGCCCGTCGCGCGCCTGGATCACCGAGTGCACGTAGACATCCTTGAAGGGAACGTCGCCGGCGAACTCGAGCCCGGTCATGATCATCCGCGCGACCCAGAGGAAGAGGATCTCGCGGGCGGTGGTGAGGAAGCTGGTCGGGTAGAAGGCGCGCAGCTCGGGCGTGTCGTCGGGCCAGCCGAGCGTGGCAAAGGGCCAGATCGCCGAGCTGAACCAGGTGTCGAGCACGTCCTCCTCCTGGCGCAGCTCGCCACCGCAGCCGCCGCAGCGCTCCGGGGTCTGCTCGGCGACGATCGTTTCTTCACAGGGGTCGCAGTACCAGACCGGGATCCGGTGCCCCCACCAGAGCTGGCGCGAGATGCACCAGGGCCGGATCTCCTTCATCCATTCGAGGTAGACGCGCTTCCACTGCGCCGGCGCGATCCGCACCCGGTCGTTTTCGACCGCCTCGATCGCCGGCGCCGCCAGCTCGTCCATGCGGCAGAACCACTGCAGTGAGATCAGCGGCTCGATCCGCTCCCCCGAGCGGTGCGAGAAGGGGACCGAGTGGGCGTAGGGCTCTTCGGCGCTGAGAACACCCTGCTCGCGCAGCGCCGCCACCACGGCCTCCTGGGCCTCGGCGGCGGTCATCCCGGCGAAGCGCTCCCCCGCCTCCTCGGTGAGGCGGCCATCGGGCCCGATCGCGACGATCTCCTCGAGCCCGTGCTTGCGGCCGATCTCGAAGTCGTTGGGGTCGTGGCCGGGGGTGATCTTCAGCGCCCCGGTGCCGAACTCGGGGTCGACGTGCTCGTCGGCGATGATCGGCAGGCGGCGCCCGACTAGAGGCAGGACGCAGAACTGGCCGATCAGGTCGCCGTAGCGCTCGTCGCCGGGATTGACAGCGACGGCGGTGTCGGCCAGCATCGTCTCCGGGCGCACGGTGGCGACGGTCAGCACCCGGTCAGAGCCCTCGACCGGGTAGTCGATCGAGTAGAGCGTGTCCTCGACCTCGCGGTTCTCGACCTCGAGGTCGGAGATCGCCGAGTGCGAGCCCGGGTCCCAGTTGACCATGTAGTTGTCGCGGTAGATGTAGCCCTTGTCGAAGAGCTGCTTGAAGACCCGGTAGACCGCCTTCACGTATCCCTCATCGAGGGTGAAACGCTCTCGCTCGTAGTCGCAGGAAGCGCCGAGGCGCTTGTACTGCTCGACGATCCGCGAGCCGTACTCCCCCTTCCACTCCCAGACCCGCTTGACAAACTCCTCGCGGCCGAGGTCGTGGCGGGAGACGCCTTCCGCGCGCAGCATTTTCTCGACCACTGACTGCGTGGCGATGCCAGCGTGATCGGTACCGAGGATCCAGAGCGCGTTGCGCCCCCGCATCCGGTTCATCCGCACCAGCGCATCCTGCATCGAGCCGTTGAGCGCGTGCCCCATATGCAGGGCCCCGGTCACGTTGGGCGGCGGAATAGCAACCGAGAAGTTCTCCTCCGGCGTGCCCTCGGCCGGCGGGTGGAAATACCCCGCCTCCATCCATTCGGCGAAGATCCGCGCCTCGACCTCGGTCGGGTCGTAACGGGTCTTCTCCTGCAGATTGTCCTGGCGCTCGCTCACCGAGCGCGAGTCTAGGCGGATTCCTCGCTCAGTTCGTCGCTGACGCCGCTGATGTCCTGCGGCGCCGCCTCGGTGACGAGAGTCGGGCGCCGCCCCTGCTCGATCGTCTCCTTGGTCACAACGCACTTGGTCACGTCGCGGCGTGAGGGCAGCTCGAACTGGACATCGAGCAGGGTCTCCTCGAGGATCGAGCGCAGGCCGCGGGCGCCGGTCTCGCGTTCGAGCGCCTTGTTGGCGATCGCCTCGAGGCTGTCCTCGGCAAAGACCAGCTCGATGTCGTCGAACTCGAAGAAGCGCTGGAACTGCTTGGTCAGGGCGTGGCGCGGCTCGGTCAGGATCGTGATCAGGTCGTCGCGGCTGAGCTGGTGGATCGCGGCGACGACCGGCAGGCGGCCGATGAACTCGGGGATCAGGCCGTATTCCATCAAGTCCTCGGGCAGCACCTGCTCGAACCACTCGCCGGTGTCCTTCTTCTCACGCGAGGAGATCGCGGCGCCAAAACCGATCCCGCGGTCTCCCACCCGCTTCTCGATCACCTGGTCGAGCTCGGCGAACGAGCCACCGCAGACGAAGAGGATGTTGGTCGTGTCGATCGTCAGGAACTCCTGGTGGGGGTGCTTGCGCCCGCCCTGCGGTGGCACTGAGGCGGTGGTCCCCTCGAGGATCTTCAGCAGTGCCTGCTGCACGCCTTCGCCGGAGACATCGCGGGTGATCGACGGGTTGTCGGCCTTGCGCGCGATCTTGTCGATCTCGTCGATGTAGATGATTCCGGTTTCGGCCTTTTTGACGTCGTAGTCGGCGGCCTGGATCAGCTTGAGCAGGATGTTCTCGACGTCCTCACCGACGTAGCCGGCCTCGGTCAGCGCCGTTGCGTCGGCGATCGCGAAGGGGACGTTGAGGATGCGGGCGAGGGTCTGGGCAAGCAGCGTCTTGCCGCAGCCGGTCGGACCGAGCAGCATGATGTTGGACTTCTGCAGCTCGACCTCAGCCTCCTCGGTGGACTGGCTGATCTGGACCCGCTTGTAGTGGTTGTAGACGGCGACGGAGAGGGCGCGCTTGGCGGCCTCCTGGCCGACCACGTACTCCTGCAGGACCTCGTGGATCTCACGCGGCTTGGGCAGGTTCTCGAGCTCGACCGCGGCCGCCGCGGGGGTCAGCTCCTCGTCGATGATCTCGTTGCAGAGGTCGATGCACTCGTCGCAGATGTAGACGCCGGGGCCGGCGATCAACTTCTTGACTTGGCGCTGCGACTTGCCGCAGAAGCTGCAGAGGAGCTGCTCGTTCGAGTCTGTGGGCCGTGCCAGCGGAATCCCCTCCTTAGGGGCAATGGTTGCCTACCGGCTCGCGCTCCAAAGCTTAAAGGGAGGTGCAAGCCGGCCCTGTCAGTGCGGTCGTTTACTGCGCCGGGGGCGCCGTCCCTCCCCGTGACTGCGAACATCCAGGCACGGATGCGGATCGAGCCGATCACCGAAGCGCAGTTCGAGCGGCTGCTGCCGCTGATCGCCGCCTACCAGCGCTTCTACGAAGCCGAGCAGATCGACGAGGAGTGCAACCGTGCCTTCTTCGCCCGCTTCATCGCTCCCAGCGAGGACGGAATGCTGCTCGGCGCCCGGCGCGAGGATGAGCTAGTCGGCTACGCCTGCCTCTACTGGCACTTCACCTCGCTGGTCCCGGCCGAGACAGTGCTGATGAACGACCTATACGTCGACGAGGGAGTGCGAAGCGAGGGCGTCGGCCGCGCCCTGATCGAGGCCAGCGCCGCCGTCGCCCGAGAGCGCGGCGCCCACCACCTCGAGTGGGCCACGGCTCCCGACAACGAGACCGCCCAGCGCCTCTACAACTCGACCGGCGCCGAGCGCAGCACCTGGATCGAGTACGAGCTGGGGCTCTAGCTTTTCAGGCGGCTTCCGCCAGAGGCCCAGGCTTCAGCCTTCTCCACCAGTTCGCGGCGCCGAATTCTCGAAGCGGCCGACGTCGATGAGCTTTGACTAACTGCGCTGCTAGGGATCGGACACGCCGACCACTCACTCGTTCCTTGCCGCACGCGACTGAGGAATCGCGATCCCGCTTGGTACTCCTTTTCGCGCAAAGCGAGAGCGTTCGGGTGTGCGCCATACCCTCCGCGTAGGGAGGGTAAGGAAGTCCGGTTTAAGTCCCGCTGCCCACGGGTGATGACCGATTCCGGCTGCGGCTGCACTCGTGGATAGGGGCAGCCTCTCTTCGGCTTCCATCGTGCCCACAACGAAAGGGTCTTGCTCAGAGCAAAGTGCACTCGACCAGGCCAGCATCAAGGAATGTCCCATGAAGGCGCTGAGCTGCTCGTCGGCGGACGGATAGAGGCTTGTGGGGCCAGTAGGTGAATTCGTTGGTCGAGATCAAGTTTTACCTGCTATTTGCGGCTTTTCGCACGTGTAAGTTGAATTTGACCGCCGCAGATTTATACAGCTTTCGCTAGTCATCGGACCGACCGACTTTTCCCGGGCGCGGTTTTAAGGGAACTCCAATCCGGCACAGACACGCGTTGTCAGAGAGGCATGTCAGGGTTCTGCGGCGGCACGAGATCGGAAGCGGCAAAGCGCACGGCGTCAAGCGCCTTCGGATTGGCACCGAGGGCCCCCACGTCGACCCAGGGCTCGGTGAATACCTGAAAGACCGTGCCATTCTCAAGCGCCTCACCCTCAGCGCCCTCCTCGCGCTCTGCCACTTCAACGACCTCCAGATCGGTGGCCTCACCCCGCCGGATGACCCGGTCGTGCTCGCGGGTGACGTAATTCTCGACCGCGAGGGCGAGGTCAAGTCCCTTGCCACGATCGAAATCCAGCCGCGACTGCCCGACAACTGCGAGGAGCTCAAACCTGAGCCGACCGAGACGCAGAAAGCCGAAGACATTCGGTATTTCGCGGAAGGGGTAATCGGTGAGATCTATCTCTACCGGGACCCGAAAGGCCCGCGAGACCTCACCCCCATCATCGAGGAGGCGGATCTGGCCGGCCAGACCGCGCAAGATTCGATCCCTCGCTTCGTAGAGCAAGGTCAGCAGGCTTGGCCCTTTGGCTCCAGTACCAGCCGCTTGAAGGATGTGGACCGGGTCGCGGTCCGAGCCAGGACCGATCTTCAGGTTCAGACCGAGAGTTTTTGGCGGATTGGGAACGACAGCCATGAGCTCCGCGTCGGGCTGAAGATTCTCGATGCGCGCAGCGTAGAGGTGCAGATAGAGCCAGACCGCGCGCCCCGGTAGTCCCCACTCCCGATCGGTCATGTCCCTGACAATGAAGAGTTCGATGTCCTTGCTCTTCGCGTAGGCCTCTGCCCCCGCCTCGTAACCCTTGGTAGTGAAGAGCACACCCTTAGACGCCTCCAAATCATCGATGCTTGCGAAGAGAACATCGACTCGGTCGCGGCTGACTTTTTCCTTCCAGCGCTTGCACTCGACGAGGGTGGTGGCCTGCGCGCCCTTCCCCTCTCCCTGAGTGATCTTTACGTCGATCTGACGACGCGCACCGGAGCGACCGACCTCAGTGACGTTGTGCTCCACCCTGACCTCGGGATCGCTGGCATAGAGGTCGCGAACAAAATGCTCGAAATCCCGCCAATCGACCAGCTTGTCAATGAAGGGAGCGAATGTCGGCGGCGCATTCATTTCGAACCAGAGTTTGTCGCCGCCCGATCAGAGCAAGCAATTTCCCCGAGGAAGCCTAGTTGTTGAAGTTGCCTGCCCTCAATCCACCTTGATGCTTCGAAGATCACGTCCATCGTTGGTTCTCGTTTCCTCAAGGCAATTAATTTTTAACTCTTGTACTGCTTGACGCGGGCTTGAAACGCCCGGATCGACTCAAGCTCGGCCTCAAGTTCATTGGGTTCGGGGGCGACGTAGTTGTGCGAGGGGCTCTTGTCGTGGCGACGGGCCCATTCGGAGGAGCGCTTGTAGCTGGCCTGGAACTGCTTGTTGTCCTCCTCGGTCACCCGTGAGACGACCTTCAGCATCTTTGGATGGACTTCTGAGGCCGGGAGGTCGATCAGCGGCAGTGCGATCTCCAAGTGCAGGAGGCGCTCCCAGGCCTCGGAGAACTTCCCGGCCCACTGGGCGCACTTCTCCTCATAGGTGTCCTGGTCCCAATCTTTTCGATCACGCTTGATCTCGGCCAGCAGCTGTTGGAGCTCGTCGATGCGGCGACCGACATCTTTGGCCTTCCAAGGATGTTGGTCAACGCAGATGCCAGGAGTCTTGTCGCCGCGACGCTCAATCGAGCGCTCCGTGAAGGCAACGTTTACCTCCTTGGCAGCGGCGCTGAGGGCAACGACGAACTCGAGGTCGTGGGTGAAGACGACGACCTGGCGTTCACCCGCCAGATCGACGAGGCGCTTGGCAACCTTGCTGCGGCGGATGTGATCGAGCGAACAGACAGGGTCGTCGAGCACCAAGGCCGAGCGACTGTCATCGAAGTGGGCCTCGGTGAAATAGCCGGCCAGCCCGAGCGCCGTCTGCTCGCCCTCGCTCAGCACATCGGTGACCGACCCGGAGGCGGTGGCTTCGAGTAGGCCGGGGATGTGCCGGATCTTCCCCTTCTGGGTGCTCATCTTCTTCAGCTCGATCCGTTCGAGGCCGAGGCGATCAGACTCTCGCGTGAAGCGGTCGCGCACCCCGGCCGTGACGTAATTCTCGGCAAGGTCACCGATCTTTCGCGAGACGGCGGTGGTGTCGGTGCGTTTTTTCGCCTCAACGAGCGATTCGCGCTGCTTGCGGCGTTGGCGCTCGGCCTCCATCTCCTTGCGGTGCTGGGCGAGGATTTTGCTCCCCTCGATCTCCTCCTTCTCTGCGACGACCTCTGCCAGGGTCGACTTGAACTGCTCGGCATCGAGCTTCACCGCTTCAGATTCGAGCCCCTCGGCCCACGGGATAAGTGCCGGTCCCGGAGAGGTCACCAGGGTCTCAATCGTCTCGGGATCGGCACCCTTGAGCATCTCGATGATTGCCAGCCGGCGGCGATCGGCGAACTCCAGCCATGTTTTCACCGTGTCCGCCAACTTGTCGTCGTGCTCGGCGAGGTGGAGGCACTGCTCGGCGAGACCTACCGGTGGTAGCCCAAGCGCCTCCAGAGAGGCGATCCTTGCCTCCAGCGTTGCCGTCGCCGCATCCACCTTCCTGGCAGTGTTGTCCTTGACGAAGGCGTCGAAGCGACAGAGGCGATCGGCGCCTTCGGGGCCCAGGGGCTGGTGGCAAAGAGGGCAGTTGGCGTCCTCGGTTACTGGAAAGGGCCGCTCGGGATAGGCGTGGGTTTCCGAGTAGCTGCGAGCGGCGCTCCAGAGAATCATCCAGCTGTCGCTGCCCACCCCCGCCAGGGGCTCGCCCTCGAAGGACCCCTGCGAAGCCAGTCGCGATGCCGTACGGGCAGCCTCCAATGATTGCTTGGCATCCTTAGCATCCTTAAGGGATTCCTCATCGAGGCTGGTGAGAAGGGTTTCGAGGCGGGCGGCGACCGCGCGAAGCTCCTTGGCCAGCGTCTGCAGGCGCACCCTCTCCTTAGTCGGATCAGTGGCCCGCAGGCGCACCTCCTCCGCCACCAGGTTCGCGAGGCGCTGCTCGGCACCTGCAGCGGGCTTCGCGGCGGCGTCAAGCTGGGCGTCGGTGGTTTGGCCGCTGAGGGCGCTTAGAAAGCTTGCAGCCGAGGAGCCCTCGGGCACGGCTGGGAGAGCGACGGTGGCACCAGCGTTTTCGAGGAGATGCGCTTCTACACGTCTTCGAAGCTCGTCGCAGACCTCAATCAGCTGATCGAGGATGACGAGTGCCGAGGGGCGATAGCTCAGCTCGGACTCCGTTTCGAGGTAGGTGTCTCCGCAAGCCTCGTCGTAGAACTTGATCGCAGCGAGCTCCGGCTCCAGCGAGTCGGGCCAGTTGCATTCGAGGTTTTGAGAGCCGCGCGTGTACTGAATCGTGGCTTTCTGTGATGTGTCGGGTTCGGCCGCAAAGACATCGCCGTGAACCCTTTCGTGGTGGAGGCTAGATACCGCGGCCTTGATCGGACGTGCAAATCCAGACTTGCCGCTGGCATTGTCGCCGTAGACGACGGTCAGGCCGCTAGTAGCGAAATTGAGGGCCTGATGGGCGACAAGCACATTGACATTCTCGATTTCGGTGACCGCGCGCAGCGAAACAGACTCTGCTGGGGAGGTGGCGGCCGGTAGATCTTGCTCTTGGAGGGCGGGTCCTGACTTTTCCTTTGCCGCTGTTATCTCACCAAGCAGGGCGCCTAGCCGGGCCTCGTCGATCATCGCTCCACCTGCAAGTTCGCGCAGGACGTCTGCTGCCATGCCGGACGGCCCGTCGACCACGCGACGATGTCTGCTTGGATCGTGCTCATCTCAGTGTCATCGCGAGAGACAGGACGGTCTTGCGTCTGTCCTGAAAGGTCGAGTCGGGGTCGGTGACCGAGCGATCGAAGGGATGGTTCCGCCGCCGCTGTCGCTAGGTTTCATAATTGCGTAGTACCTCCACATCGAGACTTTTCCCAAGGGAACGGTGGAGGGTACGGCGCCTCGGCGGCGGAAAACGTACCGTTAATGTACCCAAATAGCGGCTTTATGCGACGGCGTCGTACTGCGGATGAGCCCGAAGTCAAAAGGCTGGGCCGTTTGGCAGGAGTCGCGGGCGGTGCGGTCTTAAGGGCCCCAAAGCTCATCGGCTCGCCCACTGACCGACTCGTCAAACAAGCGCAACTGTCGGCTCGCGGTGCGGCGGTTCGGCGCCTGCAAATCCCCGGGGCGATCAGGAAGTTCTCGTCCCTCGCATCTGCCATCGTGAAACCGGCAGCAGGGCTATGTGCCTATTGACCAACTAATGAACAGGTTGGAGCCGGGGCCGTTCACGACCAAGACCCGGTGTGGTGCGGCGGCAGCCGAGACCACGCATGAGGCAGGCGAAACGCCCCTCGGGGCAGCGGTCTTCGGGCCGCCGCGCCGAGGGGCGTTTCACAACGAGCTAGCCGTTGGCGGTCTCCACCGTGCCGCGCACCTCGCAGAACGTCGTGCCGTCGAAGGCATGGAGGTTGATCGTCATCACGCTCGAGGGGGTCGAGTAGATGAACTGGCCCTCGATCCGGTTGCCAAGGAAGCTGAATTCCTGTTCGTCACCGCCGGCGACGTTGGAACCGCTCGCGTGGGCCGCAGCGTTGTCGCCGTAGAACCAGTTGAGGGTCGCCGGATTGGAGCTCAGGTTCTGGAAGTGCACGGAGACGCTGCCCCCGTCGTGGCAGACGGTTTGGAACTGCAGTTGGTTGCCGAGGTTCTGAGCAATGTCTTCTACGGCTGCGGGGGTCATCCTGATCGCCTGGACCGGCGACGTGCAGGTGACGTCGCCTTCGTTGCTGAGCCCGGCGATCGAGGTGGGCGGCGCGCAGCCTGCTTTGAGCTTGCGCTGGTATTCCGCCGGAGTTCGCCCGCCCAGCTTTTCGGCGTCGGCCGCTTTCGTCGCGGAGTCCGCTTTCGTGGCTTCAGTCGCTTTCGCAGCCGTGTTCGCTTTAGTCGCTTCGTTCGCTTTGGCGGCGGTGTCGGCGCTGCCGGCATGGCTGACAGTCGCTCCGCTGACCCTGGCGTTGAAGACCTTCGTCGCGATCTTCCCCACCTGCTTCTTCTGCTTGCCGCTCAACGCGCTGGCCGCGAGTGCGGTGCCGCCAGCGACGAGGAAGAAGACGGCGATCGTCGACATGACGTTGGCGTAGGTCAGCTTGCTGCGCAGAGCCTTCTTCATGGATTCCTCCTGGAGGTGGGCGGACGATGAGATAACGAGACGCCGCCACACCCTCTCATGGCAACGCCTTCTGGCCAAGAGCTGCGACACGTGGACGGGTCTGCTGCTTGGAACTCACATAGGCGGTGTCGGCCTGCATCCACCCTGGTAATCGCCCCATCTCGCTCCCCTTGATCTACCAAGGCGGCGGTCGGCGGGAGCGCTCCGCGAGCAGCGATGACGCCGAACCTTGAGCCTCGGGCTCGGTGGGGGCCCGCTTCGCTGCGAGCACTCTTCTGGACCTGCCGGTCCACCGCAGCTGATCCCGCTGGCGAAGACCTGGTTCGGCGACCCTGCGCCAAACACCTCAGACGCGTCGGAGAGCATCCCGTGTACTGAAAAGTCGCATTTCCGGTCTACCGATACTGACGCCCGACCCTAGACTGCGGCCGATGCGCAGGGGACGTCGGTGGATCGTCGTGGCACTCGCGGGGCTCGTCTGGGCGGCGCATGCCCCGACAGCGCCTGCTGCGCCCCCGCTCATCCCGTCCGAAAACATTCCGTTGGGAGAGCTGCCGCCGGCCTGCGAACGCGCCTCGAGCGTCCTCGGGCCAACCTGTGAGAACGGAGTTATCTACTACCTGGACAAGGCGCGAGCGGCTCTGGGGATGCAGCCCTACCGCCTTCCCCCGAACTTCGTCTCGCTTCAGCCCGACCAGCAGACCCTGATCCTGACGAACCTCGACCGCCTGGAATACCCGGCCCGGCTGCCGATCGTGGGGTTGAACAGCGCCCTCACTGCCTCGGCCGAGGAAGGCGTCGCCAGGGAAGGTGATCCGTTCCTGCCTGCGTCGGCCGTTGACGAATGGCGGGCATACGAGAGCAACTGGGCGGGCTATAGCAACGCACTGATGGCCTACTACGTCTATGCCTACGATGACGGCTACGGCTCCGGCAACCTCGACTGCAAGAAGCCTGGTGACGGGGGGTGTTGGGGGCACCGCCAGACGATCACCGACGAACTCGGCACCTTGTCGGCCTCTCCTAGCTCGAGCCCCTGGCCCACCTTCATGGGTGCCTCGGCCGGGTCCAAGAACGGCGGCCCATCGGGTGCGGCGATGATCGTCGCCACGAGCGACGGATCTCCTCTCGTCTACTACAGCTGGGCGCAGGCGGTGGCAGAAGGCGCGGGAACCTACCCTTACGACCCCGGGACCCCGATACTCCAATCAGACGCGCTGCCGCTGGCCCTCTCGCTTGTGAGCTCCCCGGCCAGACGGGGAAAGACGAGGATCAAGATCGAGGGCACGAAGATCCTGGTCGGTCGCCCGGTCGAGGTGAGGGTCAGCCACCAGCACATCCCCTGCGCGCTGCCGGAGGACGGGTTCAAGGGCCCCTGCCGTTGGGTCCCGACCGGCAGAAAGACCACCAGGCACATGGTCATCGGCCACCATTCCGAGATCACAGTGGCCGTCGGGGAATGGGAAAGGGCTGCGGTCCACGTTCAGACCCGGGGGTTCGCCTACGGCGGCCTCCACTACCGGAGCATCACCGAACGAACCGTTCTCATCGGACCGAAGCCCCACCGTTGAGGGCTGTGACTTGCGCGGCACCAGATACAACGGCGGAATGGCATCACCGCTCAGCTCGCTCAGCACGCTAGCTTTCGCCACTTCACGGCAGCCCGCCAGATCGCGCTCTTCTGCGCAGCCTGTCGCGAGAGTTGGACACGCCGCTCCCGAGACTTCGCGCGACGCAGCTTCTGCCTTGCGGCGAGATAGCTGTTGAGATCGGCCGCCTCGGTGCTCATCGCGGTGTGACATGCAGTTGTCCGGGTCGTCGTCGCGGAGCCGGGGGTTGTGTTCGCCGCGGGCGTCGTGTTCATAGCCGGCGTTGGCGGTGCGAACGGCTGAACCTTCACGTAGCCGGTCGATCCATCCAGACCGACTGCCTGCGCGTCGCCGCACTGCAACTGCGTGACCCAGCCCGTGACGCCGAACTGCTGGCTGACCAGGCCGCCACAGCCGGTGATCGCAGCCATCCGGTCGCCAGAGAGCGCGACTGCCTGGGCGTCGCCGCACTGCAACTGCGTGACCCAGCCCGTGACGCCGAACTGCTGGCTGACCAGGCCGCCACAGCCGGTGATCGCAGCCGATCGGTCACCGGCGAGCGCCATCTTCTTCGCGTCGCCCGACTGCAGCTGTGTGACCCAGCCCGTGACGCCGAACTGCTGCATTACCAACGCGCTTGAGCCAGTGATCGCCACCATACGATTGTCGGCCGGAGGAGGAGGCGGCGGCGACCCGCCGCCAGGCGGCGAGCCAGTGAAGCGCACCGCGCCGACGAATGGCAGCGAATTCTCGATCCAAGCGAGGCTATGCTTCTGGACCGGCACGTTGTAGTCCTCGGCGTCCCAGACCATCCCGTTGCCCACGTAGATGCCCGCGTGATCGAAGTTGCCGAACGTGCCGCCGAAAAAGACGATGTCGCCGGGCTGAAGGTCCGCCTGGTTCATGATGGCGGTCCCCTTCGCGGCCCACTTGTTGCCCTCTCCGTCGTGTGGAAGGCCCGAAATGCCCGTTCCCTGGTAGACGGCGAAGATCGCGAGGCCGGTGCAGTCGAATCCGATCGTGCTGCCGCCGCAGCCCCCGTTGCCGAGATCCCCGGCTGCATGGGTGGGGCCATTTTCATCCCCACCGTCCCAGCAGTAGGGACGCCCGGCCTGAGAGGCCGCCGCGTTGACGATCGCCTGACTGTCAGCGAGTGCCGAAGGGGCGGAGCAAAAGCTGGCAGCGCCCAGCACGGCAAGCAACGCGAACAGGCCGGCGAGCCGCGCGAAGCTATGTGAACCTTGCAAAGCCGACCTACCGGTCGGCACGAGCGCCCCCATGGACGGGAGTGTAAGGGTGGGCGCCGTCATCCGCGCAATACGGCCCTCGACGCTTGGCCTCCTGCTGGCCCAAGAGAGAGGGCCCGCTAAATCGGGCTGTGATCCTAACCTCGACGCCGTATAGGGCCAACCCTGCTCCGCCTTTATTGCGGACGGGAGTATGGGAAGGGCAGAAACTGGGCAAACTCGGGATCAACCCAGTGGCTAGGAGGCAGGTTCTCGCCGAGCTCAGCGAAGAGTTCACCGAGGTCGCTGGCCTGCCCGCGCTCTTCTCGGATCCGCTCCGATCCGTCCTCGCTGGGCATCTCGAGAGCCCAGACGTACCTTCCCTCCGCCGGATGCAAGACATAGATCGCCTTTGAGTCCGGGGAAGCATCCACAACGGAGAGCTTTCGCTCCTCGCCAACCGCGAGCGGAGTCAAGGACGACTCGGCTGGCCGAGCGGTGACGGGCTCTAGCCAGGCCTCATCGGGATGCTTGCGGCGCCAGTAGCTGCGCTCATTGCCAGACAGTTCAACCTCCGGCACTCCCTCCGCGCGCAGATACTCGAGAGCTGTATCGAGGAGGCGACAGTAGCCATCAAGCTCGACGGGATGGTTAAGGCCCAGCATCACGAGGGTGGACGCGCCGTAAGCCGCCACGCCCCCTACGGGAACGATGACCTGGCTCAACGCCTCTACCCAAGCCTTCTGGTCATCGGCGGCGAGCGATTCGAGTTCTTCGTGCAACGGCCCCGGAGCGTCGGTATCCCGCAATCGCTGCTGTCCGTATTCGGTCATAGCGGACACGATGTCCTCGGGAACCGTGATTTGGCCGCCCGAATCTTGTCTCCGCCTGAAAAGTCCCATTGCGGCGGACGGTAACACGATTCTTGGCTTCTCCTTCGCGTTTTGCGAGCGGGTCGGCAGCCAGCGGGAGACGCTCGCAAAGGACGAAAAGGAGGCGTCTTGGCAAGCAGCGTTGAACTGCCGCTTCCGCGTGAGAGCAGTAGCGCTATGGCCCTCAGCTATAGACGTCCCAGCGGCGCAGCGAGGGCTCTGGGTCGATTGGGTGGCCGTGGACGTGAATCTCGAAGTGGAGGTGGCAGCCGACCGTGATCGCGTTGCCGGTCTCCCCCACCGCGCCGACTCGCTCGCCGGTCCAGACCCGCTCGCCCTCGTGGACCGGGGGCCGGCGAGGCATGTGTGCGTAGAAGTAGCTGCGGTCCTCGCCTTCGCCGTGGATCAAGAGGTAGTTGCCGTAGAGGACCGGGTCGTAGCCGGTGCGCAGGACGCGGCCGCTGCGGACGGCGACCAGCGGCGTGTTGCAGGCGGCGACGATGTCGAAGCCCTCGTGGGTGCGGCCGCCGTCGCGCGGGGCGCCGAATTCGCCGATCGCGCCGCGGGTCCCGTGCGGTCCCTGGACCGGAAAGACGTGGTCGTAGTAGGTGGTGGCACCGTCGCGAGGCGCGAGGCGGGCCGAAGCGGGAGCGACGAAAGTCGCGAAGAGGAGGAGGGCTAGAAGGGCTGCGCGCTTCAGTGGTGTTCGATCACGCGGTCGACGAGGTTGTACTCCTTCGCCTCCTCCGCGCTCATGAAGTAGTCGCGATCGGTGTCGTTCGTGACCTTCTCGAACGACTGGCCGGTGTGCTTGGCGAGGATCTCGTCGAGGCGTTTGCGGACGTCGATGATCTCCTTGGCGTGGATCTCGATGTCGGTCGCCTGGCCCTGGAAGCCGGATGAAACCTGGTGGATGAGGATCTTCGAGTTGGGCAACGACATCCGCTTGCCCGCGGCGCCGCCGGCAAGCAGCAACGCCCCCATGCTCATCGCGATGCCGACGCAGATCGTCTGCACGTCGGGCTTGATGAACTGCATCGTGTCGTAGATCGCCAGGCCCGAGTAGACCGAGCCCCCGGGCGAGTTGATGTAAAGGCTGATGTCCTTGTCGGGATCCTCGGACTCCAGGTGCAGGAGCTGGGCCACGATCAGGTTGGCGATGTCCTGGGTGACCTCGGTGCCGAGGAAAACGATCCGCTCGTTGAGCAGGCGCGAGTAGATGTCGAACGAACGCTCGCCGCGCGAGGTCTGCTCAACGACCATTGGGACCAGAGGGCTCATGGGCGCAACTCTATAGAAGGGCCGTCGCGGACCCGCGGCCAGGCCGCCGGTCCTGCAAGGACAGTGCCATCACGAGTCGGAGTCGGGCGTCCATAGCTCGCCCTTCTCCTCCTCTTTCTCTTTCTCTGGAGTCCAGATCTTCTCCCGCGCCTCGACCTGCTCGAGCGGGATCGGCACGGCCGAGTCGGCGACGAGGTCGATCGCCTTGCGCACCTGGATGTCCTCGCGGACCATCGCGTCGCGGCCGTTCTCGCGCAGGCGGGCGAGCAGCTTCTCCGGCGTCGTGCGCTCGTGCTCGGCGGTGTGGGCAAGTGCCTCGACCATTTCCTCCTCGGAGACCTCGATCGCCTCGGCCTCGGCGATCGCCGCCAGCACCGCCTCGCGCTTGAGCTCGCGCTCGGCGTCGGGCTTCGACTCCTCGAGCACCTCCTCGCGGGTTTTGCCCTGCATCTGCAGGAAGGAGTCGGGGCTCATCCCGCGCCCGGCGAGCTGGCGTTCGACCCGCTCCCAGCGCTCGGCAGCGCGCGCCGCGATCAGCGCGTCGGGGACCTCGACCGTGGCCGCGTCGGCCGCGGCATCGACCGCGGCGACCCTGAAGTCCTGCTCGGCGCGCTCGTCGACGGCCTCGGAGACGCGCTTGCCGATGTCGGCGCGCAGCTCCTCCAGCGTCTCGAACTCGGAGGCCTCGGAGGCGAAGTCGTCGTCGAGCTCGGGCAGGACTTTCTCCCGCACCTCCTTGACGTCGACGGTGAAGACCGCCTCTTCGCCGGCGAGATGCTCGGCCCCGTAGTCCTCGGGGAAGGTCACCTTGACCTCGCGCTGCTCGCCGCCGCTGACTCCCGCCAGCTGCTCCTCGAAGCCCTCGATGAAGCGGCCGCTGCCCAGCTCCAGCATGCCGTCGGTTTCCTTGCCGCCCTCGAAGGCCTTGCCGTCGATCAGGCCCTCGTAGTCGATCAACAACACGTCGCCCTCGGCGGCCGCGCGCTCGACCGGCTCGAGCTTGGTGAAGCCCTCACGGATCCGCTCGATCTCGCGGTCGACGATCTCATCGCTCGGCTCGGCCTCGGCCTTGCCGACCTCGATGCCCTTGTACTCGCCCAGCTTGGCCTTGGGGCGGACGCCGATCTCGAATTTGAACTCGAGCGGCTCGCCCTCGGCCTCGGGCGAGGAGACGATCTCGATCTCCGGATCGCCGACCGGGCTGACTCCGGAGCGCAGCAGGCCCTGCTCGTACCACTCGGGCAGCGAGTCGCGGACCGCCTCCTGGATCACGGCGCCGAAGCCGAGCCGCTGGATCACCAGCGAGGGCGGCGCCTTGCCCTTGCGGAAGCCCGGCATCCGCATCTCGCGGGCGAGGCTGCGGGCAGCGCGCTGGACCCCTCGATCGACCAGCTCGGCGGGAACCTCCACCTCGACCCGCACGCGCGAATCGGGCAGCTCTGTGACATCGGTCTTCAAGGACGGCGGACCCTAGACGAATCGGGCGCCGGTGTAACGCCTTGTCCCCGTATTGGATGGACAAAACGTTGCACCCGGGTCGTTGGGCCCTAGCTGCGGCGCTGCCTTAGGCCGGCGCGAATCGCGACGACAAAGTCGGTGACAAAGGCCGCGCCTCGGCCGAAGGGACCCGTTACGAGCCAGGCCCTAAGCGCGGTCATTGCTGACGATCCGTTCTTCCAGCAAGGCACCGTGACCGGCGGCGACGGCGCGCTGGGCGCGGGCCTCGTCGAGGGCGAAGCCGCTGTCGTGGGCAAGGTCGAGCAGGCGCTGCTTCTCGCTTCCTTCGCGGGCGACCTCGAGGAAGATCCAGGCGAGGACGCCGAGCGCGAGGAAGGTTCCCTCGACCATCATGATCGCGCCGGCCGTGCTCTGGTCGCCCATCGCCGAGATGCCCCAGTAGCGCTCGCCCTTGTCGTAGATCGGGTAGAGCACGGTGCCTGACCACATCAGCACGTTGCCGAGGATCGCGCTGGTGAAGCGGACGGCGATCACGTAGGCGACCTTCCAGCCAGCGCTGAACCACTGCGGCTTGGGCAGCGGGCCGAAGATCGGCATCCACATCAGGCAGCCGAAGAAGAGGAAGGTCGTGTGCTCGAGTGCGTGCAGGGGTGCCGTGCCGTAAGCGGCGTCATAGAGGGCCGGCACGTGCCAGAGGTAGAAGTTGAGCGCCCAGAGCGGGAAGGCGACGGCGGGATGGGTGAGGACCTGGAGCCGGTTGAAGGCGCGGATCGCGAGGATCGGCTGCAGCAGCGACCGGGTCAGGCCGAGGACCAGCAACAGCGAAGCGATGTCGCCAATCAAGAGGTGCTCGACCATGTGCGCGATCACCAGCTCCTCGGCGATGTGGCCAACCGGGCTGAAGAGGGCGACCGAGATCGTCAGCAGGCCGGCGCCAAAGCAGAGCTGGCGCCAGCGCGGCACCGGGCGGCCGTCCCAAGAGAGGCTCCTCGCCCGTCCCCAGTAGAGGACGCCGGCGATCGTGATCGGGAAGACCTCGATCGGGGCGAAGGCGCCGCTGACGTGGGCGAAAAGCAAGCTCACGCTGGTAGCTTGGCACGGCCGTGAAAGCCACCGACCCTCGCTTCCCGCCAATCGGCGGCTACGGCTTCCTCTCCGACTGCCACACCAGCGCCCTCGTCTCCTACGACGGCAGCGTCGAGTGGCTCTGCCTGCCGCGCTTCGACTCGCCCAGCGCCTTCGCCGCCCTGCTCGACCGCGGCGCCGGCCACTTCAAGCTGG
>DASYIY010000061.1:0-19388 GCA_035997045.1 Solirubrobacterales bacterium | reverse complement strand
GAATATTTCATCAGCTGCTCGTAGAGCACGTGCATGATCGCCTGGCCGGTGATGTCGGCCACGTAGTACGTGCGGGCGGCGGAGGCGCCGCCGAAGGCGCGGGTGCCGAGCTTGCCTTCCTCGTTGCGGTGGAAGGTGACGCCGAGGTGCTCGAGGTGGAGGATCTCCTCCGGCGCCTCGCGGCACATGATCTCGACCGCGTCCTGGTCGCTCAGGTAGTCGGAGCCCTTGATCGTGTCGAAGGCGTGCGACTCCCAGGAGTCTCCCGGGTTGAGCGCCGCGTTGATCCCGCCCTGGGCCGCATTGGAGTGCGAGCGCACGGGGTGGACCTTGCTTACGATGCCGACCGAGACGCCCTCCTCCGCCGCCGCCAATGCTGCACGTTGCCCGGCGAGGCCGGCGCCGATCACCAGTACGTCATGAGTAGGCACGAGCGCGGACTCTATAGAGCCGAAATCCGAGCGCGAAGTCGGATTTACTGGGCGTAACGCGTTGTCCGTGAAATGGGTGGACTGCGCGTTACGCCGGGAGTTTCAGGTGCGGCCGCTTACCATTGGTGGATGCTCGGTGGCCGACCGATCACCCTGTTCCACGTTCGCGGTATCCGAATCGCGGTCGATTGGTCGTGGTTCGTCGTCCTCTTCCTGGTGATTTTTTGGCTCTCGGACTTCTACGGCCGCGTGCTCGGGGAAAGCAGCTCGTCCTCGACGCCCTTTGCGCTCGCCGTGGTCAGTGCGCTCGCCTTCTTCGCTTCGATCCTCTTGCACGAGCTCGGCCACGCCTTCGCCGCCCTGCGCAACGGGATCGGCATCTCCAGCATCCAGCTTTGGATCTTCGGCGGGATGGCGCGGATGGATCGCGAATCCGATAGTCCCTCGACCGAGTTCAAGGTGGCGATCGCCGGGCCGCTTGTGACCCTGGCGATCGTCGTCCTGCTGACCGGGTTCGGCCTGGCGGCGGTGGGCTGGGAGGAGTTCCGTCGCTCCGCCCTGGTCGAAAGCGGCACCGGCGTCTCCGGCTTCTGGGCGATGATCGCCTGGCTCGCCTCGATCAACCTGCTGGTCCTCGTCTTCAACCTGTTGCCGGCCTTCCCGATGGACGGCGGCCGGGTCGTGCGGGCGATCGCCTGGTGGCGAACCGGGGATCGCAACGCCGCCACCCGCATCGCCGCCCGCCTGGGGCGGGTCTTCGGCTACATCTTCATTGGCGGCGGCCTGGTGCTGATTGCCAGCGGCGACGCCTTCGGCGGGATTTGGCTGGCGCTGATCGGGATGGTGATCAACGGCTCCGCCCGGGCGGCATCGATGCAGACCGCGATCACCGGCAAAATCAGCAACCTCTCCGTCGCCGACGTGATGGACCGCGAGCCGGTGGCGATTCCGGGTGAGATCAGCGTCGAGCAGGCCTTGGACGAGTACTTCCTGCGCTACCGCTGGCCCTGGTTCCCGGTGGTCGACGCGGCCCATAAGTTCCTTGGCTTGGTGGTCCGCGACAAAGCCGACGAGGTGCCGGAGACCTCCCGCGCCACCTCGCACGTCTCCGACCTGCTCGAGCACGATGACGGCACCTTCCAAGTACGCGACGACGCGCCGCTCGATTCGCTCTTGGCCAACAGCGCCCTGCGCCGCTTCGGCGCGGTGATGGCGGTGGACGTCGACGGTCGCCTCTCGGGCGTGATCACGGTCGAGCAGGTCGGGCGAGCGCTGCGCGACTCGGCTAAGAAGGCCGGTGCCTCTCGATGATGCGCTTGAAATCGGAGCTTGCGGGAAGCGTGCCGAAGGCGTAGCCCCAATCGCCGCTGAGGCGGCTGGCGCAGAAGGCATCCGCTACTGCAGGGTCGCCGTAGCGGACCAGGAGCGAAGCTTGGAGGGCGAGCGCCATCCTCTCGACGATGCGGCGGGCGCGGTGCTGGATCGTGTCGATATCGCCGGGGATCTCGTCTCGTAGCGCCAACACGTAGGCGTCCAGCTTCGGTTCCGCACCGGCGCCCTCCAGTACCTCGGCGAAGAAGGCGTCGACGGAAGCCGGGTTCTTGACCATCGCCCGCAGGACGTCGAGGCACTGGACGTTGCCGGAGCCCTCCCAGATCGAGGCCAGAGGCGCCTCGCGGTAGAGGCGGGGCATACCCGACTCCTCGACGTAGCCGTTGCCGCCGAGGCACTCGAGGCACTCGACCGCGTGCGAGGGGGCGCGCTTGCAGAGCCAGTACTTGAGGACCGGGTTGGCGAGGCGGCGAAACTCGGTTGCCTCGCCGTCGCCGCCGGCCACCTCGTCATAGGAACGGGCCAGGCGCATCGCCGCGACGGTTGCCGCCTCCGACTCGACGGCGAGATCGGCGAGCACGTTCTGCATCAGCGGCTGCTCGATCAGATCGGCGCCGAAGGCGGAGCGATGGGCAGCGTGGTTGAGCGCCTGTACGACCCCGGCGCGGTAGCCGGTGGCGGCGCCGATCACGCAGTCGAGGCGGGTGTGGTTGACCATCTCGATGATCGTCGGCACGCCGCGGCCCTCCTCGCCGATCATGCGCGCCCAAGCGCCGCGGAACTCGACCTCGCTGGAGGCATTGGAGCGGTTGCCGAGCTTGTCCTTGAGCCGCTGAATATGGAAGGCGTTGCGCTCGCCGTCGGGCGTCCAGCGTGGCATCAGGAAGCAGGAGATTCCCGACTCGGTCTGGGCGAGGACGAGGAAGACGTCGCACATCGGCGCCGAGCAGAACCACTTGTGGCCGACGATCTCGTACTCGGCTCCCGGCCCGCCACCGTTCAGCGGGCTCGCCGTCGTGGTGTTGGCGCGCACGTCGGAGCCGCCCTGCTTCTCGGTCATCGCCATCCCGCAGAGAGCGCCGCTCTTGCGCTCGGCCGGCAGCGAGCGCTCGTCGTAGTCGAGCGAGAGGAAGCGCTCCTCCCACTCGGCGGCCAGCTCGGGCTGCTTGCGCAGCGCCGGGATCGCCGAGTAGGTCATCGAGATCGGGCAGCCGACGCCGCTCTCTGCCTGCATCAGCAGCATGAAGCTCGCCGCGCGGGCGACGTGGGCACCGGGCCCCGGTTCGCGCCAGGGCATCGCATGCAGGCCGTTGCCGACCCCGATCCGCATCAGCTCATGCCAGGAGCTGTCGAACTCGACCTCGTCGATGCGGTTGCCGTAGCGGTCGTGGGTGCGCAGCTGCGGCTTGCGCTCGTTGGCCTCGAAGCCCCAGCGGATCGTCTGGTGCGAGCCGCAGATCGCCCCCAGCTCACGGGCGCGATCCTCAGCCCACTCGGCGCCCTCGCGCCGCAGCGCCTCGGTCAGCGGGCGATCCGCGTCGAAGGGGTTGTAATCCTCCAGCGGCGGTGCTTGATTGAAGACCTCGTGGGTAGAAGAAGAGCGATGCTCGACGGTGGCCATCGCTGCTGATTGTGTCAGCCCATCGATAGCATCGCCGCGCCGATGGCGAAAATCTCAGTCAAGAACCCGATCGTCGAGCTCGACGGCGACGAGATGACCCGGATCATCTGGGCCTTCATCAAGGACCAGCTGATCCTGCCCTATCTCGATATCGACTTGATCTACTTCGACCTCGGGATCGAGAGCCGCGACGCGACCCGCGACCAGATCACTATCGATGCAGCGAAAGCGATCAAGCAGCACGGCGTCGGCGTCAAGTGCGCGACGATCACCCCCGACGAGGCGCGGGTCGAGGAGTTCGGCCTGGCGGAGATGTACCGCTCGCCCAACGGGACGATCCGCAACATCCTCGGCGGTGTCATCTTCCGTGAGCCGATCGTGATCTCCAACGTGCCCCGGCTCGTGCCGGGCTGGACCAAGCCGATCGTGATCGGCCGTCACGCCTTCGGCGACCAGTACCGGGCCACTGACATGATCGTCCCCGGTGAGGGGGCCCTGACTCTCACCTACACCCCAAAAGACGGCTCGGAGCCAGTCGAGCTCGATGTCTATGACTTTCCCGGCCCGGGTATCGCGATGGCGATGTACAACCTCGACGATTCGATCCGCGATTTCGCCCGGGCGTCGATGCGCTACGGCTTGAACCGTGGCTACCCGGTCTACCTCTCGACCAAGAACACGATCCTGAAGCGCTACGACGGTCGCTTCAAGGACCTTTTCGCCGAGGTCTACGAGAGCGAGTTCAAGGCCGACTTCGAGGCGGCCGGGATCGCCTATGAACACCGCCTGATCGACGACATGGTGGCGGCGGCGATGAAGTGGGAGGGCGGTTATGTCTGGGCCTGCAAGAACTACGACGGCGATGTGCAATCCGACACGGTCGCGCAGGGTTTCGGCTCGCTCGGCCTGATGACCAGCGTGTTGATGAGTCCCGACGGCAAGACGGTCGAGGCCGAGGCGGCCCACGGCACCGTTACCCGCCACTACCGCCAGCATCAGCAGGGAAACCCGACCTCCACCAACCCGATCGCCTCAATCTTCGCTTGGACGCGCGGCCTCGCCGCCCGCGGCCGCCTCGACGCGACTCCCGAGGTCTCCCATTTTGCCGAGACGCTGGAGCGCGTGTGTGTGGAGGCAGTGGAGAGCGGCCGGATGACCAAGGACCTCGCCCTGCTGATCGGCCCCGACCAGGAGTTCCAGACTACGCAGGAGTTCCTCGCCTCGATCGACGAGGGCCTACAGCGGGCGATGGCATAGCTCTTTCAGCTCTTCGAAAACTACGAATCCAGGAGATAGAGATTCTGTGAGCACCCCTGTGAAAGTCACCGTTACCGGCGCCGCCGGGCAGATCGGCTACGCGCTGCTGTTCCGCATTGCCAGCGGTCAGATGCTCGGCCCCGATACCCCGATCGAGTTGAGCTTGCTCGAGATCCCCGACGCCGTCAAGGCGGCGGAGGGCACCGCGATGGAGCTCGACGATTGCGCCTTCCCGCTGTTGCAACGCATCGACATCTTCGACGATCCCAAGCAGGCGTTCGATCGCTGCAACGTCGGCCTGCTGGTCGGCGCGCGCCCGCGCGGTCCCGGCATGGAGCGCTCGGACCTACTCGAGGCCAACGGTGGAATCTTCAAGCCCCAGGGCGAAGCGATCGCCGCCGGCGCCGCCGATGACGTGCGGGTGCTTGTAGTAGGCAACCCGGCCAACACCAACTGCCTGATCGCGATGTCCAACGCCGACGGCGTTCCCCGCGAGCGCTTCACCGCGATGATGCGCCTCGACCACAACCGGGCGATCGCGCAGCTGGCGAATAAGCTCGGCAAGCAGATCCCCGATGTCACCAAGATGACGGTGTGGGGCAATCACTCGACCACGCAGTACCCCGACCTGGTCAACGCGCGGGTCAGCGGCGAGAGTGCCTGGGATGCGGTCGACGATCAGGCCTGGATCGCCGATGAGTTCATCCCACGGGTCGCAAAACGGGGGGCCGCAATCATCGAGGCGCGGGGTGCTTCCAGCGCCGCCTCGGCGGCAAATGCAGCGATCGACCATGTGCATGACTGGGTTCTCGGCACGCCCGAGGGCGATTGGGTCTCAATGGGAGTTCCCGCCGACGGCTCCTACGGGGTCGAGGAGGGCATAGTCGCTGGTTTCCCCTGTACGTGCAGTGGGGGGAAGTGGTCGATCGCCGAGGGTGCCGAGGTGACCGAATTCTCCCGCGCCCGCATCGACGCCAGTGCCGCCGAGCTGCGCGAGGAGCGCGACGCGGTCGCCAAGCTCGGCCTGGTCTGAGCCGAACTAGGCAATGAAAAAGCCGGCCCACCCGGGCCGGCTTTTTCAAAGCATCTACGGGTTGACGCTAGGCGGGGTGGTACTCGCGCCCCTTCTTCGTCACCCGACCCTCTTTCTCCATTTCACCGAGGACTCGGTAGAGATAGTTGGGTTTGATTTTCATCTGTTTGGCGATCTCCGAGGCGGAGATGCCGGGGTTCTGCTCGACCAGGGCGACTGCCTGATCGGCACGCGTGCCACCGCGACGGCGACGGCGACGTCGCGGTGCGGCGGTTGAGGTTGAGGCAGACGCAGGCGTGGGAGCGGCTGCGGGTGCAGTTTTGCGAGGGCGACCGGGGCCACGTTTACCTGTGCCCGGGGGTCGACCTGGGCGGCGGGTAACGGTGCCGGTAACGGTCCCACCAAGCTCTGCGAGGGCGCGCTCGAGACGCTGGCGCTCCTCATCAAGCTCGGCAAGCCGCTTCTTGACCAGGTTCAGAGCCTCGTCGAGTACGTTGCTGGTGCTAGGCATTTCCTTCCTTTCATCCCGTAAGACTTTTGTCTCTCGGGTCGTCAGCTCCCCGGAGTGTGGCACAGTCACAGTGACAGTGACTATTCACATAGTCAAATCCACGCCTGACCCGTGGCCATTTGGATGAAGGGCTAACGCTCGTCCGGGGAGGGGGATGAGAGCGAACGCACCCGCTTGCCGGCTTTCCCCCTCCCCGGCTCATCCGCGGAAGTCTGTTCTGTAAAGGCTGTTCGCTGTAATTGACGCTCGGGCGAGATCCGAACCACGTTCCAAGCCAGGCCAAGCCTCTCCATTGTGGAGATGACCATGGCGGAGGGGTCGATCTCCCAGTATTTGAGGCCATGAACCGCCGAGCGCGGGAATGCATGGTGGTTGTGATGCCAGGACTCGCCTAGTGACGGCAGTGCCAGCCAGAAGACGTTGGTCGAACGGTCTTCGGTGTCAAACCGGCGCGTACCGAAATAGTGGCAAACCGAGTTGACGCTCCAGGTCACGTGGTGAACGAAGAAAATTCGCACCAACCCACCCCAGAGCAGCCCGGTCGCAGATCCGGCAAGCGTGCCGCTGACGAGGTAGCCGGCGAGGGCGGGTATGGCGAGGCTGGCGAGTACGAGTGGAACGAACCGGCGCGAGATCGTGCGCATGCCACGGTCCTCGTAGAGGTCGGCGGCGTAACGCTTCCAGTCGGCTCGTCCCTGGGTGGACATAAGCCAGCCCGAGTGGGCGTGCCAGAGGCCGGCAAGGACGCCGCGCACGCCACCATCGTGGCCGACGTGTGGGCTGTGTGGGTCACCCTCTTCGTCGGTGTGGGCATGGTGCTTACGGTGATCGGCAACCCATGAGATCGCCGGGCCCTGCACGGCCATCGAGCCAAGCACGGCGAATGTGTACTCAGCGGGCTTGGAGGTCTGGAAAGAGCGGTGGGTGAGCAGTCGGTGGAAGCCGACCGTGACCCCGATCGCGGTCAGCAGGTACATCACCGCCGCTATCTCCAGGTCGCGGGCGCTGACCAGCCGGTTCCAGAGCAACACGATTGCGGCCAGAGTGGCGATGAAGGGAACCACGACGGCGCCCAAGTTCGCGATCTTCTCTGTTTTGGTCATTTCGCCCATCGGCAGGCAAGTTAGGCGTTCTTAGAGAATAAGAGTTAGGCATCAGGGCAATTTCTAAGTGCTATTTTTGTAAGTCAAATGATAAGTTCCGTCGATTCAGAGCCTTGGCGTGGCTTGCCCGCGAGCGTTGCTGACCTGATCGAGCCTGAGCTGGAGGAGGTGACGGGCGAGATCCTTGCGGCGATCGCCAGAGAGGTGCCCGAGTACGAACGGCCCCTCGAGGGGAACTTCGGCCGCGGCCTCCGCACCGGTGTCGGCGAGGGGCTGAGCCAGTTCGTCGCTCTGATCCGGGATGCCGATGCAGGCCGTGAGTTGGGACGAGAGGTCTATGTCGCACTCGGCCGCGGCGAGCTGCGCCAAGGACGCACCCTCGATTCCTTGCAAGCCGCTTATCGGGTTGGCGCTCGTGTCGCCTGGCGACACATTGCGCGCGTGGGGCGGCGGGCAGAGCTGGACCCCGAGGTCCTGAGCCTGCTCGCGGAGGCGATCTTCGCCTATATCGACGAGCTCTCCGCGGATTCCGTTGATGGCTACGCCGTCGCCCAGTCCGAGGGCGAGGACCTTCGCCGCCGGCGTCGGCGCGAACTCGTCTCTCTGCTGCTGCGGGAGTCCACCGAGGTCGCCGATCGACGCGCTTCGGCGCAGGCAGCCGGGTGGAGGATCCCGCGCCAGCTAGCTCCGCTCGTCTGCGCCGAGTCCGATCTGCCGCAGCTCGCGCGCCATCTCCCTGCTGACTGCCTGATCACTCAGGTCGATGAGCTCGGCTGCATGCTCTTTCCCGATCCCAACGGGCCCGGCCGCCTGGCCAGCATCAAGCGTGCCGTCGGCGACAAAGCGGTGGTGCTTGGCCCAACCTGCGAACCGGGGCGGCTGCGTGGTTCTTGGGATCTGGGGAAGAGTGGCCTAAGAGCATTGGAAGCGGGTGCGATCTCGGCCAAAGGCCTCGTTCGTGCCGAGGACCACCTCGCCGCCCTGTTGCTCTTCGAGGGCAGCGCCCTGGTCGCCAGGATTGCCGCCGAGAGGCTGGCGCCGCTCGACTCGCTCACGGTTAAGGCGCGCGAACGGATGCGTGAGACGACGCTTGCCTATGTCCGCCACGGTGGCAACTCGGTGGCGATGGCCGCCGCGCTGCACGTTCACCCGCAGACCGTCCGCTACCGCGTCGCACGTTTGCGCGAGCTGCTCGGCGAGCAGCTGGACGACCCGGACGCCCGCTTCGAGCTCGAGATAGCGCTGCGCTAGCTGCTGTCGCGCCGGCCGCGGGGCAGCGTGCGGAAGACGACGTCCCAGATCGGCGAGGAGACGCCGTAGCCGAAGCGGTGGTCCTGGAAGTGATGGCGCATGTGCTGCTCGCGCAGGCGCTTGCCGAACTCGGACTTGGGCACAAAATGGTGCACGTAGTAGTGCGTGTAGTCGTAGAAGAGGTAGCCGGCGATGAAGCCGCCGAAGAGCGGGTAGGCAGCGGGAGTGCCGAAGAGCAGCGTGAAGGCGAAGAAGAAGAGGGCGGCGAGGGGGATCGCCACCGCGGGTGGCATCACCAGGCGCAGCTTGTCATTGGGGTGATCGTGGTGGATGCCGTGGATGATGAAATGCATCCGCCGCCCGACGGCGTTGTCGGGCTCCCAGTGGAAGACGAGCCGGTGCAGCCAGTACTCGGTCAGGGTCCAGATGCCGATTCCGCCGAGGCTGAGCAGAAGCAGCTGCCAGGCGGCGTAGCCGCCGCTGGTGCCGAGCCACTCGACCGCGACCACGACCGGTACGAAGACGATCGCCGGCACCGCAGGGTGCACCCGCGAGAAGAAGTTGAGGAAGTCGCTCTCGAACAGCTGTGGCGATGCCGCGAGCTTGTCGGTCCGGCTGGAGGAGTTCATCCGCGGCAATGGTAGCGACGGCAACTCCCGGCTTCCGCAAGACGCGGGGAAGATGTGACGAGACTGTGTCAAAGACGTTGCGCTTTGCGGGAATGCCAGTCACGAAAGGCGCGCGGCGGTGGCAGTATGCGCGCCGTGCCCCGCAAGCCAAAGCCGCCGACCTGCGATGACTGTTACTTCCGCAAGAACCTGCTCTGCTCGCTCGAGCTGGAGGAGCCCTGCACCACCTTCCGGCCGAACCGCCCGGAAGGTCTCGTTCCGCCCCGGCAGCCCGTTCTGCTGATGCGCCCACCCCGCTGGGCATCGCAAGCAGCCTGAGCGCCAGAACCCGCAAGCTGCGGTCTGGCTATGTTTTGACGATGCCGGAGCGGGACCTCTATGCGTGGGCGCGGACTACGTACGTCAGCAAGCGGAGCAGGGGCTTTACCCCGAACGTCGACGTCTACTACTGCGGGGAACCGCAGCAGGCCGTGGTCAAGGTCGATCTCGCCGGGGTTCAGCTTTCCGACGTCGGCATTGAGGTCAGCGGTCGGCAGCTGGCGATCATGGGGGAGCGGCCGGTGCAGGAGACCGAGGGGCGGGTCTACCAGCAGGTTGAGATTCCCTCGGGGCCGTTTCGGCGCGTGGTCGAGCTGCAGGTGGACGTCGACGCGGAGCGCGCCAAGGCCACTTACGAGGACGGGGTGCTGAGGATCGAGCTGCCGCTGCGCGACCCAGCCGAGTCCACGCGCCGGGTTCCGATCGGGAGGGAGTGATGGAGGGCAGCCCGGTGCTCGAGGTGGTCGACTCGCTCGACGCCGAGAACGCCATCCGCGCCAGTGAGCCGCTGCCCGATGCGCTGCCCGTCCTGCCGCTGCGCGAGACGGTCACCTTTCCCGAGACGCTGACCCCGCTGGCGGTCGGCCAGGAGCGCTCGATCAAGTTGGTCGACGACGTGCTCGGTGCCAACCGGATGCTGGCGATGGTCGCCGCCCGCGACCCCGAGAACGAGGAGCCCGGGCCCGACGATCTCTATGACGTCGGCGTCGTCGGCGTCGTCGCCCGCATGCTCAAGGTGCCGGATGGCACCCTGCGCGTCCTCGTCCAGGGCACCCAGCGGGTGCGCCTCGGTCCCTACGTCGCCGAGCAGCCCTACCTCGTCGCGCGGATCGGCGAGCTGCCCGACGTGACCGAGGACGGCCCGGAGCTGGAGGCGCTGACCCGCAACGTGCAGCGCACCTTCTCGCAGATCATCGAGCAGATTCCCTACCTGCCCGAGGAGCTGCAGATGGCGGTCGCCAATCTCGACGACCCGGCCGCGCTCGCCCACCTGATCGCCGGCGCCCTGCGCATCTCGACCGAGGAGAAGCAGAAGCTGCTGGAGGAGCTGGAGGTCGTCGCCCGCCTCCGCCACCTCTCTCAGATCCTTGCCCGCGAGCTCGAGGTCGTCCAGCTCGGCAGCCAGATCCAGTCGCAGGTCGAGTCCGAGATCGACAAGGGCCAGCGCGAGTTCTTCCTGCGCCAGCAGATGAAAGCGATCCAGGACGAGCTTGGCGAGGGCGACGAGCAGCAGGCGGAAGTCAACGAACTGCGCGAGAAAATCGAGGCGGCGAAACTTCCCGAGCACGCCCAGAAGGCGGCTGACCGCGAGCTCTCGCGGCTGGAGAAGCTGCCGCCGGCGGCAGCCGAGCACGGCGTCATCCGCACCTACCTCGAGTGGCTGGTCGAGTTGCCCTGGTCGGCCGAGACCGAGGACAACCTCGACATCGCCCACGCCCGCGAAGTGCTCGACGCCGATCACTATGACCTCGAGAAAGTCAAGGACCGGATCCTCGAGTACCTGGCGGTTCGCAAGCTGAATCCGTCCTCGCCCGGGCCGATCCTCTGCTTCGTCGGGCCTCCCGGCGTCGGCAAGACCAGCCTCGGCCGCTCGATCGCCAAGGCCCTGGGGCGCGAGTTCGAGCGGATCTCGGTCGGCGGCGTCCGCGACGAGGCGGAGATCCGCGGCCACCGCCGCACCTACATCGGCGCCCTGCCCGGGGCGATCGTCCGCGCCCTGCGCGATGCAGGCTCGCGCAACCCCGTCTTCATGATCGACGAGATCGACAAGATGGGCGCCGACTTTCGCGGCGACCCGGCCTCGGCGATGCTCGAGGTGCTCGACCCGGCCCAGAACGACTCCTTCCGCGACCACTACCTCGACCTCGAGTTCGACCTCTCCGAGGTGCTCTTCATCGCCACCGCCAACGTGCTCGAGACGATCCCGGGCCCGTTGCAGGACCGGATGGAGACGATCGAGCTGGCCGGTTACACGCAGGAAGAGAAGAAGCAGATCGCCCGCCGCTACCTGGTCCCCCGCCAGATCAAAGCCAATGGACTGAAGGCCTCGCAGATCGAGTTCGCCGACCCGGCCTTGGCGGCGATCATCGACGAGTACACGCGCGAGGCCGGCGTGCGCAACCTGGAGCGGCAGATCGGCACGATCTGCCGCAAAGTCGCGCGCAAAGTCGCCGAGGGCAACTCCGAGGGCAAGGTCAAGGTCTCGGCCAAACGCGCCCGCGAGCTGCTCGGCCGCCGCCGCGTCTTCGCCGAGCAGCGCCGCCGCACCAAGGTCCCCGGCGTCGCCACCGGCCTCGCCTGGACGCCCACCGGCGGCGACGTGCTCTTCATCGAGGCGACCTCGATGCCCGGCTCCGGCTCGTTGACCATCACCGGTCAGCTCGGTGACGTGATGAAGGAGTCGGCGCAGGCGGCGCTCTCTTACGTCCGTGGCCACTGGCGCGAGATCGCCCCCGATCTCGGCGAGGAATGGTTCGCCAAGCACGACATTCACATCCACGTGCCGGCCGGCGCCGTGCCCAAGGACGGCCCCTCGGCGGGCGTGGCGATGACCGTGGCGCTGGGCTCGCTGATCAGCGGCCGACCGGTTCGCAACGATGTGGCAATGACCGGCGAGGTGACGCTGACCGGCCAGGTGCTGCCGATCGGTGGCTTGAAGGAGAAGTCGCTGGCCGCGCAGCGGGCCGGGATCAAGCGCGTTCTGGTGCCGGAGCGAAACGAGGGCGACGTGGCCGAGATCCCCGAGCACGAGCGCAGCGAGCTGGAGTTCGTCTACGTGGGCGAGGTTTCCAAGGCGATCGAAGCGGCGCTCGCCTAAGCAATGGAGGCCGCTGGGGCGCTGGGCAGGGGCAGCCTGTCGACGTATCTGGAGGCGGTCGCCGGTGCAGTGCGATCGCGCTCGCGAACCTTCTGGATCGTCGCCGGCCTGACCGTCGCCGCCGCGGCCCTGCGCTTCGCGACCATCGGGGTGCAGAGCTACCACCACGACGAGATCGTCACCGCCAGCCGCATCCTCCGCGACGGCTTCTGGCACGCGATGGAAGCAGTCGGCTTCAGCGAGTCGGCGCCGCCGCTCTACTACGCGCTGGCCTGGCTCTGGACGCAAGTAACCGGTACCGGCGAGGCCGGCCTGCGTTCGGTCTCCGCCCTGGCCGGGGTCGCCACCGTCCCGGTCGCTTACCTGCTCGGCGCGCAGCTGAGCGGCCGCCGCGCCGGGATCGTCGCCGCGGCCCTGGTCGCGGTCAACCCGATGCTGCTCTGGTACTCGCAGGAGGCCCGCGCCTACGCACTCTTCGCCCTGCTCACCGCGCTCTCGCTGCTCTACTTCGTGCGAGCGTTGGACCGGGGCCGTCGTCGCGACTTCATCGCCTGGGGAATCGCCTCGGCACTGGCCCTTGGCACCCATTACTTCGCCGCCTTCCCGATCGCCGCCGAGGCGCTCTGGCTGCTGCGGCGCCGGGGTCGCCAGACGGTGCCCGGCCTGGGGATCGTCGCCGCGGCGGGACTGCTGCTGGCGCCGCTGGCGATCCACCAGATGTCGATCGGTCACGCCGAGTGGATCGGCAACTTCAGCCTCGGCCATCGGATCTGGGAGACCGGCCTCACATTCATGGTGGGGGAGACGGGCGACATCATCGCCCGGCCCGAGCACCCGCTGCTGGCGGTCGTACCCGTCCTGCTCGCGGTCGCGGCGCTGGTGCTGGTCCTGATGTGCGGCGCGCGGCGCGAGCGCCGCGCCGCCGGCATCCCACTCGTGCTGGCGGCTGTGACGGTGGTCGTGCCGGTCGCCCTCGGCCTGCTCGCGCCGGACAAGGACTACGTCCTCGCCCGCAACCTGCTGCCGGCGCTGCTGCCGCTGCTGGTCGCCGTGGCCGTCGGCTTCAGCCTGCAACGTGTCCGCCGCAGCGGCGCGATCCTCACCGCGGCCCTGGTCGCCTACTCGTTCGGGTTCTCCGTCTGGGCCAGTCTCTCGCCGGCGCTGCAGCGGCCCGACTGGAGTTCGGTCGCCGCCGCGATCGGCGAACCGGCCGTGCCGCGGGCGATGGTCACCTGGACCCTGGGCGAGGCCTCCCTGCGCTACTACCTCTCGACCGGATCGATCCAGGTCCAGCCCTCCGACGGCTTCCAGTGGTGGGTCGGCGAAATCGACTTCATCTCCGACGGCCCGGCGCCGCCCCCCCCGGCCGGGCTGCTCGGACCCGGCTTCCGCCAGGCCGGCTACGAGCAGGTCGGTCGCCTCTACGTGCGCCGCTACGCGCACGTGGGCCCGGGCCTGGAGCCGCTGCGGCTGCGGACGATCCGCGAGGCCCCGCTTGGCTTCCACAGCAATGGGGTATTGCTAGACGGCATCAGCCCGAAATGATTTCGAGTTATCCTGACCGTCCCGGAGATACCAGCGAGGAGAAGGCATGAGCAAGACACGGGCGACCCAGGCCGCCGATCTTTATTCGACCGCACGCGAGAACCCCTACCTACAGCGTCTCGTCGAGGACGAAGAGCTGCGCGACAGCCTCAAGAACGCTTTTGAAGCCGCGAAGGGCGCCTACGGCCGGGCAACCAGCAACGGCAGCGCGGTCAAGGCGGTCACCAGCGACAAGAAGGTGCAGCGCGACCTGCACACTGCCGCTGAGAACCTGCGCGATGTCTCCGAGCGGCTGCGGGCGCCGAAGAAGCGCAAGAAGAGCCCCCTCGGCCGCATCGTTCTGCTCGCTATCGTCGGCGCCGTGGTCGCCCTGATCGTCAGCGAGGACGCCCGCAAGACCGTGCTCGACGCCCTCTTCGGCGCCGAGGAGGAGTTCGAGTACACCAGCACCACTTCTATTAACGGCAGCTAGATGATCGGCGCCGAGTGCCGCGCCCGCGGATGACGCGCCTGGCGCGGCACTGGATCACCACCCACCTCCTCGCGAATAGCGCTGCTATTCACTCGTCGGCGTGCGGCGCCCAGCTTGGCCAGGCACGCCCCCTCGGGCACGCCCCTCGGCGCCGATCATCTATCCGCCCTGGCTCCGTAAACTGACTTTATGGAGGCGGCGACCAAGCAGCGTGAGCTGAGCGGCGAGAAGGCGCAGCGCATCGTCGATGCGATGCGCGACAGCGTCGCCAAGCGCGGTGCCGCGGGCTCGACTTTCGAGCACGTCGCCCGCGAGGCGGGGGTAAGTCGCGGCCTTCTCCACTATTACTTCGGCACCAAGGAGAGGCTGCTGGTCGAGGTGGTGCGACGCGATGCTGAGATCCGCGTCGCGCGGCTCGACGAGCCACTGGGCAAAGCGCAGACGGTCGACGACGTGATCGACGTTCTGCTCGCCAACCTCACCGACATGATCGAGAACGAGCCAGCCTTCTTCCTGCTCCTCTACGAGCTCTTCAGCGCCGGCCGCCGCAACCCCGAGATCCAGCACGAGGTTGGCCAGCTCTTCGAGCGCACCCGTTCCCACGTCGCCGAGGTGCTGCGGGCAAAGGAGCGGGAGGGCGTGCTCAGCCTGCGTCACGACGCCGAGGCGATCGTCTCCTACCTCTTCGCGATCGCCGACGGCTTCGCCCTGCAGGCACTCTCCGACGCCGAGCGCGACATCGGCGCCGGCCTCGCGGTTGCCGCGGCCTCCGGTCGCTACCTCCTGATCGACGAGTAGCGGCCGCTCCAGCGGTCAAGAGTGATGCTCTTCACAGACGCCTGGCCGTTTGTCCGAAAGGCTGGCCAACCAGCCAATGCGTGAGTTCATGGTCCAACTAGCAGGGTTCCTCGGCCGCCGCCGCCGCTGGGTGGTGCTCGCCTGGGTCGTCGTTCTTGCGCTGGCTCTGCCGATCGCCTCGCACCAGACCGATCACCTCACCGGGGGCGGTTTCGACGTGCCGGGCAGCGAGTCGAAGGCGGTCAGCGACTCGCTCAAGAATGACTTCAGCACCAAGACCGGCGGCATCGTGGTGCTGCTGCAAGCCGAATCCGGCGCCGGCAAGGCCGCGCGCGCCGCTGCGGTCGGGCGCGTGCGCCGCGCGGTCGCGAAGCTCGACGAAGTGACCCTGCCGCCGGCTACGGCGCACCGGGCCGAGCTTTCCCTGCAGCAGAAGGGGACCGCAATGCTGCCCCTGCACAGCGAACAGTCCTCCGATCGCCAGATCGACTCCGCCGCGACGCTGCGCGAAGACCTCGATCCGGGCACCGCGACCGCCGGCGTCACCACTTACCTGGCCGGGCAGCCGACGATCTGGGCCGGCATGCAGGAGCTTTCGAAGAAGGACCTTTCCAAAGCCGAGGCCGGCGGCTTCCCGATCGTCGCGATCATCCTGCTCGTCGTCTTCGGCTCGCTGGCCGCCGCGGCGCTGCCGCTGGTGCTCGGCTTCGTCAGCGTGATCGTTACCGGGGCGCTGATCTACTTCATCTCGCTGAATATGGAGACCTCGGTCTTCGTCACCAACATGGCTTCGATGATCGGAATCGGGGTGGCGATCGACTACTCGCTGTTCATCCTCGCCCGCTACCGCGAGGAGCGGGCGAGCGGACGCGATCCAGAGGAGGCGCGCGCCCAGGCGCTCTCGACTTCGGGGCTGGCGGTGGCCTTCTCCGGCCTCGCCGTGATCGTCTCGCTCGCCGGCCTCTGGATGGTCGACAACCAGGCGTTGCGCTCGATGGCGCTGGGGGCGATGACCGTGGTCGCCGTCTCGATCCTGACTGCGGTGACCCTGCTGCCGGCGCTGATCGCGATGCTCGGCGATCGCGTCCTGCCCGGCGGCGTCGTCGCCAAGGTACTCGGCGTCTTCCGCCGTCGCGGACCGCGCCCCGACCGCGAGGCTTTCTGGGTTCGCTGGACAACCAGTGTCATGGCCCATCCGTGGCGCGCCGTGATCGGCGTCTCCGCGGTGCTGCTCACGCTGGCGATCCCGCTGCTCTCCATACAGACCGGCACCCAGGCGCTGACGCAGTTCCCCAAGGACAGCGACGTCCGGGTGGGCAATGAACTCGCCTCCAAGCAGCTGGGCGGCGGCACCGATCCGGTGCAGATCGTCGCGATGTTCGAAGGCTCGCGGCCGGACCGCGCCGCCGTGGCCGGCTTCGCTCGCACGATCGAGGCAACTCCGGGGGTCAGCTCCGTCGCCCCGCCCTCCTACGCCGGCAACGACGTCCTGATCCAGGCGACGCCGATCACTCCCAGCGAGTCCGATGCGACGATCGCCCTGGTCTCGCGGTTGAGCGACAGCGTCGTGCCGCACACCGAGCTGAGCCGGATCGCCACGGTCGACGTCGGCGGCGAAACCGCTCGCAGTCAGGACGCGCGAAGCCAGATCAGCGGCTCGATGTGGAAGATCGTGCTCTTCGTGCTGGCGCTCAGCTACCTGGTGCTGATGGTGATGCTGCGCTCGCTGCTGCTACCGCTGAAGGCGGTGCTGATGAACCTACTCTCGATCGGGGCGGCGTTCGGCGTCCTCGTCGCGATCTTCCAGTGGGGCTGGTTCTCCAGCCTGCTCGGCTTCGAAAGCCAGGGCGCGCTCGACACGATCAATGTGCCGCTGATCTTCGCCATCGTCTTCGGCCTCTCGATGGACTACGAGGTCTTCCTGATGTCGCGCATCCGCGAGCACTACCTGGAGCACGGCGACAACGAGCGCGCCGTCGCCGAAGGGCTCTCGACCAGCGCCCGCACGATCTCCTCGGCGGCGCTGATCATGACCGCGGTCTTCTCCGTCTTCGTGCTCACCGGCGTGCCCTCGATCAAGGAGCTCGGCCTCGGCTGCGCGGTGGCGATCGCGCTCGACGCAACGCTTGTCCGCTTGATCCTGGTGCCGGCGGCGATGAAGCTGCTGGGCAGCTGGAACTGGTGGATGCCGTCCTGGCTCGACCGCGCCCTGCCCGACCTCAGCTTCGAGAGTGGCGCCACGCCCGAGCCCGAGCCGGAGCTGACCTGAGCCAATAGGCTGCCGGTCATGGGTGGTGACGATCTAGCTTTCGCCGGAGCGGCGAAGCAGGCGGAGATGGTGCGGGCGGGGGACGTCTCGCCGAGCGAGCTGGTGCAGCTCTGCCTCGAGCGGATCGCTCGAATCGACCCCCAGCTGAACGCCTTCCGCAAGGTGATGGGCGAGAAAGCGCTGCTCGAAGCCGAGCAGGCTGAAGCCCGGCTCAAGGCGGGCGACGAACGGCCGCTGCTCGGCGTGCCGATCGCGATCAAGGACGAAAGCGACGTCGCCGGCGAGATCAATCTGCACGGCACCGACGCCTTCACCGAGCCGGCGAGCGCAGATTGCGAGATGGTGCGGCGCCTGCGCGAGGCCGGCGCGATCATCGTCGGCCTCACCCTGTTGCCCGAGCTGGCGATCTGTGGCTTCACCGAGTCGGCCACCAACGGCGTCAGCCGCAACCCCTGGAACCTGCAGCGCAGCCCCGCGGGCTCGAGCGGCGGATCGGCGGCCGCGGTGGCCGCCGGGTTGGTGCCGATCGCCTCGGCCGGCGATGGCGGCGGCTCGATCCGGCTCCCCGCCGCGTCGTGCGGGCTCTTCGGCCTGAAGCCGACACTGGGCCGGATCTCGTTTGCTCCCGGGCTCGAATACTGGAACGGGCTCGCGGTCAACGGCTGCGTCAGCAGATCCGTGATCGACACGGCGCTCTGGCTCGACGTCACCTCGGGTGGCTCGCAGGAGCCCGGGGCGCCGCCGCCTCCCGAGCGTCCCTTCGTCGAGTCGGCCAAATCCCTTCCCGGCAAGCTGCGCGTCGCCTACTCCACCCTCGCTCCCCGCGCCGTCGCCCCGCCAACCGTCTCGGATGATGTCAAGCAGGCGGTGGCCGACGCTGCCGATCTGATGCGCTCGCTTGGCCATGAGGTGACCCAGCGCGATCCCGCCTGGGGCAACGTCGGCAACAACATCACGCCGCGCTTCCTGCGCGGCGTCGCCGAGACCGTCGATGAAGTTCCCCATCCAGAGCGACTGGAAGGGCGCACGCGCGGTTTCGGCCGTTTGGGGAACCTCCTTCCGGACGCGCTCTTCGAGCGCGCGCTGCGCGGCCGCGAGGCCGACGCGGCCCGGATCAACTCCCTCTTCGACTCCTTCGACGCCCTGATCACCCCGGTGATGGGCGGCACGGCACTGCCGATACGCCGCTGGGAGGGCCAGGGCGCGTTGCGCACGGTGATCGGGATGAGCCGCTTCTATCCCTACTGCATCCCCTGGAACCACCTCGGCAACCCGTCGATGTCGGTTCCGACCGGCTTCGCCGACGACGGCATGCCGCTGGCGGTCCAGATCGTCGGCCGCCCCGGCGACGAGGCGACCCTGATCTCGCTGGCCGCTCAGCTCGAGGCCGAGCGGCCCTGGGCGGACGCGCGTCCGCCCGTTTCCTAGCGGCCTAGCCGAAGACCTTTCGCATCCGGGCGATCTCGCGGATCGAGCCGCGGGGGCGGATGCGGCGGGTCAGTAGCATCTTGACCGGGTTCGCGTCGGGCTTGCTCATCCCGACGAAGTCGGCCCACTTGGCCTCCAGCGTCAGCGTCGGGTTCGGCGCTTCGCCCGGTTCCGCCCGGGTCGAGCCGTTGTCGATCACCACGTGCCAGGGGTCGGCGTCGTCGAAGCGCCACTGGTAGACGAGCGGCGAGCCGTTGGCGGCCTTTGGGTTGGCGGCGCGCTTGACCACGTCGAAGTAGAGGCGCTGCATCTCGGGGGTGGACTGCGGGACCGCCTCGGGAGGGCCGAGGATGCCGGCCTCCATCAGCTTGACTTGGTTCTGGGCGACCTCCTCGGCGCTGGCCTCGGGGTCGAAGGGGAAGACCCCGGGCGGCATCTCCTCGGTCGGGTAGCCGATCGTGCGCCAGCGCTGGCGGATCAGTTTGAGGCCGAAGGCGAAGATGTCCTCGAGCGAGAAGCCGTAGCACTCGGTGTATTCGCGGTCGAAGTTGGGCGGGTAGAAGACCGCCGGG
>DASYIY010000060.1:0-2557 GCA_035997045.1 Solirubrobacterales bacterium | reverse complement strand
TTGAGGTCGAAGTCGCCGCGGTTGGCGATCCCCTCCAGCTCCGACCAGCCGATCGGGAAGAGGTACTCGACGTCGCTGGTCCCGGAGGAGTAGTGGGAGAGCTCGTCGGCGTCGTGGGGGCGGATCCGCAGGAAGTCGGGGCGCAGGCCGAGGTCCGTGTACCAGCGCTCGCGCTCGGAGATCCAGGTCCGGTACCACTGCTCGGCCTGGTCGGGCGGGACGAAGAACTCCATCTCCATCTGCTCGAACTCGCGGGTGCGGAAGATGAAGTTGCCGGGGGTGATCTCGTTGCGGAAGGACTTGCCAATCTGGGCGATCCCGAAGGGCGGCTTCTTGCGGGCGAAGCCGAGCACGTTCTTGAAGTTGATGAAGATGCCCTGCGCGGTCTCGGGCCGCAGGTAGACCTCCGAGCCCTCGCCGGCGACCGGGCCGACGTGGGTCTCGAACATCAGGTTGAACTGGCGCGGCTCGGAGAGCTCGCCGCCACACTCTGGGCAGCGCAGCTCCGCGTTGGGGTCGCCGCCTTCGGCTTCGACCGCCTCGCGCAGGTGGTCCTCGCGCCAGCGCTTCTTGCACTTGCCGAGGCACTGCACGAGCGGGTCGGTAAAGCCCTCGAGATGGCCCGAGGCCTCCCAGACCCGCGGATGCTGGAGGATCGCCGAGTCGAGGGCGACGATGTCGTCGCGCTCCTGCAGCATCGCCCGCCACCACTCGGCCTTGACGTTGTTCTTCAGCAGCACCCCGTAGTGGCCGTAGTCGTAGGTCGAACCGAGGCCGCCGTAGATCTCAGAAGACGGGAAGACGAAGCCGCGGCGCTTGCAGAGGGCGACGATCTCCTCCATCGAGACCTCGGTCGGGCGCTTCTCCTCTGCTGCTGCCATCGGAGAACCGTATAGAGACGCTGCCCGCAGGGCGTGCCTGGCGGAGACTTCGCTGCGCGCGGCTGCGATAATCGCCCACCCGATGCCGATCTACGAGTACAAATGCGAGAACGGGCACGTCTTCGACGTGATCCAGCGGATGAGCGACGACGCCCTGACCGAGTGCCAGGAGTGCGGCGCTCCCGCCGTCCGCGTCCTGCATCCGGTTGCCGTCCACTTCAAGGGCTCGGGCTTCTACAACACCGACTACGGCAAGAAGAAGAAGGGCGCCGCCGCCAACGGCGGCTCTTCCGAGGGCTCGGGCGAGTCGAAGGGGTCCGGCGAGGGCTCCAGCGAGTCGAAGAGCGCCGACTCGAAATCGAGCGACTCGAAGTCCTCCGGCGACTCGAAGCCGAAGGCTTCGACGACCAGCGACTGACGGCTAACCGTTGAGCAGCCGGTGGACGGCCTTGCGCCGGGTCGCCTCGGGCACTTCGACGCTGCCTTCCGGGCCTTCGCCGCAGCCCGAGTTGGCGCCGGCGCAGAGCACGTCTGTGGGGGCGCTGCCGCCGATCGCCGCCGAGAGGACCAGCTGCGGCATCGTCAGGAAACCCATGTCGCTGACGAAGGCTTTCGGCGCGTCCCAGCCGATCATCGGGCCGTGGATGAAGTTGTAGGGGAGGCGCAGCGGATCGGTGAGCCGGTCCTTAACTCCGTTGATCACGCGCTGCTGGGCCTGGGCGCGCTGGAAGTCGCTGTAGGGGAAAGAGTAGGCGCTCTTGCCGAGGCCGGGGCATTCGCTCGGCTCGCGCACGCGAGAGTAGGCGAGGGCCTTTTCGCCGTCGAGGGTGTTCTCGCCCTTGGCCAGTCGCAGCGATACTCCGCCCTGGCCGCCACCGGCGCCACCGGCGATGTCGGCGCAGAGCTTGTGTGGGACGTCGACCTTGACCCCGCCGACCGCGTCGATCAGGTCTTCGAAGCCGGTGAAGTCGACGATCGCGACGTGGTCGACCTGGATGTCGAGGAAGTTTTCAACGGCTTCGATCTGGGCCTTGGCGCCGCCGAAGGAATAGGCGCCGTTGATCTTCCCCGGGCTCTGGCCGGGGATTTCGGCGTAGCTGTCGCGCGGGATCGAGAGTTTGCGGAAGGCGCCGCCGCCGGCGCGGATCAGCATCAGGGTGTCGGCCCGGTATTCACCGGCTTCGCAGCCGTCGTGGGGGGCGTCGCCGTGCGACTGCTGTTCGAAGCACTTCTGCGAGTGAGGGGCGCCGGGCTCCTTGGTGTCGGGCGGGCGGGCGTCGGTGCCGAGGACGAGGATCGTCTGGGCGCTGGGCAGGATGAAGGGGTTGCCGTGCAGGGCGTCCTTGGCTTCGCCGGAGAGCTTGAACGACTGCAGCTGGGCGGAGATGGCGAAGGCGAGGAAGCTGAGCAGGATCCAGCCCAGCGCGGCGATCCCGACCCACTTGAGCACGCGCTTGACGGTCCAGCGCCGCGGCGGCCCGATGCGCTCCGGCTTGGGCTCCTTGTCGCGCCGCCACCACTTCGGCGCGCGCGGGGTCCGCTCTCTGAGTCCTGAGAGATCTGGGGACCGCAACCCTGACAAGCGGCCCTTCCGGGACCGGTAGACCTTGTACTCGGGCGGCCCGGAGGGCTGCTGCTCGCCATTGTCGGCCATGAAAGACTGCGGGAATCATGCC
>DASYIY010000059.1:0-24257 GCA_035997045.1 Solirubrobacterales bacterium | reverse complement strand
ATTACCGCGTGGTGGTCGGCCGCGACCGAAGGATCGAGCTTCAGCTCGGAGGACGGGTTGCTGCCGATTCTCAGTCCATCCCCGATCCGCAACTTCGTGCCGGCGTAGATCAGGGAGGGACGCAAGCGCACGCTGGGCTGCGCCGCGCCTCGCAAGAGGATGTCCGGGTCGCTCGCGGTCAGAGTTGTGGCTTGGGGCCGACCTGAGAGAGCTTTGCCTGTTCGCTGGCGATTGCCCCTTCGGCGGCGGCCAGGACGGCCGATTCGGCAGAGGCGAACTGTTGCGTAATCGCTTCCGATTCGGTGCTCAAGCGCTGCCAGCCCGGGCTGCCGGTCCAAATGATGTCCGGTTCCTCCCGGGCGGCTGTCGCAGCTTCTTCGAGCAGTCCCTTGGATTGGGTCGCGAGGCTGACCATCTGGCTGTGGGCGCTCTCCGCGCCGGCCGGGACGAGCAGCGCGTTCATGCCTTCGATGATCCCCCCGCGTTCGGAGGCCTGTGAGAGGAGCTGTTCTTCGGCGACCTGCCAGTAAACGTGTTGTTCGTGCACCAGTTCCTGGGTGATGTTGCGCTGCGAGTAGTACTCACCCATGAGATTCGACATTTCACTCTTGTAGCTTTCCGCCGAGGCCAGCTGGGTTTTGGCTGCGTCGCGCTCGGAGCGCCACTGCTGCACCTTCTGGTTGGAGAGGAGGATGATTTTGCTGGCGCTGTCGATCATGGCTGAGATCCGCACGTTCGCCGGCAGCAGGTGCGCCGTGTCGCCGAGGCCGAGGGCGAGCACCGCCCGGCGACTGGAGTTGATGCTCTGCTGAGAGGCGAGTAGTTCGGGTTTGAGGCGCTTCCAGCGATGCTCCAGTTCGCTCTCCGGGAAGGTGGAGATTTGACTGAAGCGAGTAAGGAAGCGGCGCTCGGCCTTGAGTGCTTTCGAGCTCGGCTTGACGAGGCTCTCTTCATCCACCTTTTCGGTCAGGTCGGCGATCGTTTCGCTGATCGTCCCCGCCCGGCCCTTGGAGGCGCTGGCGGCTTCGCTCAATGCGGTGAAGGGCAGCGGCGCCGTCAGGGCGGCACCTGTTTCCGCGCTGGACCGTTCGAATGTTGCAGTGGAGCTGGTCAGCGCTTCGCGCGCGGTCGCTTCTCCGGTGTCGAACAGTCCCAGCACTACGAAGCTGACGATGAAGGCAAGAACGAGCACGGCGAAGAGCCCGCCGCCAAACAGGACCGCGTTGCGGTGCCTGCGGAACCAGCTCTCCTGGATAGTCGAAACCGGGATTGCCGGCGCGGGACTTACGGCTGCGGCCGTCTTTGGCTGGACCGCCTTGGCCTTGATGGTCACCGCTTGGGTGCTGCCTGGACTGAGTTCCCTCGTTGGTTGGGCATCGGTCTCCTGCGACTGATCGGAGTTCACCAAATCCTCGCTGGAGATAACCAGTCTTTTCTTTTTGCCATCGGACGAGTTCACAAATAAAACCTATGGGAACAACGTCGAACAGCGCAATAACTTGCTTGATTGCTTAGCGGTTACTCGTTGTTATGTCCCCTGGACGGATTTCGCTCAGGGGATGACAGGAACGTGCCGATAGTGGCGATGTGAATCGTCCCGAAATCGGTCAAAAGGATCGGCGGGTTGAACGGGTCCTGTTCGAAACCGATCGGCAGCGGATCGTCGGTGACGTGACGCTGCCGCCCGAGGGCTACCAGAGCCGCTTCTCGGACTCGCTCAACCGTCCTGACGTCACCTTCATCCCGGTCGTCAACGCGGAAATCTCCTCGCTGATGGGGGGAGACGTGGAGCGCCGACCGTTCGTCGTCGTCTGCAAGACCCACGTGCGAATCGCCTACCCGCTCGATTCGGCCGGTCACCCGGCCGCGCCCGAGTCGCCCCAGCCGCTCGGCTAAGCGCGTGCGTGCCGCTCGCGGCTGCCGCGGGCGTAGGAGCCGAGATCGAAGGCGAAGGCGAGGATGACGATGAACCACTCGAAGCCGTTGACGCCGTTGGTGCCCGTACTCCACATCACCGCGTAGGCGAGCGTCGTCCAGGGCAGCAGGAAGAAGCCGAGGAAGGGGACGAACCAGCTGTCGAAGGCGCGGCTGAGCATGTCACTGAAGAGCCAGAGCGCGAACAGCGCCAGGCGCGGCGAGATCAGGGCGAAGAGGACGACGAAGCAGCCGATGAAGGCAAGCTACTCGCTGGCGCGGCGCGCATTCAAGTACGGTCGGCGCCGGTGTTTTCGGAGGCCAACAAGGATCTCATCCGCCGCTTCTACCGGGAGGCGATCAACGAGCGTGACTCGAGTGCCTGCGAGCGCCTGCTCAACGAGGACTTCGTCCACAACGGCGAGGCGCGGGGCCAGGCCGGCCAGCGCCAGGCCGTCGACTACTTCCTCTCCGCCTTCTCCGACCTGCGCAACGAGATCGATCTGATCCTCGCCGAGGGCGACCTCGTCGCCGCCCACCAGCGCTGGCGCGGCACCCACGACGGCGAGTTCCTCGGCGTCGAGGCGACTGGCCGTGAGGTCGAGTTCACCTCGACGGCCGTGCTGCGCGTGAGCGATGGGCTTATCGCGCAGGCCTGGGACGAGATGGACGCAGCGGGCCTGCTGCAGCAGCTCGCCTGAACGCCGTCACAGAACGGCAAGAACTGGGCGCTAAGGTCGGTAGCGACGAAAAAGGAGACGCGATGAACGGACTTGGCAAGCTGATGACGATGCTGAATCCCGAGAAGACCCAGATGCCGACGGCTGAGGACGCGCTGCCCGGGCGCAGCGAGCCCTCCTTCGACGTTCCCGAGCGCCACGCGGTGCTGGGCACGCAGCTGCAGCCGCCCTTCCCCGACGGGACCGAGGTCGCCTACTTCGCCCTCGGCTGCTTCTGGGGCGCGGAGCGGCTCTTCTGGGGGATCGACGGCATCTACACGACCGCGGTCGGCTACATGAACGGGACCACGCCCAACCCGACCTACGACGAGGTCTGCTCGGGCAAGACCGGCCACGCCGAGGCTGTCCTGATTGCCTTCGATCCGGCAAAGGTCTCCTACGCCAACCTGCTCAAGGTCTTCTTCGAGGAGCACGACCCGACCCAGGGCATGCGCCAGGGCAATGACGTCGGCACCCAGTACCGCTCGGGGATCTACTTCGCCAACGATTCCCAAAAGGCGACGGCGGAGATGGCGAAGCGGGCCTACGACGAGGACCTACGGGCCGCCGGCCACGAGCCGGTGACGACCGAGGTCGAGCCTGCCGGGCCCTTCTACTACGCCGAGGACTACCACCAGCAGTACCTGCACAAGGTGCCCAACGGCTACTGCGGCCTGGCCGGTACCGGGGTCAGCTGCCGGATTCCGGCCGCGGCGACCCTCGGCTCGCTCAGTCGCCCAGCGTGAGGTTGATCTTGGATCCGGGCGCGAGCGCCTTGCCTGCCTTCGGGCTCTGCTTGACCACCTTGCCGGTCTTGGCAGTCGCATCGCCCTTGCGCTTCACCTTCCCGATCTTGCAGTCGGCTGCCTTGAGGCGTTTCTTTGCCTTCTTCAGCTTCTTGCCGGCCAGGTTGGGCGTGATGCAGGCGGTGTAGGTGAAGGTGTCGGTCGGAGCGGTCGGGCTGGCTCCTGCATTTGTCGTCACCGTTACGTCGGCGATCCCGGGTTTACCGGCCGGGGAGACGGCGGTTATTTGGGACGAGGAGTCGACCGCGAAGCTTGCGACTGGCACGCCGGCGAAGCTGACCGCGGTAGTGCCGCTGAAGTCGGCGCCCGCGATTTTCACGCTTGTCCCTCCCTTGAATGAGCCGGAGCCGGGGCTGATTGAGGCGATCGTCGGTTGCGGCTGGACTTCGGCGTTGAAGGCGATCTCGACATTGGGTTCCGAGGCGGCGAAGGGCAGGCTGCTGCCTTCTGCCAGGGCTGGAATCCAGACAGCGATCGCGGCGCCCGGAAGCGGCTTGAGGCCGCCGATCGTCTGTTCTTTGATGCCGTCGAGGCCGATCGTGTCGCCAGCGTGAATTGGCAGGTTGGTGGGGAAGTCGAGCGGTGCAAGCGTTGTGGGAGTCTGCGGGCTGCTCGAGCCGACGGCCGTATATGTCGTGCCGCCGGCGGGCTGGAGAACTCGCAGCCTGAATGGGCCGGCCGACGCACCGACGACCCTCCAGCGCACGATTGCTCCGTTGACGGGTGAGGTGGCGTTTGCGCCGGGCTCCGGCAGCGATGAGTTGAAAAAGGTGCCCGTGACCCCGAATGGCTCCGCCGTGAAGGCTCCGGTTAGGGGGCTGCCGAGGGTGACGTTTGCTGCCTGTGCCGCGCTCGCCAAGGAGAGGAAAATCGCGGCGCTTGAAAGTGCGAGCGCCCAGCGGTGTCCCGGCAGCCGAGTCAAGCCACCAGGCGCCCTGCTTGGACCAGACAGCTTCCCGAATCGCATCGCTCCCCCTTGACAAGTCTTTGGTTTCAAAGCGCATCACCCTAGACCGGCGAATGGACGCCGCTTCTCCGTCATGGCTTGCGGGCCGCGCGCCCGGCGCGGCGAATAGCATCTCGCGCCGGTGACCCCCTCCTTCGGCTCCTACCTCGGCGGCTGCTTTGCCGTGATCGGCATTGTCAGCGCGGTCGGCCTCGGCGGCTACTGGCTGCGGCGCTGGATCGTGCCCGAATTCTCGGGTGCCCTCGCGCGGCTCGCCGATGCGACGATCGGCGCCGGTCTGCTCGTCTTCTCGCTGGAGCTGCTGGGCACACTGAGCATCCTCACGGTCGGCTGGACGATTGTCGTCTGCATCGCGGTCGGCCTGCTCGCAGCGCTGCTGGGCTGGCGCAAAGCGCCTCGCGACGGGCGCGAAATCAGCGCTCCGCAGGTGCAGACGATCGCCCTGATCATCGCCCTCGGGGTCGCCTCCTTCACCGTCGCCGAGTGGACCTTTCCCTCGCAGCTCAGCCTCGATCAGGGCATGTTCGGCGGCGACACGACCTGGTACCACATGCCCTTCGCGGCGCGGTTCGCGCAGGAACATTCGACGGTCCACCTGCACTTCACCGACCCGCTGCGGCTCGCCGCCTGGTTCTACCCGCAGAGCTCGGAGCTGATCCACGGCACGGCGATCGTCCTCTTCAAGAGCGACTGGCTCTCGCCGCTGATCAACCTGGTCTGGCTGGCGATCGCCCTGCTCGCCGCCTGGTGCGTGGGGCGTCCCTACAAGGTCGGACCAGCGACGCTGGTCGCCGCGGCGCTGGTGCTCGACTCGGGGGTGATGATCGAAACGCAACCCGGCGAGGGGCGAAACGACATCATGGGGCTCGCCTTCCTGATCGCCTTTGTCGCCTTCCTGATCAACGCCCACCAGCGAAGGGCACCCGATGCCGGGGCGGTTCAGGACACGCCAGAGCGCGATGCGCCGCTGCTCGACAAGGGTCCGCTGGTCGTAGCCGGGATCGCCGCCGGCCTCGCCGCCTCGGTCAAGCTCACCTTCCTCATCCCGGTCGTGGCGATCGGCTTCGGCGTGATCGTCTTCAGCGGCAAGGGCAGGCGCCTGACCACCGCCTGGGTGCTCGCGCTCACCACTTTCCTCATGGGCGGCTACTGGTACGTGCGGGCGATGATCAAGACCGGCGGCAACCCGATCCCGACGATCGGCTTCGGGCCGCTGCACCTGCCGCGCCCCGATCAGATGCCGCTCGACCCGCGGCCGCGCTTCGCCGTCGCCCACTACCTGACCGAGCCGACGATCTACCGCAAGTGGTTCTTCCCGCAGCTCGATAACGCGCTCGGGCCGCTCTGGCCACTGATTCTGATCGTCGCCGTCGCCGCCGCCGTCTACATCGCCTTCCGCTCCCGCAACACGATCCTGCGGGTGATCGCGGTGGCGGCGCTGCTGACCGCCGCCGTCTACGTCTTCACGCCGCTGACCGCCGCCGGCCAGGAGGGCGCGCCCACGGGGTTCTTCACCAACACCCGCTATCTGATCCCCGGCCTGGCGCTGGCGCTGGTGCTACTGCCGATCGCGCGGCCGCTGCGGGCGCCCGACCGGCGCGCCTGGCAGACGCTCCTCTTCCTCACCGTCGTCTACGCGATCACCGTGCTCGCCACGCCGCGCTGGTACCCCGGCTACATCGTCGGCACGATCTTCCTCACCCTGGCGCTGGTCTGGGCGCCGGCCGGCCTGGGCCTGGGGCGCTCGCGACGAGCCGTCAGCCGTGCAGCGGTCCTTGGCGGCGCGGCGGCAATCCTCCTCTTGGCGGCGGTGCTCGGTCGCGCCCAGGAGGTGCAGTACGTCGACCACCACTACACGGAAGTGGATCACTTCCTCCAGGACGGCGGCCCCAAGCAGGCCTACGCCTTCGCCCGCAAGCAGAGCAACAAGCGGATCGGGATCGCCGGCTCGGGCGAGATCTTCTTCGGCCAGTACGGCTTCTACGGCGCCAACCTCAACAACTACGTCCAGTACATCGGCGTGCCGGGGCCGGACGGCGCCTATCGCCTCGCGACCAGCTGCCACCAGTTCCGCCGCCGCATCGACGCCGGCAACTACGACTATTTGATCGTCAGCCAGTTCACGCAGGACTCGCCGGAAGCGCCCTACTGGTATCCGATCTACGCCTGGCTCAAAAGCGACCCGGCGCTGGAACAGATCATCGAAGAGCCGACCATTACGCCGGAGCGGGACTACGTCTTCAAGGTGAAGGGCAAGCTCGATCCCGCCGGCTGCCGCCGCGGCGGTTGAGCGCTCTCTAGTCCGAGTCGTCCTCGACGAAGCGCTTCAGCTTCTCGGGCATGCTGTCGACCAGCTGACCGCGCAGCACGCCGACCAGGGGGCCGCGGATCAGCAGGCCCAGCTTCCTGCCGAGGTCGACCTCAAGCCAGTAAGTCACGCGGGTTCGCCCGTCGCCGAGGTCCTCGAGCTCCCAGCTGCCTTCGACCGCCTTCAGGTCGCCGTCCTCTTGGGCCCATGAGATCCGGCTCGGCCCGTCGTAGCTGAAGCGGATGTCGGAGCCGAGCGTGCGCACCTTGGCGTCGGTCTCCATGTGGACCAGTACCTGGTTGCCCTCGCCGTCGCGCTCGACGCATTCGGCGACCTTGATCTCCGGCTGCCAGCGGGGCGAGCCCTCGACATCGGCGGCGGCCGCGTAGACGGCGTCGAGCGGCGCCTCGACCTCGGTGCTGGCGGAGCCGCTAACGATGCTCATCGCCAGCTCAGACCGGCGCCAGGGCGTGCTCGCGGATCAGCTCTGCCGAGCGCTCGGGCTGCTCCCACCAGAACATGTGGCCGATGTCCTCGAGCGTCTCGAGCCGCGAGTCCGGGATCAGCGCGGCGATCTCGCGGCCGTTCTCGTAGCCGAGCAGGCGGTCGGCGTCGCCGTGGATCACCAGGGTCGGGAGTGAGATTTGACCGAGGCGCTCGTGGGTGTCGTGGGCGCCGCAGGCGCGCATCTGCTGCAGCACGACCGGCTGCGGTGCGGGCAGGGTCGATCCCATCTCGGCGAAGGCGGCGAAGCGCGAGTCGTTCGCGCGGAAGCCGGGGGAGAGGTTGATCTCCCACATCGCCCGGAAGACCTGCTCGGCCTCGCCCGAGGCGTAGGCGGTACCGAGCATCTGCAGGTCCTCTGGCGCCATCAGCGTCCCCTCCGGTCCGCCGCAATAGCTGGCGCCGATCGTCAGCGTGCGGATCCGCTCGGGGTGGGCGAGCGCCAGCTCCTGAGCGATCATGCCGCCCATCGAGATCCCGACCACGTGCGCGGTCTCGATCTCCAGCGCCTCGAGCAAGGCGGCGGTGTCGGCGGCGAGGTCGGCGATCGTGAAGGGCAGCTCGGCGCGGCCGGAGAGTCCCATGCCGCGGTTGTCGAAGACGATCAGGTCGAAGTTGCGCCGCAACCGCTCGAGAAAGGGCTCGCCCCAGGCAAGGTGCGTGGCGCTCATCCCCTGGATCAGCAGCAGCGGCTCACCCTCGCCGGCGCGTTCGTAGTGCAGCTCCGTCCCCGATGCATCGATGCTCGGCATGCCGTCCGATCCTACGCTAGATGTCGTACTTGTCTCCGTATAGCGGAAGGAAATACGACCGCAACCGGGGGTCCCACCGCCTAATCTAGGGCGCCCCGCCCCCGTAGCTCAGTGGACAGAGCACCGGCCTTCTAAGCCGATGGTCGTTGGTTCGAATCCAACCGGGGGCGTGACATTGATAAGCATTCTGCGCGCAGCACTAATCAAGGAGGAACGACGTGGCATTGCAGCTTGGAGATACAGCTCCGGATTTCGAGGCGGACAGCAGCGAGGGCAGGATCAGCTTTCACGAGTGGCTCGGCGACTCGTGGGGGGTGCTCTTCTCGCACCCGAAGGACTTCACGCCGGTCTGCACGACCGAGCTCGGCTACATGGCGAAGGTCAAGCCCGAGTTCGACAAGCGGAACGTCAAGATCATCGGCCTCTCGGTAGACCAGTCCGAGGACCACGAGGGCTGGGCTCGCGACATCGAGGAGACGCAGGGCTACGCGCCCAACTACCCGATCATCGGCGACGCCGATTTCAACGTCTCGAAGCTCTACGGGATGCTGCCGGGTGACACCTCCGGCGACGCCGGCTCGCGCACCCCGGCCGACAACCAGACCGTGCGCAACGTCTTCGTCATCGGCCCCGACAAGAAGATCAAACTGATCCTGATTTACCCGATGACGACGGGGCGCAACTTCGACGAGGTGCTGCGGGTGATCGACTCGCTGCAGCTGACCGCGAAGCACAAAGTCTCGACCCCGGTGAATTGGCAGCAGGGCGAGGACGTGATCATCGCCGGCTCGGTCTCCAACGACGAGGCGAAGGAGACCTTCGGCGAGTGGGAGGAGCCCAAGCCCTACATCCGGATCGTCCCGCAGCCGACCGAGTCCTAGGCTCAGATCAATCAATGAGTGAGCGAGTCGTCGTGCTGGGCGCCGGATTCGGCGGGCTGGAGCTCAGCACGATGCTCTCGGAGGCGTCCGGGGGCGAGATCGACGTGACGCTGATCGACAAGAGCGACTCGTTCGTGTTCGGCTTCTCAAAGCTCGACCTGATGTTCGGGCACGAGAAGCCGAACGCGGTGCGGATGGCCTACCGCGACATCGCTAAGCCCGGCGTGCGGGTCTTGCGCGAGACGGTCACCGCAATCGACCCCGAGGCGCGGCTGGTGAGCACCGACGCCGGGACGCACGAGGCCGACATCCTCGTGATCGCGCTCGGCGCCGACTACGACATGGACGCCACGCCCGGCCTTGCCGAGGCCGGGAACGAGTTCTATTCCGTCGCCGGAGCCGAACGGCTGGCCGAGATCATCCCGTCCTTCTCGCAGGGGCACGCCGTGATCGGCGTCAGCGACGCTCCATTCAAGTGCCCGCCGGCACCAAGTGAGTGCGCCCTGTTGCTCGATGAGGCGCTGACGGCCCGAGGGGTGCGCGAGTCCTGCCAGATCTCGTTCGTGATCCCGTTGCCGACGCCAGTGCCACCTTCGCCGGAAGCATCCGCCGCCCTCGAAGCGGCCTTCGCCGAGCGCGACATCAAGCTGATCGCTGGCCGCCGCGTTGGCGCGCTCGACCCGGAGCGCAAGGTCGCGGTTCTGGACGACCGCAGCGAGCTGCCATTCGACCTCTTCCTTGGCGTGCCAAAGCACCGTGCCCCCGAGGTGGTCGTCGCCAGCGGTATGACCGAGGATGGCTACGTGCCGGTGGACTCGGCGACACTCGAGACGCGCTTCCCCGGCGTGTACGCGGTCGGCGACGTTGCCACCGCCGGCGTGCCGAAGGCCGGCGTCTTCGCCGAGGGCGCGGCCAAGATCGTTGCTCAGGCCCTGATCGCCAAGCTGCGAGGGGGCGAGGATCCCGGCCCACACCTCGGGCGCGGCACCTGTTACATCGAGTTCGGCAGCGGCCGGGTCGGCAGCGTCGACATCGACTTCCTCTCCGGGCCAGAGCGAATCGGAACCTTCAACGCCCCGTCAGCCGACCGGGTCGCTGAAAAGGAACATTTCGGCTCCAGTCGCCGCACCCGCTGGTTCGGTAGCTGAGCCCTGTCGAGCTGACACTGGGATGCCAATCCCAGTGGCGCGGGCGAGCTTCGCTCGAAGTTCTCCTCCGGTCAGCGCCACGCCCGCCCTTCCCGGGAGATCGACGGTCAGGTTTCCGGTCCAGCGGTTCTGCGGCTTCGCGCTCCGATGAAACCGCGCGCTGCCGGAGAACGGGGCCGGGGGGTGAAGGGTCGCCATTTGGACCTTCGGGTCGTAGTGAATGTGCCTGCCGGGGTAACGAGCCCGGCAAATCGTTCGATCAAGACGCCGTTGCTCATTTCGGAAACGCCGACTTCGTAGTGGGCGCGAGCCTTGGGGGCGATTCTTGACAACCATCATGTGTGGGCCGAGCTTCGATCTATTTGCCCTATGTCTAGCTCCGCGCCAGGCATGAACGAGCCGCCGCTGCTGCCCGATATGCCCGGGCAGACGATGTTGAGCAGGAATCCGAGATCGCCGGGGGCGGCGGAGGCTTCGACCTCGGTAAATCCTTCCTCGCCGTGGAAGGCGATCCTCCCTTCGTAGTAGCCCGAGTCGAAGGAGAGGGGTTTTCCGCCGCATTCCGAGCGCTCCGTATGGGTTTGCCCCGAAGGGTGGAATGTGACTGCGATTTCGCCGAGGGCTCGAGAGAAGCCTGGATTGACTTTTCGGTCACGGCGGCTGGGACCGAATAAACCGCGCCGTCCTTCCTGCCGGGTCACGAAGATCGCAATCGTGGACTGGCGTTCGCCGACGCGGCTGTTGCGCCGAGAATTCCGAACAGAACGGCCACTAGCAATAGGGCAGCCAACGGCCTCGCCTCGATGCTCGATCCCCGCCCGCCTACCGCTCAAGCATATATGGGCCATACAGGCATCCGCCCGCAGCCGAGGCGCGACAGAATCACCTGCTGCTTTGCGTTGTTCTAGTAAGTGAAATGACCGACACCGAGCGTCGAACAGATATTGCGCTTGCCGTGCTCGCCAGCGTTTCGATCGCGGGGATACTGCTGATTGGGAGGGCTAGCTAAGCGTTAGATTGGGCGTACTGGGTACTGCTCGGTTTCGCTCCCTGGATAATCCTGCCGTAGCTCTCGATCAGCCTGATCTACCAGTTCTGGATGAGCCAAACCTACACATGGCTTCGGATAGCGAGTCCATTGCATTTGCGGATTCGAGACACGCCCATCCGGTTTGATGCTCTCGTCCACCAAGCCGTGGGAGTGGCCGTGGCTGAGTCCGTTTCCGTGGCGGTCACCGCCAAGAGGTTCATCGGAGAGAGCCTGTTCCGTCATCGCACTCGAAAGGCTAGTAGCTGGCACCTAGCGGTCTGAAGCCAAATGAGGTCTCTCATCTCGCCGGGTTCGCAGTGGAGGGTTGCTCCGGGCGAAGCTCGAGAGTGCCACCGCCCGCCCGCCTGAGCCAGCGCAAGGCGAGGAGCAAAGCAGCGGGGATGACGAGGGCTCCACTCATCGCCAGGAACCAGATCTGGGCCGCGTCGCTTCCGGCCTCAATCGTGTGCCCGACCGCAAGCAGCCAGAAGACCGCGGTCAGCCGGTGGAGTCGTCGCCAGCGGGCGGCGCCGATGCGGTCGCGGAGGTAGTAGGTAAGGCCGAGGACAGCCAGGCCGTAGCCGGCGATGATCCCGAGCCCTGTCCAGAGCGGGCGGTAGGCGCTTACGAAGGGAATGGCGATTCCGGCCAAGCCTGGGTTGAGGTAGCTGTCGCCGAGCAGCGAGACGCCGTGCAGCGCGACCATCGCCAGGGTGGTAAGCGAGAGCGCCTCGTGGATCGCCCGCAGATCCCGCTTGTTTGAGGTCTTTCGCCTCGAGCTCATCATCAGCCCGAGCGCGACGCTGGCGCTGGCGAGCAGCAGCGCCGCCCCGCCGGCGGCCCGGCTGGTGATCCAGAACAGGTGAGGGGCGACGTTCACGCTGCCACCGCGAGCTCGGTCAGCGGCTGCTCTGCAGGGATCATGTCGACCTCGCCGCCATCGCGGACGAGGACGCCGCCGTGGGGCAGCCACCTGCCGGCGCGCCCGGGGCCGGCGAGCAGTGCGGCCTTGGCATAGACCTCGGCCAGCAGGGCGGTGGGCGCGAGAGCGGTCGCCTGGACGATCCCGGTGAACGCCGGCTCGCCGCTGGCGGGGTCGAGGATGTGGTGGGCGGCGCCGCCGTCGGATGCGACCCAGCAGCGACGGCCGATGCCACTGGTCGCGACCGCACCCCCGCTCAGCTTCAGCTCGTGAACGGGTCCCCCGCCGAAAGGGTCGTCAACACGCACCCGGCGCTCCAGGCCGGCGCAGCCGCCGATGCGGATGTCTCCGCAGCAATCGACCGCATAGGCCTGGTGTTGGCGAAGCTGATCGGCGAGGAGGTCGGCGAGGAGGCCCTTGGCGATGCCACCGCTGTCGATCTTCACACCCGGTGGCCGAATCACTGCTCCCCCGGCTTCGTCGACGCCGATCGAGCGCCAGAGGCGGTCCGGGTGCGGCACTCCGGGGGCTCGCTCGACCCGGCTGGCGAGCGCCTCGGCAAGAGAGATCGAAGGCTCGCTGTCGAGAGAGTCCCGGTAGCCAGCGCGCTTGATGGGGTCGAGGAGGGTCGCGTCGACGAGGCCGCCGCTTTGCGAGCCGGCACTGTGCACGGCGTCCGCCAGCGCTCGCACTAGCGGCGTCGCCGGCACCTCCCAACGGGGGTCGTCGTTGAGGCGCGTCAACTCGCTTTCGTCGCTGAACCGTGAGAGCTGGCGATGGGCGTCGAGGAGCTTCGTCCGTGCCAGGTCCGCCGCCTTCTCTCCGGCGACTGCATTCGCACCGCAGACATGGATCGTCGCGGTGCCGCCGAAGCACTCGAAGCGACGGTGCGCTTCACCTTTCACGATTGACCGGTGGTGACCGGAGCGGGTTCTTCTTCAATGAATTCTTCTTCGACCGGTTCGGCTTCCGCTTCGACGGGTTCTTCTGCGGTCGGTTCTTCCGCGAAGGCTTCTTCTTCCAGTTCTTCAGGTTCGGTCGCACCGAATTCTTCGGAATCGGTGCTGGCACTCGATTCGGCCGGTGCCACCCGAGCCGCGTGGCGCTTGCGCCCGCTGCTTCCCTTGACGGCGGCCGATGAGGAGTCGCCGAGCACCGGGTCGTTGCCAGTCGCCATCTGTACGAAGACAACTCCCCAGAGCAGGGCGAAGCAGATCAGCGAGATCGCGACGACGCGACTCTTCAGTCTCCCGGCCCGTTCGCGCTGGGCGCGGATGCGATGCCGGGCCTGTCGCTTGCGCTCGATCTTCTCAAGGGGATCCATGGTCAAACCTTCATCGAAGGTCGGAAACGCCCGCTAAACGCGGCCTGAGAGTTCTCTTAGAACCATGGGCCGGCGGCCGAATAGGTGAGGAGCGCGAGGACGGCGCCGGCGAGGATCGCCAGACCAAGGGTCATCGTGCGCCCGCCGGCGCCCGCCAGGCGCGCCTCGGGTGGGCCATTGCGCCGCCAGTCGGGGAGCGCCAGCGCCGGTACCTCGAGCACGTGCCCGAGCACGTGCAGCGTCATCAGCGCGACCCAGGCGATGAAGCTCAGCTTGTGGGCGAACTTCAAAGTGTTGCTGGGCGGCCCGGCCACGAGCAGCGCGACGCCGGTGCCAAACAGCGCCAGCGTGGTAAGCACCACGCCCGGCGCCAGCACTCGCAGGGCGATGTGCGGAGGGCCCTTGCGAACGTAGGCGGGGCTGCCTGAGTAGTAGCGGACGAAGCGGTAGCCGGTGCTGCCGAGCTTGAGCAAGACCGGCGGGATAAGCAGCATGCCGATGAAGACGTGCGGGCCAAGAAGCTGACCGATGAAGGGGATCGTCGCCCCCTCGGCGGCCAGCGACACCAGCAGGGCCGCGGCGACCCCGCCCGTCAGGCGGGCGTTGCCGGCGACCCCCGGACTCGTCTGCACCTCGTTCGATCGATACACGGACCGGAATGTTCGGCCCGCCTGCTTGCCCTCGCCTAAGCGTCGGGTGAGAGATCTCTCATCTTCGGCTTGAAGCCAGGCAGGTCGAAACAGACCTGGGCGCCACCAAGTGGAGAGTCCTCGACCCAGATCCGGCCACCGTGCATCTCGACAATCGAGCGGGCGATGCCCAGGCCCAGCCCGCTGCCACCCGAGGCGCGATCGCGCGAGGGCTCGCTGCGATGAAAGCGATCGAAGACGCGCTCACGCTGTTCGGGTGGGATGCCCGGCCCGTTGTCATCGACCACGACCAAGAGGCTGCCGCTGTCGGCTCGCGCCGAGAGGGCGACCCGGCCATTCGGTCCTGCATGACGGCGAGCATTGGTGAGCAGGTTGCGGACGACTTGAGCAATGAGGTCGGGGTCGACCTCGATGCTTCCCTCGGCCAGCTCACCCAGTTCGGCGATCTCTCCGCCTGGCCCGCCGGCAAGACCGCGCAGGAAGGATGCGGTCTGCACCGTGCGCAGCGCCGGGCCAACGCCCTCGTCGAGCCGGGCAAGGGCGAGAAGGTCGTCAACCAGTCGTTCCACTCGTCCCATCTCCGTCATTGCGATCTCCTCGACGCGGCGTATCTCCTCGGCGCTCGGGCTGTCGCTGCGAGCGAGTACTTCAAGCTGCCCGCGGATTGCGGTCATTGGGCTGCGCAACTCGTGGGATGCGTCGGAGACGAATCGCCGCTGCCTCGCGAATGCCTGGTCAAGTCGATCGAGCATGTGGTTGAAGGCCTCGGCAAGGGTCCGCAGCTCCGCCGCATCCCTTGGGCTCGACTCGAGCCGGGGAGTGAGGTCTCCGGCGTCGACCTTGGCCGCGGTTGCCGCGAACCGTCGCAGGGGAGAGGCGGTGCGCGCCGCGAGCAGGCATCCGGCCAGCAGAGCCGCGGCCAGGGCCACACCGCCGACCACCAAGAACGTCTTCTCTACGTCTGACTGAGCGTCCTCGATCGGCGAGATCGCCGAGCCCTCCTTCGACTCGCCTCCTGAGGCCCCCGGTTCGCTTTGCTCCCGTGCCTCCTCGTGCTTGATCACACTCGACTCGTGTGCCATCTGCGCCCGCACTGCAACCAGCACGACCGCGAACGCAATCACGACGATGGCCCCGATCGAAAGCGCCAGCCTGCCGCGGAGGCCGAGCTTTGACCAGCGAGTTCTCATTTGCGGTCACTGAGTCGATAGCCCACCGAGCGCACCGTCTCGATCGGGGCCGGCGAGCCGGGCAGGCCGAGCTTGCGGCGCAGGTAGCCGACATAGACCTGAACCACGTTGGTTTCGGGATCGTGCTCATAGCCCCAGACCGCGGAGAGGATCTCGTCGCGGTCGCAGACCCGCCCCGCGTGTCGCATCAGGTAGGCAAGCAGCTCCGTCTCTCGATTCGGAAGCCGAACCACGTGGTCTCCCCGCGTTGCCTCCCGGGTGAGCAAGTCCAACCGTATTCCGCCTGCGTCCAAGGTCGTCTCCGACGCGTCATCGGCCTCGCGCAGGCGGGCACGAATGCGAGCCAGGAGCTCATCGAAGGCAAATGGCTTGGCGAGGTAATCCGCGGCGCCGAGATCGAGCCCTTCGACCCTGTCGTCGACGTCGGCCTTGGCCGTGAGCAAAATCACCGGCAGCGCCGGCTTGGAACGCCTGATGGCACCGAGCACCTCGATCCCGTCGCGACCGGGAAGCATTCGGTCGAGGACGACGAGATCGGCGCCGGAGGACAGCGCCAGCCGCTCTCCGACGATGCCATCGGCAGCAATCGTGACGCCAAAGCCCTCCGCTTCGAGGCCTCGTGCCAGGAAGTCGGCGATCCCTGCCTCGTCCTCGACGACCAGGATCTCCATATGTCGATGCTATCCCGGTCGCTCCTATGTCAAGAACACCTCTGAGAGCCAAACGGTGTTTCGGAGGATCTCCATCTAGGAAATGCAGGAGAACTAGGAGGAGCCCGAGCTGAATGCACCGAGGACGCGGTCCCGCAAGGTGCGCTGTGCCTCGACGCCAAGCGCACGGTGCCCAAATACGCGCTGGCGGAGTTCGCCGGGTCGGCGCCTGCCGCGCCGACCGTGCGTGAGCGCGAGGTTGTCGAAGACCGCGACGGTTCCGGCTTCGATGATGATGTCCCGCTGCGCATCGAGAACGGAGAGGCCATGCCCCTTGAAGAAATCGAGCTCCGCCGCGAGGCTGTGGAACTCGTTGCCGCAGAGGAAGTCCGGGTCGGCCTTGACGCTAGGCAGCTGTGGCTCACCGCCGGCCGCTCCCTCGACGATCCGCGCGAAGCTTCCCTCGATATAGCCCTCGACATCGTCTCGACCGCCGTGAACCTCGCCATAGGAGACCAGCCGCGAGAGCAGCTCGTCGCGATCGGGCCAGGAAACTTGAGCGAGCAAAGCGTTGAGAGGAACGAGGCGCGTGTGGGCGGTGCTGGGAGGGCAGTCGGTCGGGATGTAGAGCGCGGTGTAGCGGGCTACGTCGCCCGGTCCGACTGGGTCGACAGGCAGGCCGAAATCGAAGTGCAGGGTTTGAAAGTCACGGCTGGGTGGCCCTCCAATCGGGGGGACGACGAAGTCGCCGATGATGCCGAGTGAGGGGAAGCCGGGATCGACAGGCATCCCAACGAGCAGGGAGGCGGCCGCATCAAAGGCTTCGTCGGCCGTGGCGAAAGGACCGCAAAGCGTCGCGAAGCCGGATCTCAATAGAGCCTCGGCTCGACTTTCGATGCACTGCACCATGGCTGGCGATGTTATGAAAGGGCAGCGATCGAGGTGGGCTCGATATGGCGAAAAACCCCCATAGCCAAGATAAATCGCGTCGAGCTCCGATCAACCCCTAGCCTGGGGCCATGAGCGGCCCGCAGCTCAGCCTTGCCATCTCGGTGTTTCTCGCTTGCGCGGTCGAGGCGGTGGAGGCATTCACGATCGTCCTGGCGGTCGGAAGCACTCGCAAGTGGTCCTCGGCCCTCCTCGGCGTTGGCGTCGCGACGGTCGTCCTCGGCGTCCTGATCGCCGCCCTCGGACCGGCGCTCACTGTTCTTCCGATTGAGGTTCTGCGCCTTGTGGTTGGAGGGCTGCTCTTGGTCTTCGGCCTGCAGTGGCTGCGAAAGGCGATCTTGCGAGCGGGGGGAGTAAAGGCGCTCCATGACGAGATGGCAACCTTCGAGGAGGAAGCGGCGGCTGCTGAACGGGCGGCTTTGAGCGAGGGCATCGACTCTTACTCGCTTGCGATCTCCTTCAAAGCGGTCCTGCTCGAGGGCTTGGAGGTCGCCTTCATCGTCTTGATCTTCGGCGCCAACCAGAAAGACGTGCCGCTTGCCGCGCTTGCCGCTGTGCTGGCTGTCGTCGCCGTGATAGCGGCCGGTGTGTTGGCCCGGGCGCCCCTGGCCCGGGTGCCGGAGAACTCGATGAAGTTCGCCGTCGGTGTGCTGCTGAGCAGCTTCGGGGCCTTCTGGGGCGCCGAGGGGGCGGGCGCCTCCTGGCCCGGCGGCGACGCCTCCCTGCCGGCACTTATCGCGCTGATCGCCGGCGCTTCGTGGCTGATGGTCCGCCAGCTGCGCAGCGTCGGCAGGCCGCCGGTCGCGGTCGGGACGGGCCGATGATCGGCCGCCTCGGTGCCGGCGTTTGGGAGTTCGTCGTCGGCGAGGATTGGCGGGTCGCACTGGGGGTGGTGATGACGTTGGGGGCGATCTCCCTGGTCGCCGCTGTCGGAGCACCGGCCTGGTGGATTGCCCCGATCGCGATCCTGGCGATCCTCCATCGCTCGATCGGGCGCGCCGTTTCCTAGCGCGAGCGCGCCGTCATCGCCAGCAGGATCAGGCCAGCGATCACGAATGGCCAGCCAGCACTGACGAAGATCCCGATCGCGATCAGGAGGACACCGGCAATGGTGAGGACCCGCCTGCGCGCCTGTGAGCTCGGGCCCAGGGCTCAGTCCACCTCGAGCGGCTCGCCGCCCCGCCGCCGCTTCGCGATCAGGTAGATCGCCCCGACTACGATCGCGACCAAGACGACGTAGTCCAGGTAGCCGAGCTTGTGGCGCCAGTCTTCCCAGTTAGAGCCGACGCTCTGGCCGACCAGGGCCAACATCAGCACCCAGGGAATGCAGCCGGCCAGGGTGTAAGCAGTGAAACGCCAGAACGGCATCTTCGCCACCCCGGCGGGGAGCGAGATGAAGGTGCGGACAAGCGGCAGCATCCGCGAGAAGAAGACCGTGGCCGCGCCGTAGCGCTCAAACCAGTCATCGGCCCACTTGAGGTGCTTGGGGCTGATGTGGATGAAGCGGTTCTTTTCGAGCAGGTCGAGCCTGCCGTAGTAGCCGATCGCGTAGGCGATCCAGGAGCCGACGAGGTTGCCCAGAACTCCCGCCGCGACGATCCCGAACAGGGTCAGTTCTCCTTTGGAGACGGCAAAGCCGGCGAAGAGCATGATCGCCTCGCTCGGAACCGGGATACAGGCCGACTCCAGGGTCATCAGCAGGAAGACGGCGACGACCCCGGCCGAGCCGATGAATTCGGTGGCCACGTCGACGATCGGTTCGACCACCTTGTCGGTGATGCTGGCGAGGGTCAGGAGGGCGAGCACCGGGGGCACTCTGCCGGGGAACTCTTAAAACCAGGTGAGAGCTGTCGAGCAAGGGCCGCCGCTCACCCGGCAACGCCGCGCTAGTTGTTCGATGAGAGGTTCGTCGTGCGGGAGCGCCCCGACCGCCGCCGCGTGCCCCTGACCGCGGCTTCGGTGACGATCCAGGTGAGCAGGATCAGGAAGATGGGCAAGGCGACGAAGGCGACGATGCCGATCCCCGCCGCCAGCACGAAGGCGAGGAGAGCGATGCCGAGCGCGATCAGGGCGTCGGCCAGCAGGGTCCGCCGCGCCGCCGCGCCCGGCGAGATGTCCCGCGGCAGCCTCACCAGCGCTGCCCCGGGCGCAGGTAGACGGCGAAGAAGTCGCGTTCGTCGGGGGTCAAATAGCGTTCTGGAGGCCGCAGCATTTCCGGCAGCAGGTTGGCCGGTTCGCCGGCGCCGGGGTGGCGGTAGCTGATGAAGCTGGTCCAGTCTTCGTTGATGTCGAGCTCGAGCGCGCGGACTGCGCCGGCCCGCTGCAGGATCTTTGCCAGCGATTCGACCGTCTGGAAGTCGGCGGCGGCGTAGAGCAGGTTGCCGCGGCTGTCGACGCCTAGCCCGGAGCGCCAGACGCGGACCGCGTTGTTGACCGTCTCGCCCCATTCGGGACCGTCGCTCAGCTTCGGGCTGAGCTGGCCGCCTTCGACGATCGGCGGCAGGTTCTGCTTTGCGAACCAGACGTTCGTGGGCGCGCTCGGGCCGCTCTCCCACTTGACGATGTCGACCCGCCCGTCGCGATGCTCGACCACGGTCGCGATCCCGTTGACCATCGCTTCCTTGACCTTGCCGCGGTAGATCAGGCCGGCGTTCGAGGTTTCCAGCGGGAAGCCGCCGTTGAAGGTCGCGACGAGACGCTTGCGCTTGGCTCCCGGCACCTCGGCCGGGCCTCGATGCGACAACGGCGGCGGCGGCTCGGCCAGGCCGGGGACGTAGGCCAGCCGGGTCCGCGAGGAGTCGATCCAGGCGACGCCGGCGACGAACTTGGGGTATTCGGGGTCGCTACGGAAGGTCGTCAGCAGGACCGGGGGACGGGCCCCCGCGTGCGAAGCCGCCTTCTTCCACACTCCCTCGCCGGGCAGCGCCGGCTGGATCAGTGGCTTCACGTTTGGTGGCCTGTAAGCCTTGGCGCTCTGAGTCTGGGATTCCTCTTCCGCCGCCCCCACCTGCGGCAGGGAGAGCAGGGGCGGTCCGCCCTTGGCGGGCGCGGTCAGCGTGTAGTACCAGTTCTCGATCTGGGAGACGAGCGAATTGCCGCCGTTTTGGCGCAGCCACTCGACACTGCGGACGCCGAGGCCGACGTTGTGCTTTTCACCCATCGCCTGCACGTAGGAGATACCGGCTGGGATCAGGCAGGCGATCGCCGCGAGCAGGAAGATCCTGCGCGCCCGGCGCCAGAACGGAATCGACTGGCGACCCTCGGATCGAGCGGAGGGCATCGGCGAAGCTTTGCGCCGGGACCTGAAAGGGAGGTGAGAGCGCGCCCGGCCGAGCAATGCGAAGTGTCAGAGTTATTTCAGGATGGCGGCCTAGCCTGGCTTCGATCCGCTTTCCCAAAGGAGGCCCCGTGTCCGCTCTTCGTCGCATCTCAACCCGCCGCCTACTCGCTATCTGCGCGATCACCGTCGCTGCGGCGATCGGGGTCACCGCGGCCGCGATGGCGATGACGGGCGGTGGCCCAAAGCCGCAGCCAAAGCCCTTGGCGAACGCCGTCCACGACGCGCTAAGTGCCCCGGCCGTTCCCGGCCTCAGCGCCCGGATCGAGTTCACCAACCATCTCGTCGACGCCTCCAGCATCCAAGGCACAGACCCGCTGCTGGCCGGCGCCAGTGGGCGCCTCTGGGCCTCGCCGGATGGCGGCGGCAAGCTGCGGCTCGAGCTGCAGTCCGAAGCAGGCGGCGGTGGAGACACCCAGGTGCTGGTCTCCGAAAACCGCTTTCAGATCTATGACGGCGGCTCGGAAACCGTCTACGAAGGCACGCTGCCCGAAGAAGACGGCAAGGACTCGGGTTCCCAAGAGCGCGGCGTGCCGGCGCTAGGACAGATCGAAGCGAAGATCGGCGAAGTCGAAGAGCACGCTGAACTGAGCGGGGCGACCCCATCCGACGTCGCCGGTCAGCCGACCTACACCCTGCGTGTCGCGCCGAAGCACGACGGCGGCCTGCTCGGCGGTGCCGAGGTCGCCTGGGACGCCAACCACGGCACTCCGCTGCGCGTCGCGATCTACTCGAGTGCCAGCAGCTCGCCGGTCCTGCAGCTGCAGGCGACCGACGTCTCCTACGAAGCGGTTCCCGCCTCCACCTTCGAAATCTCGCCTCCGGCGGGGGCGAAGGTCGTCGATCTCAACCCCGGCGCCGAAAGCGCCGGCGAGCATTCCCAGCCGACTTCGAAGACGGGCGCCGACGCGGTGCAGAAGGGACTCGACTTTCAGTTGGTCGCGCCCGACTCTCTCGCCGGCTTGCCGCGGGCTGAAGTCCGCAGCATCGAAATCGACGGCAAGACCGCTGCCCTCGCCACCTACGGCAAGGGGCTGGGCGGCATCGCCGTGCTCGAGTCGGCAAGCGAACCGGGCGGGGAAACGGGTTCGAGCGACGAAGGCGGCTTGAGCCTGCCGAAGGTCTCGATCAACGGCGCCCAGGGGGAAGAGCTCGACACCGCGCTCGGAACCGTGCTGCGGTTCAGCCGCGGCGGCGTCGACTACGTCGTGATCGGCTCGGTTCCCCCAGCCGCGGCCGAGGCGGCGGCGAGGGCGCTCTGACAGTGGCCGAGCCGGCGCCGGTCGAGGTCCGCGGTCTCTGCAAGCACTACGGCGAGCTGGTTGCCGTCGATGACGTCGACCTGACGGTCGAGGCTGGCGACGTCTTCGGCTACCTCGGGCCCAACGGCGCCGGCAAGACGACCTCGTTGCGGATGATGCTGGGCCTGATCGCGCCAAGCGCCGGCAGCGTGCGACTGTTCGGGCACGATCCCCAGGTCAGCGTCAAGGCGTTGCGAGGGGTTGCCGGCTTCGTCGAAGCGCCGACGTTTTACCCCTACCTGAACGGCCGCGCCAACCTCGACCTCTTGGCCGCCCTCGACGGCGACGGCGCCAAGAGCAGGATCGAAGAGGCGCTCGAGATCGTCGGGCTCAGCCATCGCGCCAAGGACAAGGTGGGGACCTACTCGCACGGGATGCGCCAGCGCCTCGGCATCGCCGCGGCGCTGCTGCGGGAGCCGCGGCTGCTGCTGCTCGACGAGCCGGCGACCGGGCTCGATCCGGGCGGGATGCGCGACATGCGCGACCTGATCCGCAACCTCTCCGGCCAGGGGATGACGGTTCTCCTCTCCAGCCACCTGCTGACCGAGGTCGAAGAACTCTGCAACAGGGTCGCGATCGTGCGCGAAGGCCGGGTCGCCTACCAGGGCTCGCTGGAGGAGCTGCGGCGCCAGGCCGGCGGCGGCTACTTGCTGCGCACCACCGATGACGAGCGTGCCCGCGCCGTCGCCGAGGCCCAGGCCGGGATCGGCGACGTGCAGGCCGCCCCCGCGTCCGGCCTGTCCTTCAGCGCCGAGGGGGAGGACGCGATCGCGGCGCTCTCCGTGGCCCTGACCGAGTCCGGGGCACTGATTTTGGAGCTGAGCTCGCGGCAGGCATCGCTCGAGGACCTCTTCTTCCGCCTGACCGAGGGCGAGGAGGCGGAAACCGCCAAACGTGAGCGAGCGCTCGAGGGCGCGGCGTGAACCCCGGCGTGCTGACGGTCTACCGTTGGGAGCTGCGCAAGCTGCGCGCCCAAAAGCGCACCTACCTTGGGTTGGGAGCGGCGGCGCTGGTGCCGATCATCTTTGTCGTCGCCCTTGCCACCCGGGGCGACAGCCCCAACGACGTCGCTTTCGGCCGCTACGTCCACGACACCGGGCTGGCGATCCCGCTGGTGCTGCTGCTCTTCGGCTCGATCTGGATGTTCCCGCTGATCACCGCCTTGGTCGCTGGGGACATCGTCGCCTCCGAGGATCGCCACGACACCCTGAAGACGGTCCTCACTCGCTCGGTCGAGCGTGGCCAGCTCTTCGCCGGCAAGGCGCTTGCCACATTCACCTACGCGATCTCGGCAATCGCCGTCACCGGCGCGGTCTCGCTCGGGGCCGGCATCCTCGCTTCGGGCTTCAACTCGATCGTCACCCTCTCCGGCACCCGCGTCTCGGCCGCCGAAGGACTGGTGCTGGTCGGCGCGAGCCTGCTCGTCTACCTGATCCCGATCATCGCGATCGCCTGCATCGGCCTGCTCTTCTCGACCGTCTTTCGCAACAGCGCCGCGGCGATCGTCGGCACCCTGATGTTCTCGCTGCTGGTCCAGCTGATCGGGATCCTGCCCGGCCTCGAAGGGCTCGGCCCATACCTGCTGAGCACCCAGTTCAACGCCTGGCAGGGACTGCTGCGCTCGCCGATCGACTGGGCGCCGATCGTTCGAGCCGCCTGGGTCTGTGCCCTCTACGGGGTCCCTGCCCTGATCGCCGCCGGCCTCGTCTTCCTGCGCCGCGACGTCGCCGGGGACTGAGGCGGGTGGCCGAGCGGGTGCTGGTTGTCGAGGACGATCCGCCGGTCAGGCGAATGCTGGAGCGCAGCCTCGCCGCCGAGGGCTTCGATGTGCGCGCCGCCGCCGACGGCGGCGCGGCGCTGGCGATGGCCGCCGACTCCGCCCCCGACCTGGTGGTCCTCGACGTGACCATGCCTGGCCTCAGCGGCACCGACGTCTGCCGGCGGCTGCGCGAGAAGGGGCTGAGCGCCGGCGTGCTGATGCTGACTGCGCGCGATGCGGTCGAGGACCGGGTCCGGGGACTCGATGCCGGCGCCGATGACTATGTGGTGAAGCCATTCGCGATCGAAGAGGTGGTGGCGCGGCTGCGTGCCCTGACCCGGCGGGGACACGATCAGAGCATTCGCCCCAGCTTCGCCGGCATCACCCTCGACACCGAGGCAAACACAGTCGAGCGGGAGGGTGAGACGATCGGGCTGACCGCACGCGAGGCCGAGCTGCTGGAGCTGCTGCTGCGCAGCCCGCGCACCGTCCTCACCCGGCAGCTCGCCGTCGAACAGATCTGGCAGGGCGCCGCGGTTGAGAACGTCGTCGACCGCTACGTAGCCAGGTTGCGCCGCAAGCTCAGCGATCCGCTCCTGATTCGGACTGTCAGGGGGGTCGGCTTCATACTCGAGGCGTGAGGCGCCGGAGCCTCAACTTCCGCCTCACCGCTGCCGCGATCGCGGCCGTGCTGCTCGCTGTTCTGATCCTCGGCATCGGGGCGCGGCTGATCGTCAGCAACCAGCTGCACTCGTCGCTTGATCGCAGCCTCCGCCAGCGCGCGGTTGAAGTAGCCCGTCTCAGCGTCTCGGCGCCGGCGGTCCTGACCGCCCCGGGCGCGCTCGAATCCCCGGTCTCCGGCAGGCCGCTGAGCGTCGAGGTCCTCGATCGCCACCAGGCGATCGTCGCTCGCTCGCTGGCGCTGGGGGCGAAGCTGCTGCCCCGCGGGCCTGAGGTGGCCGCCGCGCTCGCCGGCAAGAGCGGCTTCGCGGACGCGCGGCTCGGCGGCGAACCGATCCGGATCTACACCGCGCCGATCGCCGAGGTCGGAGGCCCGGCGGCGGGCGGGGTGGTGCTGGTCGCCGCGAGCACGGCTGACATCGAGGACACGGTCCACGAACTCGGCTTGCTGCTGGCTCTGTGTGGG
>DASYIY010000058.1:0-12550 GCA_035997045.1 Solirubrobacterales bacterium | reverse complement strand
AAGCCGGTCGGCGCGCAGGAGCGGCGTCAGCCCCGGCTCCAGCGGGTCGCCAGGGCGGCCGGCGAAGGGCAGGAAGTCGGCGTAGCGCCAGATCCCCTGCGAGCCGGCCTGGATCGCGCGCTTCGCCTCGGCCGGGTCCAGCGATGAGTGGTCGTAGGCCACCTCGAGGGGGCCGAAGCAGTTGTCGCAGAAGTAGTGCGCGCCGAGCTCGAACCTCGTCCCGCACTCCTTGCACCTCAAGCTATCCAGTGACATCCGATCTACTTTCTGTTCGCCTTCAACAAAAAAACCTCCGCCGCTTGTGGGGCAGAGGTCCGATCGGACGTATCCCCACATCTTCCAGGCCTCACTTGACGACCTGCTGGACTTGGCACCTGTTCCGAATCTTGCGATTCGGCGTGGTTGCCGGGGCTTCACTGGGCCAGTCCCTCCACCCCTCTAGATGTGGCGCTTATGTGCAAAAAAGAGTACCAGGGGCGCTCGCAGGGAAGTTTCGTTCAATCAGCGCCCGCCCTTGCGTCTAACCTACGGCGCGATGCCCGCCGAAACCGAGACCCAGTTGAGCCCCAGCGATGCCGAACCTTCCGAAACCGAGGCTGCGGCGGGCGACCCGGCGCGGCGCGGCACTCGCGGGCAGCGCCACCCAGGCTGAGCCCCAGGCTCCCGACGTCGAGCAGATCGATTCGGCCGGCCTGCGCTGGGTCAACGTCGAGCACCCGGGGGCGCTCGAGCGCGGCTGGCTCGAGGATCACTTCGACTTCCATGCGCTCGACCTCGAGGATGTCCTCTCGCGCAACCAGCGGCCGAAGATCGACGTCTACGACGACTACCTCTTCATCGTCCTCCACTTCCCGGTCTTCGACCGCCAGGCGGGGCGGCTGGGCACCGGCGAGCTCGACCTCTTTGTCGGCCCCGACTACCTGGTGACGATCCCGAACCAGCCCCTGCAGCCGGTCGAGTACCTGTTCGAGCGCTGCCGCGCGAAGGAGGAGATGCGCGAGCAGCTCTTCTCGCGCGGCTCGGGCTACCTCCTCTACCGCCTGGTCGACGACAGCTTCGACTACTGCTTCCCGATGCTGCGCAAGATCGGCAACAAGCTCGACGCGCTCGAGGACGAAATCTTCGACGGCCGCTCGGAGGAGGTCGTCCGCGACATCTCCAACGTCAAGCAGGAGATCATCAACTTCCGCAAAGTGATCCGCCCGCAGCGGCCGGTGCTGCGCGACCTCGAGAAAGTGAAGACCCGCTACCTGGCCTCAGACCTCGATTTGGAGATCTACTTCGACGACATCGTCGACGCGCACGAGCGCATCTGGGACATGCTCGAAAACTACAAGGAGGTCGTCGAGGCGCTGGCCGAGACCAACGAGTCGGTGATCTCCCACCGCGTCAACGACATCCTCCGCGTGCTCACCTCGATCAGCGTCATCGTCCTGCCGCTGACCCTGATCGCCAGCATCTGGGGGATGAACTCGGGCGTGCCGGGCGAGCAGAGCCTGACCGCCTTCTGGATCATCGCCGGCGTGATGTTCGTGCTGCTGGTGGCGATGGTCGGTTACTTCAGACGACGTGGCTGGCTGTAGCCTGCCCGGCCTGTGGCCAACTTTCGAATCTGGGCGCCCTGGCGCCTCGCCTACGTGAAGGACGCAGCCAAGGACAATGAGGAGGACTGCATCTTCTGCGCCAAGCCGGCGGCAGAAGACGATGAGGCAACCCTGATCGTCCACCGTGGCGAGCACAGCTTCGTCATCCTCAACCTCTACCCGTACACGAACGGCCACCTGATGGTCGCCCCTTACGCGCACATCGGCCGGATCCAGGAGCTGCCGGCGGAGACGACGGCCGAGATGATGGGCTTCGCCCAGCTGGCAATGAGCCGGCTCGAGGACGTCTACTCGCCGCACGGCTTCAACGTTGGCTTCAACCAGGGCCGCGTCGCCGGCGCCGGGGTCGAGCACCACATACACATGCACGTGGTCCCCCGCTGGGGCGGCGACACCAACTTCATGCCGGTGATCGCCGACACCAGGGTGATGCCGCAGACCCTCGAGCAGAGCTACGAAGCACTGAAGGGAGCGTTTTGAGCGAGCAGCCGATCCTTGCCCCGCCGGGAATCTTCAAGGCCTACGACATCCGCGGTCTGTACGGCACCGAGATGAACGAGACCACGGCGCACGCGATCGGGCGCGCCTTCGCCCGCGTGCTGGCACGGCTGCGCGGCAAGCAGCCGAGCGAGCTGCGCGTCGGCCTCGGCCGCGACATGCGACTGACCGCGCCGGCGATGGCGGCCGAGCTGCGCGACGGGCTGATCTTCGAGGGCGCGACCGTGATCGACGCCGGCATGATCGCCACCGAGATGCTCTACCACCTGGTCGGCTCGCGCCGGCTCGACGGCGGCGCGATGGTCACCGCCTCGCACAACCCCAAGGCCTACACCGGGGTGAAGCTGGTCCGCGAGGGCGCCCTCCCCCTCTCCGGCGAAGCCGGGATCGGCGACGTCCGCAACGAGATCGAGGCCGGGCTCGGCCACGCCCCCGGCGGCGGCTCCTTCGAGGAGATCGACATCTGGGAGGAGTACCGCGCCAGCGCACTCGCCTTCATCGATCCGGCCAAGGTGAAGCCGATGAAGGTCGTCGTCGACGGCGGCAACGGGATGTCGGGACCGATGGTCGGCCCGATCCTGAGCAAGCTGGGACTCGATTTGGAGGAGATGTACTTCGAGCCCGACGGCGAGTTTCCCGACCACGAACCGAACCCGCTGCTGGAGGAGAACCGGCGGATGATCATCGAACGCGTGCGGGCCTCCGGCGCCGACCTCGGCATCGCCTGGGACGGCGACGCCGACCGCTGCTTCTTCATCGACGGCAGCGGCGAGTTCTGCGACGGCGACTTCATCTGCGCCCTGCTCGCCCGCGCCGCGCTGGCGAAGAACCCCGGCGCGACGATCCTCTACGACCCCCGCTCCAGCCGTGCCGTGCCCGACCTGGTCGCCGCCGAGGGCGGGCGCTCGGACCTCTCGCGCGTCGGCCACGCCTTCTTCAAGGCGCGGATGCGCGAGGAGGGCGCGGCCTTCGGCGGCGAGGTATCCGGCCACTACTACTTCCGCGACTTCTGGAACGCCGACTCGGGGACGATCCCGGCGCTGCTGGTGGTGGAGCTGCTCTCGGTCGACGGGCGCTCGCTCGGCGAGCTGATGGCCGAGTTCCGCTCGCGCTACTTCATCTCCGGCGAGATCAACTCCGAGGTCGCCGACCAGGAGGCGAAAATGGCGGAGATCGCCGAGCGCTACTCCGGCGGCGAGCAGACCAGCCTCGATGGCATCTCCGTCGACTACCCGGACTGGCATTTCAATGTGCGGCCCTCCAACACCGAGCCGTTGCTGCGGCTCAACCTCGAGTCGCTGGTCTCGCGCGAGGACATGGAAGTCAAGCGCGACGAGGTCCTCGGGCTGATCCGGGCGTGACGCTAACGCCGGAGCAGGCGCTCGAGCAGGCGGCGCTGGCCGGCATCCACCGCCTGCGCATCCCCACCCCCTTTGCCGTCGGTCGGGTCAACTGCTACCTGATCGAGGACGAGCCGCTGACCCTGGTCGACACCGGGCCCAACTCGGGCAAGGCGCTGGACGAGCTGCAGTCGCAGTTGGGCGCGCGCGGGCACTCGATCGACGACCTCGAGCTGGTCATCGTCACCCATCAGCACATCGATCACCTCGGCCTGGTCGAGATCATCGTCGAGCACTCCGGCGCCGAGGTGGCGGCGATCGGCGTCGCCGCTGAGCGGCTGGCCAACTTCGATGAGGACGCCGAGGCCGAGGATCGCTTCGCGGTCGACCTGATGATCCGCAACGGCATTCCCGAGGAGGTGACGGTGGCGCTGCGCAGCGTCTCGCGCAGCTTCCGTGCCTGGGGCTCGCAGGTGACGGTGACGAAGCCGCTGGCCGACGGTGAGAGGATGGCTTTCCGCGATCGCACCCTGCAGGCGATCCACCGTCCGGGGCACAGCCCCTCCGACACGGTCTTCTGGGACGAGCAGCGCCGGATCCTGATCGCCGCCGATCACCTGATCGCCCACATCTCCTCCAACCCGCTGATCTCGCGAGCACTCGACGGCTCCGAGCAGCGCCCGCAGGCCCTCGTTACCTACATCGCCTCGATGGAAAAGACGCGGGAGATGCCGGCTGAGATCGTCCTCTCCGGCCATGGCGAGCCGATTACCGACCACGTCACCCTGATCGACGATCGGATCGCCAAGCACGAGCGCCGCAAGGAAAAGATCTACAGGCTGATCGCCGAGCAGCCGCGCAGCGGCTACGAGATCGCCCAGGCAATTTGGGGAAACGTCGCGGTCACCCAGGCATTCCTAACCCTCTCCGAGGTGATCGGCCATGCCGATCTCCTCATCAACGAGGGTCGTGTCCGCGAGGTTGAAGATGGACAAGTAGTGCGCTTCCTCGCGGTTGACTAACCGCTCCGCACTGCACCTAGTGCGCCTTATTTACCCCCGGGTGAAAAAGCTGAGGCACTGACCGGTGCGCTCGAAAAACTCTACGAGGGGACCGAGTACGAGTTGCACTCCCGCGACGACCGCGTGTGCGCCAAGACTTTCGATCGACCGCTCACGCTGAAAACGCTCTCGACGTTCGACGCCTACAGCTTCAAGGTGGTCACCCAGATCGATAGGGATGAGGGCAAAAACAGAATCGACATTATCTCTGAGACGGGAGATTGGCTGCGAAAGCGGGAGAAAAGGCGCGGCAAGCATCTCAGGTCGGCGAAGAAGATTCGCCTGATCGTGGCATTTCTGTGCGACGTTCCGTATCTCTACGAATTATTTCCCAACATCGAAATTAGGTTCCAGCAGCCATGGCACCACAACAGGCATATGGTCATCGTCAAAGACGCGGTCAAGCCGCCCGCGGCGATCTATTTCGCGCGACACCACCGCACTCCGTATGTGACGCCGGTATTCGTCTCTCGCCGTGGCGACGTGGAGGTCGTGCAGACCGCATTCGACGACAGGTGGAAGAAAGCGACTGAGCTGACGCGTTGAGGCTGGCGCGGGAGGGCAACCGGCCGGGGTCCTCGCGGCGCGCGTCGGAATAGGCTGCAGCCGTGGCAGCCACACTTCGCATGGACAGCGCCCGAGCCGAATCGATCGCGCTCGCCCCCTGTCAAAGCAGTCGATCGGCGCGATGACGAGCCGAATTCGCTCCCGAAAGCCGCGCAAGTCCGCCAAGAAGCGGATGCTGATCATCGTCAACCCCTACGCGACGACCGTTTCGGACCGGCTGAAGAACCTCGTGGTCTACGCGCTGCAGGGGCGCTATGAGGTCGAAACGGTCTCGACCGAGGCGCAGAATCACGCGACCGAGATCGGGCGAGAGGTTCGAGATCACGGCTACGACGTAGTCGTCGCCTTCGGCGGCGACGGCACGCTGAACGAGGTCGTCAATGGGCTGGCGGGCACCGACGTGCCGGTCTCGGTCCTGCCCGGCGGCTCGACCAACGTCGTCTGCCGCACGCTCGGCATCCCCAACGACGTCGTCGACGCGACCGAGCACCTGCTCGCCGTGGTCGACGACTGGCAGCCGCGGCGAATCGACCTCGGCGCGGCCGGCGACCGGCACTTCGTCTTCTCCTGCGGGGCCGGGATCGATGCGACGGTGGTCAGGCGGGTCGACGCCCACCCGCGGCTGAAGTCGGCCGCAGGCCCCTATTACTTCAGCTGGGCAGCTGTCTCGGCCTTCTACCGCTCCTATCTGCTCAACCCCGTGCGGCTCGAGGTGGAGACCAGCGCCGGAGGCTCGGCCGAGGGCGTCACCGCCCTCGCTCAGAACTCGGACCCGTTCACCTACTTCGCCAGCCGTCCGGTGCGGGTCTGCGAGGGGGTCGAGATCGACGACGGCACGCTCGCCCTCGGCGTGCTCAAGCGGGCCGCGCAACGCGATATGCCGACGCTGATGTCACGCCTCTTCAGCGAGCAGCGCCCCGCCGCTCGCCATCGCCAGATCGAACAGTTCAACGCGGTCACCGAGGCGACGATCGGCTCCACCTCCGAGACCAAGGACGGCATCGTCCGTCCCTTCCCGGTCCAGGTCGACGGCGACTACATCGGCGAGAGGACGCGACTCGAGCTGCGCGCCGAGCCCGGCGCGCTGACGGTCATCGCCTGAGAGTTAGAGCCTGACCAGGTTCTTCGCGTCGATGCTGCGGGTGACGCCGCGGAAATCGACGACGAGCGGCGCCGAAGAGACGACGTCCTCGTAGTCCACGCTCGGGTGCGCGGTGACGATCGCCGCAAGGTCGCAGCTACGCAACGCCTCATCGAGCTCGACCGAGCTGAGGCCGAGGTCCTGCAGAGCGGGCACGTGGGGGTCGTGGTAGGAGACATCGCCGCCGAGGCCGATCAGCTTCTTGGCGATCTTCAGCGAGGGGGACTCGCGGATGTCGCCGACACCGGCCTTGTAGCTGACCCCAAGGATCAGGATCTTGGAGCCGTTGACCGGCTTGCCGGCGTCGTTGAGGGCGCGCTCGATCCGCTCGACGCAGAAGGCAGGCTGGGTCTGGTTGACCTTGCCGGCGAGCTCGATGAACTCCGGGTAGAAGTCGTGCTCGCGGGCCTTGAAGGCGAGGTAGAAGGGATCGACCGGGAGGCAGTGGCCGCCCATGCCGGGGCCTGGGTCGAAGCGCATGAAGCCGAAGGGCTTGGTCGAGGCGGCGTCGACGACCTCCCAAATGTCGATGCCAAGCCGGTCGCAGAGCTGGGCAAGCTCGTTGACGAGGGCGATGTTGACCGAGCGGAAGATGTTCTCCAGGAGCTTCGAGAGCTCCGCCGTCTCCGGGCTGGAGAGGACGACGACCTCGTCGCAGATCAAGCCGTAGAGCTCGCGGGCACGCTCGGTGCATGCCGGCGTGATACCACCGATCAGCTTCGGCGTGGTCTTCACCGTGTAGTCGGTGCGGCCGGGGTCGATCCGCTCGGGCGAGAAGGCGATGTGGAAGTCGCGGCCGGCCGAGAGGCCCGACTCCTCGAGGATCGGCAGCAGGCGCTCGCGGGTGGTACCGGGGTAGGTGGTCGACTCCAGCACCACCAGCTGTCCGGGCTGCAGCACCTGCGAGAGCGCCGTCGCCGAGTCGAGTAGGTAGGTGAGGTCGGGCTCGCGCGATCCCGTCAGCGGCGTCGGCACGCAGATGATCACCGCTTCGCAGGAGGCCAGGTCGGCCTGGTTGGCACTCGCCCGCAGCAGCCCACCCAGCGGCGCCAGCGTCGCATTGCTGATGTCCTCGATGTGGCTGCGGCCGGCGTTGATGCCCTCGACCTTGCGCAGGTCCGAGTCGAGCCCGACAACCTCGTGCCCGGCCTCGGCAAATGCCACCGCCAGCGGCAAGCCGACGTACCCGAGTCCCACGATCCCGATCTTCATGGCCGCAGTGTAGGTGTCGTGGAGGGGCGGCAGTGGTGGCTTGCTTTCATGCACAGACAACGGATTGCTCGCCGTCCAGCTTTCGCTGCCTGGCGATCGTTAGCATGCCGCCGATCATCGATAGGTCGAGATATTTCGGGACATTCGCGCGGTGAGCGGGGCGGCGCTGCAGCCATCCGATCTGGCGCCTGGGCTGCTGCTCGGCGCCGACGTCCAGATCGGGCCCGACGTGCTGATCGGCGGTCACGCCATCATCCATGCCGGAGTCGAGATCGGTGCGGGCGCGCGGATCGGCGATCACGCACAGATTCGCGACGGGGCGAAAATCGGCCCCGGTGCGACCGTCGGCAGCCTCAGCTCGATCGACCCCGGCGTCAGCATCGGCGCCCGGTCCAGCGTGCAGGCGTGCTGCTACCTCTCGGCGGGCACCGTGGTCGAGGACGACGTCTTCATCGGTCCCGGCGTCACCCTCGCCAACGACAACACGATGGATCGCCACGCCGCCGAGTTCGAGCTCGAAGGGCCACTGCTGCGACGCGCCTGCCGGGTCGGTGCCGGAGTTGTCGTCTGCCCGGCGATCGAGATCGGCGAGGAGGCCTTCGTCGCCGCGGGCGCGGTCGTCGTCGCCGACGTCGCCCCGCGCGCCGTCGTCATGGGCGTGCCGGGCCGCAGCGTCCGCCAGGTCCCCGACGAGGATCTGCTGGAGCGCTGGCGTTGAGCGTTCCGCTGTTTGCGATCAGGCCGGTGCTGGAGCCGCTGTTCGAGGAGGTCGCGGCGCGCCAGAACGAGGTCCTGCGCTCGGGTCAGTACATCCTCGGTCCGCAGGTCGAGGCCTTCGAGGCGGAGTTCGCCGCCTTCCTCGGCGCCCGCCACTGCGTCGGCGTCGCCAACGGCACCGATGCCCTGACGATCGCCCTGCGCGCGCTCGGCATCGGCCCCGGCGATGAGGTCGTCGTACCGGCGCTGACCTTCTACGCGACTGCCGAGGCGGTCGTCAACGCGGGCGCGACGCCGGTTCTCTGCGATGTCGACCCACATACGTTCGAGATGACCGCAGCGACGGCGGAGCCGCTTATCGGTCCCCGCACCAGGGCGCTGCTGCCGGTTCACCTCTATGGCAATCCGGCCCCGGTTGGGGAGCTGGGCGAGCTCGCCTCAGCGCACGGGCTGCGCCTGCTCGAGGATGCCGCGCAGGCCGCGGGCGCCAAGCTCGACGGCCGCATGGCCGGCGCCCTCGGCGACGCCGCAACCTTCAGCTTTTTCCCCTCCAAGAATTTGGGTGGCTTTGGCGACGGCGGGGCGATCGTCACCGACGACGACGAGGTCGCGGCGATGGCTCGCACGTTGCGCTTCCATGGCTCCGAGGACAAGGAGCTGCACACCGAGGTCGGTTACAACTCGCGCCTCGACGAGCTCCAGGCCGCCGGTCTGCGGGTGCTTCTTCCCCACCTCGTGGGTTGGACCGAGGCGCGACGGCGCGTGGCGGCGGCCTATGCGCAGAACGGACTTGCCGATGCGCTCGAGCTGCCAGCCGAGACCGCCGGGGGCGAGTCCTGCTACCACCTCTACGTCGTCCGCTGCCCCGAGCGCGACCGGCTCGCGGAGCAACTCGCGGCCGCCGGCGTCGGAGCCCGCGCCTACTACACGATTCCGCTTCACCGCCAGCCCGCGCTGCACGAGTTCGCGCCGCGGGTTCCATTGCCGGGAGTCGAGTCCGCGGCGGCCGAATCGCTCGCCCTGCCGATGGGTCCGGCCCTGAGCGACGAGCAGGTGGCCGAGGCCGCGCAGGCAGTTCACGCCGCCCTCGCCGTCAGCTGAGGCGGCGCGCTCAGGCGAGGATTGGGGAGGCGCGCAGTGCCTCCCGAACGGCAGCCTGAATCGGCAGTAGGCCGGTTCGCTCCTCTGTCGAGCGTCGCCGCGGAGCCCCCTCGACGGCCGCGCTGAGACGATCGAGGTCCTCGACCGCAATCACCTTTCCCTTGGCGGCCAGGGCTCGGCTGAACTCGACCTGATGGTCGTCGACGGTCTCCTCGTAGCGCTTCAGGCGCGGAACGACCACCGGTGTGTGGCCCGCCCGCAGGGCGCAGAGGATGCTGCCGGCGCCGGCGTGGCAGACGACGACGTCGGCCGCTTCCATGCTCTCGATCATCTGCGGGAACTGCATGAAGGCGTTTGCTTGCGCCGCGCCCGCGGGTGGCTCTACCGGCCCGTGCTGAACCAGGAGTTGCTCCCCGGGCAGGGTTTCGAGGGCCCGGACAAAACGCTCGAAAGGGATCTGGGTCGAGCCCACGGTGGCGAAGATCACGCGACGCTCCCGTGGAAGCGGGCTCTGGGCAGCTCGGCGAGCGAGTCCCACTGGACGAAGAAGGCGGTGGCGAGCGGGTAGACCAGTCTTCCCGTCAGCGCCAGCTTCTCGACCCGGGTGATCGACTCGACGTAGACGAGCCGGCGCCGTTGCAGGCGTCCGAGCAGAAAGAAAGGCAGGGCCAGGCCGGCTCCTGTCGATATGACCACGCTTGGGTCTTGCTCGCGCAGGACCTTCCAGGCAAGGCGCAGGTTGCGGAAGAAGTTGCCGATGTCGCGCGGCGTCGGTCCGTGGCCGTAAATCACGTCCTCGTCCTTGAGCAGGTACTCGACGTCGGTCGAGCGCAGGGTGACCCAGGTCCGCTCCATGTCCCCCCAGGCGGGCTCGAGGGCAAGCATCTGCAGTAGATGCCCTCCCGGCGAGGCAACTATCAGCGCCTTTTCAGGGCGATCGCGTTTCACCTCACACCGCCGGCTTTGCCGCTGGCGACGGTGCTCCGCAGGCGTCGCCGAGCGTGACCAGATCGAGACCGAGCTCGGACGCGCGTCGCGCTACCGCAGAGACCGCCCGCGCGGTCTCGATCGCGCTCGGCCGGACCGCGTAGCGCGCCGAGTCGTGGAGCAGGACAACCGCTCCATCGTCGAGGTCGCGATTGACCCGGCGAGCGATGCGCGCGCTCGGCAACGGCTCCCAATCGAGACCCCACGTCGACCAGTAGGCGACCTCGAGGCCGAGGCGGCGGCAGGCATCGGCACCCTCCGGGCTGAGCTTGCCGTACGGCGGCCGGTAGAAGCGGGGTGAGGTATCCATAACTCGCTCGATCGCCGCGTAGCCCGCCTCGATGTCGGTTACGGACTCGGTGGCGGGGACCCGGTCGTGGCGAAAGTGCCGCTGTCCATGGACGCCGATTTCGTGACCGCGGGCCAGGATTTCGGCGGCCATATCGGGTGAGTCGGCAATCTGCTCGCCGACGAGAAAGAAGGTGGCCTTGGCGCCGGCGGCGTCCAGGGCGTCCAGGACAGCCGCCGTTCCCTGCGGAGAGGAATCGGGGCCGTCGTCAAAAGTCAAAACCGCTTGTCCGATCGCCGCCACCCGCTCGACTCCGGGCAATTCGCGCCAGCGCCGGGATCGGCTTGGCGAGCGCTCTTGAAGCGCACATCGCAGTGAAAGGGGCAGCAATCTGCGGAGCCGGTGGACGTGTCTACGCATCTCTCCCAAAAACGGGCCTCCGCTTCTCGAACTTCCGGCCGCTGCTTCAGCCATACAGAACTGGGTAGTCCAGAGCCATGCTAAGACCTTCGTCCAGTAATAAGCCATCCGGAGTTCAGACCTACTTGCCCTCACCGATAAGCGGGGCAATGCGCAAGCTTTCTCATACAATCGCCCCGTTCCGTGCTCCCCTTGCGATCGCCTTCAGTGCGGTCGCTTTGCTTATTGTCGCGCCCGTCGCGACCGCCGGCGCCGGTAGCAGTAGCCACAACGGTTTGAAAACGGCAGAGGCAGTCACGGTGACAAATCGTGCGACGACAGCTAGGACGCTCTCACGACAGACGGATCCCGATAGGGATGGACTCAGCAGCTGGGTAGAGGAACACAGGACGAGGACGAACCCAAGAAAGTTCGATACCGACGGAGACGGCTTCAGCGACGGCGCCGAGGTATTTGCCGGTTCGGATCCACGCAACCGCGCCAGCACCCCGGCCGGGCCGCCCGCACCGCCTCCGGTCATTCCACCGCCCCCCGCCGATACGACCGCGCCCAACACCACGATCAACTCGGGCCCGACCGGCACCATCGCCTCCACCGGCGCCAGCCTTGGTTTCGGCTCCAGCGAGAGCGGCTCGACCTTCCAGTGCAAGCTCGACTCGGGATCGTGGGTCAGCTGCATCTCACCCAAGTCCTATAGCGGCCTGACTGCCGGCTCACACACCTTCTCGGTCAAAGCGATAGACGCCGCCGGCAACACCGACCCCTCGCCCGCCACTCGCAGCTGGACCGTGCAGGAAACCACGCCGCCTTCGCCGCCTGCGGACACGACCGCACCCGACACCACGATCGGCTCCGGCCCCTCGGGCACGACCACGGCGACCAGCGCCAGCGTCGCCTTCGGCTCCAGCGAGAGCGGCTCGACCTTCCAGTGCAAGCTCGACTCGGGATCGTGGAGCACGTGCGTTTCACCGGCGGCATATAGCGCCCTCGCCGTCGGCTCGCACACCTTCTCGGTGAAAGCGACCGATGCGGCCGGCAATATCGACACCTCCCCGGCGACCCAAAGCTGGACCGTTCAGGCAGCGACTCCCCCCACCGACACCACCGCGCCCGACACCACAATCACCTCCGGCCCCTCGGGCACGACCACCGCGACCAGCGCCAGCGTCGCCTTCAGCTCCACCGAGAGCGGCTCGACCTTCCAGTGCCAGCTCGACTTGGGGACCTGGGCCGGCTGCACCTCGGCCAAGGCCTACAGTTCCCTGGCTGTCGGCGCTCATACCGTCGCAGTGAAAGCAACCGACACCGCAGGCAACACCGACGCAACCCCTGCAACGGACAGCTGGACCGTGCAGAGCACCGAAAGCGGCGGCGGCGCGAGCTGCACCCAGACCCTCTCCTCCGGCGCCAACCTTTCCACCGCTGTTTCCTCCGCTGCGGCGGGAGCAGTGATCTGCCTCAATTCCGGCTCCTACAGCGTCAACGTGACCAAAGCCAACAAGTCGAGCATGGTGACGATCAAGCCGGCCCCCGGCGCTACCCCCAGCCTCGGATACTCGATGCTCAACCAAGCGACCAACCTTCGCTTTCAGGAACTCAAGTTCACCGGCGGG
>DASYIY010000057.1:0-82309 GCA_035997045.1 Solirubrobacterales bacterium | reverse complement strand
AGATCGGCCTCGCCGGAGTCGATAACGAACTTCGAACAACCAAAAGCCAAACGCACTGGAGGTCACCGTGCCCAACATCGGACCAATGGAGATTCTCGTAGTCCTGATCATCGCCCTCGTCGTCTTCGGGCCCAAACGCCTGCCGGAGCTGGGCAAGTCGCTCGGCAAAGGCATCAACGAGTTCCGTGGCTCGGTTACCGGCGATTCACCGGAGCGACCCGAGCCCGTCGCCGTCAAGCAGGGCCCTGTCGCCGTGGCCCACGGCCCCGTGACCGAGGCCGAAGCCACCAAGACGCGGGTCTGAGGTGGACGCGATGCGCCGCGTAAAAGCGATCTCGTATGAGGACGAGGTGAGCGTCGTCGAGCACCTCGACGAGCTGCGCTCGCGCATCGTCGTTTCACTCACGGTCTTTGGCGTCGCCCTGGCGCTCTGCTTCTGGCAGAACCACCTGCTGCTCGAACTGGCAAGCGCGCCACTCCCCTCCAATCACCACAAACTGATCACCTTCGGGATCAGCGAGCCGTTCACGACAACGATGACCGTCGCCGCCTACGGGGCGATCATCCTCTCGCTGCCGATCATCCTCTACCAGGCCTACGCCTACCTGCTGCCGGCCTTCAGCGACCACCAGCGGCGCACGATCCTCCCCCTACTGCTGTTGATCCCAGTCCTCTTCATCGCCGGGATCGCCTTCGGCTACTTCGTAGTCCTGCCGGCCGCAACCAAGTTCCTACTCAACTTCAACGACTCGCAGTTCAACGTCCAGGTTCGAGCGCGGGAATATTACAGTTTCTTCGCCAGCACACTGCTCGCCTGCGGAGTCGTTTTCCAGGTCCCAGTCGGGATCCTCGCGGTAACTCGCCTAGGAATAGTCAAGGTGCGCCAGCTGCAGCAGAACCGCCGCTACGCCTACCTAGGCTGCGCGATCGTCGCCGCCGCACTGCCGGGCGTCGACCCAGTCTCGATGCTTCTCGAGACCGCCCCGCTGATCGCCCTCTACGAGCTCAGCATCGTCCTCGCCCGCGTCTTCGGCGAGCCGGGGTCGACGCCGCTCAGCGAGGCCGCTTCGACTTCCTAGCCGCTCGAGGCGGCCACCCGCCTTGATGCTTCCGGGGAGAGATACTCAGGGACACCCAAGCGCTAGCTTGCGGTGCCCAATGGGAGGGCCAGAACTATCCGCCCATAACAATCCCATTGGCAGTAACGGGTGCTAGCCATGATGAGCCAAGACCTTGAGATCACCGATGGCGCGGCGGCGGGAGCCTGGATCAGCCCCAGGCTTGGGGGCGAGTTCGGTGCAGTGACACTTGAGGTACCGAAAGACTTTGAGGCATACGCCCGTATCTTTCACCCGGCGTCGGACTCAGAGGGACATCGGGTCAGCTGGGCGGATGTAGCGAAGGCGTGCGGGACCATTCCGCATCGTGAGATGCAGTGGCATGCGGTCCTTGGACTCGCCGACGCCGGTGAACTCGGAGGCCGTCATAGCTCCAACGACCCAAATAGGACGAAGTGGGAAGGATCGGACCCGCCGATTGGCGCGATGGATACCCAGACGCTTGATGCACTCTGCGAGATCCTTTCCGTCTACACGGCTGACCCCGCACGCTGCTTTTTCGGTCTCTGCACGATCCAGAGCTGGTCAAATTCTTTTCCGGCTCACGAGCTGAAGCCACTTCTCGAGCTCCCTGACGGTCGCGACCACATCGTCCTCGTCGGTCCTCTCTCGGCCGTTGACCAGATCGAATTCGACTGGGGGTCCGCGCCCGGTTCTGTTCAGGTGACATTCGTTGCCAACAAGAGCGAAAGGCCGCCGCCCAAACCTGATCCCTCCGAGTTTCTGCAGCGCGAAGCACCTAACCTAATCTGGCCCGCAGACCACTCATGGCTCGTCGCCAGTGAGGTCGACTTCGATTCGAGTCTTGTCGGCGGCACCAGCGATCTCATCGAGACGATCATCCAATCCTCCGCACTGGAGGCCTGGCAAGTTGAACCGACCGACTCGCTTGCCGCCTATGCAGACAAGGTCAACCTGGCGAAAAAGGACTAGCCACCCTACGACTACGCATTTTTTCGTAGACCCATGCAGCTACTCGGCTTTCAGGCGGGGTGAGAATCCAGCCCTGAAATCCGAACCGGTTAGCCGAACCCCCGTCGCGCCGGCGAAGAGCACAGCTAGCGATCCAGTCCAGGACGGTTGGGACATCTTGCCGGTGGCGAAAGGTAGCGGTGCCCGAAAACGGTGGCGGCGGGGCCACCCTCGCCATAGTGAGTCGACGGTCGAACTTGAAGGCCGAACGCGGGCGACGACCGAGGCTCAGCGGAAGATTGCCATCGTTCCGCTTTCTCGAGCGAGCCAGGACTAAACCGGTGCGTTGTCGATGGTGCCATCACCGTCGACCCCAATGTCAGTGCATTGTGCGCGGTAGGCGCGCTCAGGTAGGGCAAGGGCTTTTTGAGACCAACGGGGTTGGCGGACGTTCACGGATGCATTACTTCTTCGGTTGCACTATCCGATTGAGTACTTGACTTTGATGCCCGGCGCGGCGACGCATTCATCACTGAGCCACGCCGGGTTTGAGACCCTGATCTACGGTCTCCTTCAAACCTGGTCCGGCTCACTTTCTCCTTTGCGCACTTCGGCATTTTCACTGCAGCCTAGAACTTGCGCGCGTTATCGTGCTTCCGCCAGTCGGCGCGAGGACGGACAAGGGATAATGCGACGGGCTTCATCCCTTCCGTCTCTACGCGGGCAGAGATGATCGTCGTGCACAGGCGTGAGCAAGCCACAACCGAGCTGAGGCTCAAGCGCATCCAACAAGCGTTGAACGTCGAGCGCCAGCGTGCGAATCGAGCTTACAAATTGAGAGCGAGCGTACCTTTGGCCCGCACAGGCGATACCCTATTTACATGTATACCGTACTCGCCAGGTGGTCCTATTTCATCGAGGTCGCAGCCGATCGGCTCCTGCGGCGCGAGATCGTCTTGGGTTCCCTGCTGATTTTCGCGGCCACCTTTCCATCCAACTTGGATATCGTCGTTTGGATCAACAAGCTTACGTTTGCAGTCCTGTACTTGCTCTTCATGTTGTGGCTTTTCGACAGATACCGGCGGCGTCAAGGACCGTTCCGTGATAAACCGTGAAATTGGACCAGCATAGGTTCGCCAAACGCGGTGCTTGAGGTCTAGCCCCGCAGATGCTTGCCCTTGAGAACACTCAGCTCCAAACGAACGCCCGTGAGGAAGGGTACAGCAAGCATACGAGAAGAATCGCTCCGCTACCCGCAAACCAGGCTGGCTGAGCCCACGCAAGCGGTCCCACAAGTTGGGTGACCCCAGAAAGCATCGCGAGCGTCCACGCAACTTTGTTGCCACGCAAGAGAAACCACGATAGGACTCCTACCGCTACCAAAATAACTACCCCAAACACGCTGATTGGATGGCTGAGAAACCACGCAAGTTGGCCACCAATCATTACCGCGACAGCGACGAGAAGCAATAAATTTCTTTCGGCGATCATCATGCAACTAGGGGTTTGGTCATTGCGCTGTGATTGAGGGGAAACAGCCGGTCTTCTCTTTGATTTAGCCGGTTGGTCAAATTAAGATCCAATATATCCGAGAGCGCAGTCGGTGGCTATCCAGCCATATCCTGCGACTGCCTCCGGACCGTCTTCCTCCGGTCCAGACTTTGCAATGAGCCCCGCCGCCTGTTCGTATGCTTTCGCTCCCCCATGGAAACATCCCCACAGCTTTTCGCCAATACCTCCATGCTTTCCCGCGATTGTATGCACATATCCTTCTACGGTTGCTCTGTAGAGAGCCACGGTTGGGATATCGCTTGCGACCGTTACCATCTTTTTGACCAGGCCACCAAGCACGTGTCCAAAGTTAACGCTTCCAACGTGGGCGAAGTCACGAGTCACACACCCTCGGCCGGTGCAGCCGTTCGTGTCGAACGGCCGGAAACCGTGTTCCCTCGCAATCCTGCGATTTCGAGCCCGGATGTCTGCTGGTGTTCGTTTCGGTGGATAACCCGTCCGCGATTCACCGGTTAGGTCGAAGGCATTGATTGGATCCTGGTCAGCGTAATCGTAAGCGTTGGCCGACCCCCCCGTAACCGGATCAACCGAGATAAATCGCCCCAGCGCCGGCACATAGCTTCGGACCCCCATCTGGATCACGCCCGAGGGCAGTTCGGTCCGCCGCTTCTTGCCACCGAGCCAGCCGAAGCGCCCGGCGGCGCCTGATTTCGGGTTGCCGAACTCGTCGAATTCAAATTTTGCAGTCGGTTCTTTGGCTGTAGAGCTGAGGCTGGCCGTGGCAACGACATCGCCATGCAGGTCGGTCAGCTGGAGGCTCGTTTCTCCCGTGCTCGGCTGGATCGCCGCCAGTTCGCTGCCGATGCCGCTGATGTTGCGCGTCCAGGCCGAGCCTCGTTCAGTCCACGCGGTGGAATCCGAGGCCATCGCGTAGTGAAAGATTTCGGTGCCTTCTTTCGATCCGGTCTGGGTGACTTGGCGCACCCTTCCGGTGGCATCGAGCTGGTAGCTGTTCGTCAGATCCCCTTGGGACTGACTGGCGAGAATTTCGTTGCTGTAGAAGCTGGTTTTGAGCGTTTCGCCGCCTGCGTATTTCCCGGGCAAGCTCGTGATTCGCCCGAAGTTGTCGTATTCGATTCCCGAGTCGGTCAGCCGATCGGCAGCGTCATAGGTGTAGGTCTGTGAGGTGCCGCCCGATTCCACGCAGGCACCGCCGACTCCCGGAGCGCGCGTGGTCAGGCTGGTCCGGTTGGAGTCCGCGTCAAAGGCATAGACGCGCGTCGTGCAACCGCCGCCAGTGGGCGTGTCGTGGACCAGGGTCAGCCTGCCGGCTTTGTCGTAGGAGTACTGCTGGCTCGAGGTCAAGCTTTTCTGCGAAAGGACCTGGCCGTAGATCGAACGTTCCTGACTTTCTTCCAGCCAGGTGCATTTTTCGGTGCAGTTGGTGACCTTGGTGTAGGTGAGTTTGGTGGGAGATCCCGCTTCGTCGTAGGTCTTTTTGGCGACCAGCCCGGTGGGCAGGCCCTGTTCGGTCATGGCGCCGTCGGCGTTATATCCGGCCGTGAAGAGCCCAGCGGCAGAGTCTTCCATGGCGACCAGGAGCCCGGAGGTTTTGTCATAGCCATAGATCTGGGTGCCCTTGCCGTCCCATATTTTGACCGGGCGACCGAGAAGGTCGTAGGTCACTTCGGACGTATTGCCGTCGGCGTCGGTGTATTTGGCCGGGCGGCCGAGTTTGTCGTAGGCCGTCACGACGGCCTGAGTGTCGAAGGGAGGGTCGAAGGCTGCCTTCTGAATCCGGTTGTTGTTTTTGTCGGCAATGAAGACGGCGTTGCCCGCTCCTAGCGCCAGGCCACGTGGTTCTGAGAGGCCTTCGCTGCCGCTCCCGGCGGTGCCGAGTTTGTAGAGGAAGGTGCCGTTGGACTGGAACTCCTCGACCCTGCTGTTGCCCTTGTCGACGACGAGGACGTTGCCCGAGGGCGAGAGGGCCACGCCGACCGGGTTTTTGAACTGGCCGTTGCCGGTGCCGGTCGAACCGATCGTCTGGAGGAATCCGCCTTCGGAGTTGTACTCCAGGAGCCGGTTCCCGGTTTCGTCGGCGGCCCAGAGATTGCCGCTCGAATCCGTGGCCAGGCCGATCGGATCGAGGAGGCCGGGATTCCCGGTGCCCGTCGTGCTCGCGTTGCGGACGAATCGTTCCGATTCTTTGGAGACCGTTTCGCGGAACTCCCCAATGCGGGCGCCGGCACCGTCCGATACCCAGATCATGCCCCCGGAGGCAACGGCAATGCCTTCCGGTTCGACGAATTCGGTGCCTTTAGAACCCGTCGTGGCTTTGGTGCCGAATTTCTGGAGGAATTCGCCTTTTTCGTTGAACTCCTGAACCCTGACGTTGCCCGTGTCGGTGACCCAGATGTTGCCGCTGGGCGTTACCGCAATTCCCCAGGGGTTGTTGAACTGGCCGTTGCCGGAGCCGGCCGAGCCGAACTGACCGATGTATTCGCCCTGTTCATCGAACTCCTCGACCCGGTTGTTGGCGCGATCGACAACCCAGACGTGGCCTTTCTTGTCGGCCGCGACTCCCCGCGGCCCGTTGAGCTGGCCTTTGCCGGCGCCAGAGGAGCCGAAGGGAGCGGTGAACCGCGGGGCGGTGCATTCGCTTTTGCAGGCGAATGCTTGTTCGACGGGCAACCCCGTGTATTTGTCGTAGACGGTCTGCGTTGGTGGCAGCTGCGTTCCTCCGCCTATCTGACTGCTGCTCGTTGCCCGTCCGGCTTCGTCGTATTCCTTGATCGTTTTGCGAGTCTTTCCTTCTTCTTCTTTGCCGCCGGGACTTTCGACGATTTCCGTCGGCTCATCGAGACCGTTGTAGGCCTTGTATTTGGTCACGAGCAGTTCCGGCAGCCCTGCCGTTCCCGGCTGGCTGGCCGGCATGGTCTTGCAGGGCAGGCCGGCGTATGTGGCATTGCTGCCACAAGAGCCGTTTGGGTCGCTTTGGGCTTCCTTGGTGTAGTAGATCGTCTTGGTCGTGTGGGCATCGCCGCCTTCGGGTTTGGCCGGCAGGCTGCTTTCGACCGGCATGCCCGTTTCTTTGTCGTAGGCGATCCGGGTCTTCAGCTTGAGCCCGCCTTCGGCGGTATCGACGATCGTTTCCGTCGGCTTTCGCAGCGTCCATTCGTAGTGGGTTTCGGTCACCCGCGATTCGAGGTTTTCCCCGCTTGGGGTCTTGGCGCTGGTCGTTTCAGTCGTAGGCAGGTGCGGCATCGGAGTGCCTTCGGGCGGTTTCGGAGCATTCTGGTCGTACTGGACGACCGTGCGCGCGCGTGCTTCGACCGTAGAGCCCGATTCGAGGCGTACTTTGTGAAGCGGTCCCAGCGATTCGAGCATTTCGGTCCCGTCGGCCGAGTAGGTCGACTGACTGTCGAGCTGGTGCGAGCGCACAGCCGATTCTTTGCCCGCCGCAAGCGCCAGCAGGCGGTTTTGAGGCGAGAGGGCGCGAACGACGTTGCCGTGCCGGTCCGTTTCGGTCGTGGAAAGCGAAAGGCCGCTAACGCCAGGCACCTGGGGAGATACCGTATTGACCACGTAGCCGTCGGGGTCCATGTACTCGACGGTCGCCTGGGTGTAGTCGCTCGGCGGTTCCCCCGGGACCTCGGTCGGCGGGAAGATTGCGGTCGCGTTGACCGGATAGTCGGTCTGGCCCCATTCGGCGACGCTCGCGGGGCTCAAGTCATAGGGAGCCCCGCTGCCGCCGACCGGAACTTCGTAGACAACGGTCGTCTGAGCGGTTTTTGGGCTTTCCAACAAACTTGCCCGACTTACGCTCTTTAGCCGCCCTTCCAAGTGGGAGTTGTGCCAGTCGTAGTATTCGAATTTCCATGGTTCCAGATTTTTCCCGGGTTCCTTACTGGGCGGAGTGAGCGACTGCAGCTTGTACCATTCGTCGTAGCCGTAGGTCTCTTTGAGGCTCGGCGAGATGCGCGGGTCCCACTCCGCGATCAGGCGGTATTTCGGGTCGTATTCGTATTGCGCCACCACCTGCGATTGGGCTTCGTTGCCCGAGCCGTTGTAGTAGGTGATCGACGAGAGGCGATTCCAACCGCTGCATGTGCATGGGAAGTACTGGAAGGTGAGGGTGCGACATCCCGCGGTTTTGGTTGCCGCCGAGTCGCTGCAGGTAACGCCGGAAGGTGCCGGCGCGATCACCTTGATCAGGTGGTACTCGCCGGTGCCTTCGACGTGTTCGTAGACCATCCGCGCCGATTTTTCGGTCGCCTGCCAGGAGACCGACGTCGGACGGTAGGAACCCTGAATGCCGACTTCGTTCTTGACGAAGACGGTATGGGTGCCTTCGGGGCTGGCAAGTTCGAAGGTTGCGCTTGCCCCCGATCCTTGCTTGGTGAGCACGTATTCCTTCATGTATTCGGGTGCGACGTAGTTACCACCCTTGATTTCGAAGGCCGCCGAGCCGCCTTCGTTGTCGAGCAGTTCGATCCAGTCGGCCGCAGGGATCGCTTCTTCGATCAGGCATTCTTCGTGGCTATAGCCTTCTTCTTCGCATTCTTTGTCGTACTGAGCCGGAACTTCGTCTTCGTGACGTTCGCGCAGTTCGGACCACGCTTCGCCTTCGAAGGCCTGTTCGACCGGCGCCGAGGGCTGCCACATGCCACCGAGGACCATCGAGGCCACCGCCTCGTCGTTGTAGTTGGACTGGTAGGTGCGTGCGAATTCCAGATTTGCTTCGGACCCCGGCACCGGGATCGAGACATCGGTGCGACTAAGGGTAAAGTTGCCGGTAAGCAGGTCGAGGCTCGCCGGGCCGATCTGTTGGGAGGCGTCGGTGGGAGCTCCGACTCCATCGTGTTTGCCAAAGTATTCCGTCGTTACCGACTCACTCGCCCCGGCCGCATTGACGCCGCCGTCGAACGCGGCTCGGAACTTGATGTCCTCGTCCGGATATCCGGCGCTCGCAAACGCGGAGCAGCCGTAGACCTTCAAGAAGACGGGGTCGCTGTGACCGGGGTTCTGAGAGACCGGCAGCGGCCAGGACACCTGTTTTCCTTTTCCATCGATCATGCATTCCGCCGGGACAGGCTTGAAGTCTTTCCACGAGTACAGCTTCATCTGAAAGGTGACGCCGGTCACGCCGCCGCCTGCGGGTTCTTTGCCCCATTCGGCCTGCAGCGTGTAGTAGCTCGCGGTTTTCTCGCCTTCGCCGGGCGCGATCAACTTGCTCGTAGAGGGCGCGGGCGGATAGATCGCGGGGTTGAAGACGTGCGTCGCGGGCGTCGGGTCGGTAAGCCCTCCCCCGTTCGTGGCCGCGACTACGAAGGTATGCCAGCCAGGGCTGAGGTGTTCGGGCAGGGAGTAGGGTGAGGTGCAGGTTTTTTTCGGGACTTCGCCTTCGTCAAGCGAGCATTTGAAGGTCGACCCGGACTGGTCTGAGACGAACGCGATCGGTGACGTTTCTCCGGCCGTGTAACTGGCCTGCGGGGATGTAATCGTCGTCTCCGGCGGATCGAGCGTCGTCAGAGTTTTGTCCGAGCCATTGACGGCTCCCGCTACATTGCTAGCGACGACCCGGTAGTGGTAGGTCGTGCCTTCTTTGAGGCCGGAGATCGCTTTGCTGGCGGCGACCGCGCTAGTCCCGGAGCCGATCGATTCGGGGCTGGCCGGCACTTTCGAGCCGTAGGAAGTGGTCGGGCCGTATTCGAACTGGTAGGTCGTAGCCGAACCGTTGGGGTTGACGCTTGCTTTCAGCGTCGCTTCGGTTTCTTTGACGCCTGTGGCCGCTTCGGTGGTTGCACTTGGAGGTTTCGGCGTGGCAAAGGTTTTGTCTTCTCCGGGAGTCGTCCCGTAGGCGTTGGTCGCCGAGACACGGTAGTGGTAGGTCGTGTTGCCTTTCAGGCCGCTGATCGCTTTGCTGACGGCGACATTCGTCGTGCCCGAGCCGACGCTTTCCGCCGTTACCGGCACTTTGGTCCCGTAGGAGGTCGTCGTGCCGTATTCGAACTGATACGTGGTCGCGTAGCCGTGGGGGTTGACCTGGCCTTTGAGCGTGGCGCCGGTTTCGGTGACGGAGGTGGCCGCTTCGGTCGTGACGATCGGCGCCGGGGCTTTGTAGACGACGGAGAGATAGGGCCGGTTGGCTTCGGTCGTCGCGTGGTCGGAGTCGAAGTCGAGCTTGCGTTCGGTGCAGCTTTCTTTGCCGCATTCGCGCACTTTGTCGTCGATCAGCTTCATGATCATGCTCAGCCACGCTTTGGCGTTGACTTCTTTTTCGACGACGCTCGTGGGCATGTTGAACTGCCACCAGCCGATCTGGTTGCCGCGGGTCGCGGTGAGGACTTCGCCGAGGCTTTCGGAGTAATCGCCGCCTTCGGCGGTCCAGAGGTGCGTGCCGTCGTAGCGGCTCCAGGCCGCTTCCCAGTTCCAGGGCTTGGTGACTTTGCGCAGCTCGACCCCTTTGGTGTTCTTGGCGACTTCGAGCGAGTGGAGGTTGAAGGTCGCCGAGGCGATTTCGGAGCCCACCGGGATCGAGGTCGTTTCCAGTTCCAGCAAGGTGCGGTACCAGCCGTCGTATTTGCTTTCGAGCTGAGGCACATAGCCGATTAGAAGGTCTTTTCGGCCCCAGCTGGAGCAATCGATCCAGCCGGTTTCACCTGTCGTGCCGCCGATCACGCAGGCGTGGGCGGTTCCCACGGTCATCGTCGGGTCGATGCTCACGGGAAATTTTCGGCCGGGCTGCGTAAGCCATTCGGGGTCGGCGACGACCGAGAGCTTCCAATGGCCTTCTTCTTCGGGGCCGAGCTCGTATTTGACGGCGCGCGATTCGGCTCCGGCGCTGTCACTCATGACCGGCGCCGGCAGCAAGACGGCCGTCTTGCCTTCGGAATCGCGGAACTGGACCGAACCGTCTTCGGCGAGGGAGGGCTCGAGGCCGCTGGACGCGCTCAGCTCGTAGCTGAAGGTGCTGGCCTGGCCCGGGTTGGAAAGCTCGATCGCCTCCTTGAGGCCGTTGCCGAGCCCAGTGAATTCGAAGGACGGGGCGTTGCCTTCCCCTTCGTAGGTTGCGATCTCGCCTTCAAGATCGGCGCCTTCCAGGTCTTTGCGCAGGAGCTGGCTTTCGACCCACTCATCGCCCACTTCGAAGCGAACCGGCTTGGAGTCGATCTGCTTGGGCAGGGTGACGTTAAAGTCATTCGGACCGTTGACGAGGGTCTGTTCGCCGGTTTCGTGCAACCTTTCCCCGATCGGGCGCCAGTTGCCCTCTTCGTCGCGGTAGTTGACGGGCTCGGGGTAGATCCTCGTTTCGAGCTGGCCGTCGGGGAGGGTGAGGGTTTCGGAGTCGGCGGTGCGCTCGGCGGCGATTTCGGGGCCGGGTTCGGCTTGACCGGGGTCGCCCGTCGGGCCCGATTCGCTTTGCTCCGCAAATGCAATGCCCGAACTGAAAGCGCACAGCGCCACCAGCAGTGCTACGACGAGACTTACCCCCTTCACTCGATCTCCCCCTGTCCTCTCCGTTAAACCCGCCACAGCGTGCCAACGGAAGTGACAACTAAGTGATTGACCCGGTACAGCGCGTGTCTTACCTCACGCGGGAGAATTATGCAAGTGAAAGTTTGACCTTTCTGCCCAGATGGTTCTTTTAGTGGAATTAGATCCACTATTAATTTCCGGTTCACAGCTACGTTTGAGGCAGCCCAGAGCCCTTGGGTGCACGTTCCAAGAAATTCTCAGCGGCCTTGCGGACGGGCGTCGCGGACTACCTAGCCGAACTCGATCACGCTGCGGATGCCGTCCTGGGCCTCCATCAGCTCGAAGCCGCGGTTGACTTCGTCGAGGGCGATGCGGTGGGAGATGAAGGGCTCGACGTCGATCTCGCCGGCCATCGCGCGCTCGATCAGAACGGGGACCTGGTCGCGGCCCTTGACGCCGCCGAAGGAGGAGCCGGCGACGCGGCGGCCGGTGATCAGCAGGCGGGGGACGATGTCGAGGGTCTCCCCCTTGCCGGCGACGCCAGCCACCGTGCAGAGGCCCCAGGCCATGCGGGCGGCTTCGACCGCTTGGCGCATCACAGCTACGTTGCCGGTCGCCTCGAAGGTGTAATCGGCGCCGAAGCCGCCGGTCATCGCGAGGATCTCATCTACCGCGCCCTCGCCTCCCTCGATCGTGTCGGTGGCGCCCTGGCCGCGAGCGAGCTCGAGCCGCTCGGGCGAGAGGTCGACGCAGACGATGCGCTCGGCGCCCTGCAGGCGGCAGCCGGCGACGGCGCCAAGGCCGACCATGCCGGCGCCGAAGACGGCGCAGGTGCTACCCGGCGTCACCGCGGCGGTGTTGATCGCCGCGCCGAGGCCGGTCGAGAGGCCGCAGGCGAAGAGGCAGGCGTGCTCGAAGGGCGCCTCGGGGTCGATCTTCGCCAGGGCGATCTCCGGCATCACCGTGTACTCGGCGAAGGTCGAGCAGCCCATGAAGTGACGGACGCCGTCGCCGTCGCGTGAGATGCGGGCGCTGCCGTCGGGAAGGAAGCCCTTGTTCTGCTGCTCGCGGATCGCCATGCAGAGGTTGGTCCGCGGGTCGACGCAGTGCACGCACTCGCCGCACTGGGGCGAAAAAAGGGTGACAACGTGGTCGCCGGGTTTGAGCGAGGTGACATCGGCGCCGACCTGCTCGACGACACCGGCTCCCTCATGGCCGAGCACGGTCGGCGCGTAGCCCGACGGGTCGGCGCCCGAGGCGGTGTAGAGGTCGGTGTGACAGACGCCGCAGGCAACCAGGCGGATCAGCACCTCCCCCGCCCGCGGCTCGGCGAGCTCGACCTCCTGGACCGCGAGCGGCTCGCCGAACTGCTCCAGCACCGCGGCGCGCATCTTCATCCTTGACCGTCCACCGTGCGGTCAGCCGCTCTTGAAGCGGGCCGCTTCCTCGGAGCCACCGGTCGCGTCGCCCTCGCTGTAGGAGTGCGCACCGGCGCCGGCGAGCGTGCCGCCGTCGACGATCAGGTACTCCTCGCGGATCGGGCGCCCGTCGAACCAGCACTCGAGGATCTCTCGGGTGCCCGCGGCGTAGCGGGCCTGGGCCGAGAGGCTGGTGCCGGAAGTGTGTGGGGTCATGCCGTGGTGGGGCATCGAACGCCAGGGGTGGTCCTGGGGCGCCGGCTGAGGGAACCAGACGTCGCCCGCGTAGCCCGCCAGCTGGCCGCTCTCGCACGCCCGCGCGACCGCATCGCGATCGCAGATCTTGCCGCGCGCGGTGTTGATCAAGTAGGAGCCTCGCTTCATCTTCGCCAGCAGCTCGTCGTCGAAGAGGTTCTCCGTCTCCGGGTGCAGCGGCGCGTTGATCGTCACCACGTCGCAGGCCTCGACCATCGACTCGACGTCGGGGTGGAAGGTGACGCCGAGCTCCTCCTCGACCTCTGGCGGCAGCCGGTGGCGGTCGGTGTAGTGCAGGCCGACCTCGAACGGCTTGAGCCGGCGCAGGACGGCGGATCCGATCCGGCCCGCCGCGACCGTGCCCACCTGCATTCCCTCCAGGTCATAGGAGCGCGAAGCGCAGTCGGCGATATTCCAGCCGCCCTCGACCACCACTTGGTAGGAGGGGATGTAGTTGCGCACCAGCCCGAGGATCATCATCACCACGTGCTCGGCGACGCTGATGCTGTTGGAGTAGGTGACCTCGGCGACGGTCAGCCCCTGCGCCATCGCCGCCTGCAGGTCGACGTGATCCGAGCCGATCCCCGCGGTCAGCGCCAGCTTCAGCTTCGGCGCCTTGGCGATCCGCTCCGCGGTCAGGTAGGCAGGCCAGAAGGGCTGGGAGATGACCACCTCCGCCTCCGGCAACTCGCGCTCGAAGGCCGAGTCCAGGCCGTCCTTGTCCGAGGTGACAACCAGCCGGTGCCCGCGCTCCTCGAGGAACTCGCGCAGCCCCAGCTCACCAGAGACGCTGCCGAGGAGCTCGCCCGGCGTGAAGCCGATCGCCTCCGGGGTCGGCGTGCTCTGGCCGTCGTGGTAGCGCTCGATCGTCGGTATCTCGTCGCGCGGGTACGCCGACGGATAGCCCTCGACCGGATCGTCGTAGAGCACACAGAGCACGTTCGCCATCGACTCAGACCTCGTTCGCGTCGACCAGGCTCTGCGCGCACTCGGCGATCGTCTCGTCGAGCGGCCGCGGCTTCCAACCCAGCACGCTTTCGGCCTTCGCCGACGACAGCTCGACCTTCTGGCCCAACTGCTTGGCGATCGAGCGGACCGCGGGATCGAAGATCCCCATCGCTCGTACGACGAGGTTGGGAACTCCGCGCTTGGGCACCTTCGCGGCGGTAGGCCCTAGCCGCTCGCGCAGCACCGCAGCCACTTCCGACATCCACTGGAAGCGGGCGACCGCGATGAAGCGCTCTCCGCCGGCCGCGGGCGCGGTCATCGCCTTGAGCTCGAGGTCGACGACATCGCGGACGTCGACGAGGTTGAAGCCGATCCGCGGCGCCCCCGGCATCCCTTTCAGCAGCCGGTTGACGAGTTCGAGCGAGGGGGATCGGTCGTCGCTGAGGACGGGCCCGAGGATCGCGCCGGGATTGACCACGGCCAGCTTCTCGGTCTCGCCCCGCTCTTTGACCAGGTCCCAGGCAGCGCGCTCGGCGATCGTCTTCGAGCGCGTGTAGGGGGTGACGTCGGGGCCGTCCGGATCGGTCCAGTCCTCCTCGGTCAGCGGCACCGAAGAGTGGTCGATGCTGCCGCGGACGGCAGCGACGGAGGAGGTGACGACGACGCGGTCCACACCGGCGTCGAGGGCCGCTCTCAATACCCGCAGCGTCCCCTCCCGCGCCGGCACGATCAGCTCGTCTGGGTCTTTCGGCTGCGTCAGCGGGAACGGCGAGGCGACGTGGAGGACGTAATCGCAACCCTGCACGGCCTGCTCCCAGCCGTCGTCGCTGAGCAGATCGGCGGCGAAAAAAGTGAGCCGGTCACCGGGATCGACCTGCGTCTCGACCCTTGCCCGGACCTCCGCCTCACGGCTGAGATCGCGAACCGTCGTGCGCACCGCATAGTCGCCGCGCAGCAGCTCGACCAGGCACCAACCGCCAAGAAATCCCGAACCGCCGGTGACGAGAACCGTCTTCATCCCGGCGACCGTACCACCGGGGCGCCCGACGGCGAAAGGCTCAGCAGCGCTGAGCCACGTCCGAGGCGGCAGCGGTCCGGGCTAAGGAGTCAGGAGGGCGACGATCTCGGCCGCGGGCCGGATCGCATCGATGCGCGCGACCGTCTGCCCCATATATAGGGGCCCGGCGTCGACGAGGTTGGCGAAGCCGTCGTCGGTGGCTCCAATCGGGGTCAGCAGGTGGCTGTCCGGCCGCTGGGCGCGGGCGAGGCGGGCCTGGCTCGCGGCCGGCGCGAAGCGCGCCGCGGGAGCGGAGAGACGGTTGAGGGCACGGTGCAGGCGCGGGCCGCGCGGGTCGCCGCCGAGCCGGCGCTGCGTCGCCGCGTTCGGCGCGACCCGGTGCGGCGCCGGCCAGCCAAAGCCGAAGAGCTCGGTGAGGATCGTTTCGGTTGCCTCCAGTCCACGCTGCTTGTAGCCGGGATGGGCGCGGCTCTCGTCGCTGAGCAGAAAGCGGGTGCCGGCGACCGCACCGCAGGCGCCCGCATCGAGCGCTCGCTGGACATCGGCGCGCTCGGCGATCCCGCCCGCGAGCAGGGTTGGGTAGCTGTCCGGCAGCGCTGCCCGAACCCGCCCATGAAGCTCCAGAGCGGGCATCGTGCCGCGCACATGACCGCCGGCCTCGACCCCCTGGACGACGATCGCGTCAGCGCCGACAGCGTGCGCGGCCCGGGCCTCCGCGACCGATCCGCATTGGTGCATCCAAATGCCGGGCGTGCGGCGCCGGGGGGCGCCCCAGAAAGTGACCACGGCATCGGCGTCGGCCGCCGCATCGAACCAGCTGCGGCGGGCAAACGGCAAAAGCAGGTTGACCGCGACCGGCGCTGCGGTCAGTGCCCTGGCAGCGGCGAGCTGGCGCTCGATCGCGGCCGCACCGTTGACCGCGATCGTGCCCAGCCCACCGGCCTCCGAGACGGCGGCGGCCAGCTCATGCCGGCTGAGGCCGCCGCCCATCCCCGCCTGAACGACCGGCGTCGCGATGCCGAGCCGGTCGAGGATCGTCGCCACGCACCCGATCTTAGAAGGCTCGCCGAGGGCCTTCCGGTCCAGTCCGGAAGCGTCCGTTAGGCTCGCGCACGCTTCGCCCGGCAAAAGTGGGAAGGGGAGAATCGTGAAACTGGTGATCGGCATCGTCCGCCCGGAGAAGGCAAACGACGTCCTGGAGTCCCTCTATCGCGCCGACGTGCGCGGCGTCTCGATGAGCCGCGTGCAGGGCCATGGGGGCGAGCTGGAGCGGGTCGAGACCTACCGCGGCACGACCGTGCAGATGGGGCTGGCCGAGAAGGTCCGCTTCGAGATCGCCGTGTCCGACGAGTTCGTGCAGCCGACGGTCGAGGCGCTCTGCGCGGGGGCCCGCACCGGAGAAGTCGGCGACGGCAAGATCTTCGTCGTGCCGCTGGAGCAGGCGGTGCGGATCCGCACCGGCGATACCGACATGGGCGCCGTGACGCCGGTGGACAAGTGAGCGGCTCCGCGGCCCTGGCCGCGCTGAGTGGAATCGACAGCGGCGACACCGCCTGGATGCTGGTGGCGACGGCGCTGGTGCTGATGATGACCCCGGCGCTCGGCCTCTTCTACGCCGGCCTGGTGCGCTCGAAGAACACCCTCAACACCTTCATGATGTGCGTCGGCGCGATCGCCATCGCCGCGGTCACCTGGGCCGCGGTCGGTTACTCGCTCGCCTTCGACGGCAGCGGCAGCCTGATCGGGGGCCTCGGCAACGCCTTCCTGCACGGCGTCGACTTCGCCCCGCGCGAGGGGACGAAGATCCCGGAGCTGCTCTTCTTTGCCTTCCAGGCGACCTTCTGCATCATCACCGTCGCCCTCGTCTCCGGCGCCGTGGTCGAGCGCATGCGCTTCGGCGCCTTCCTCGTCTTCGCCGCACTCTGGTCGGTACTGGTCTACGCCGTGCTCGCCCACTGGGCCTTCGGCGGCGGCTGGCTGCAGGCGGGCGGCACGCTCGACTTCGCCGGCGGCGTCCCGGTCGAGATGGGCTCCGGCTTCTCCGCCCTGGCGGCAGCGCTCGTGGTCGGCGCCCGCAAGGACTACGGCCGCCAGGCCCTGCTTCCCCACAACGCGATGTACGTGCTGCTCGGCGCCGGCCTGCTCTGGTTCGGCTGGTTCGGCTTCAACGGGGGCAGCGGCTTCTCGACCGGTAACCCCAGTGTGCTCGCCTTCGTCAACACGCTACTGACCCCGGCCTGCACCCTGGTGGTCTGGTTCACCCTCGACCTGATCCGGGGCAGGAAAGTGACCGCGATCGGGGCAGCGACGGCGATCGTCGTCGGCTGCGTCGCGATCACCCCGGCAGGAGGCTTCATCAGTCCCGGCTGGGCGATGCTGCTCGGCGCCCTCGCGGCGCTGCCGAGCTACGCGATCATCGTCTGGCGCACCCGTACCCGGGTCGACGAGACGCTCGACGTGCTCGCCGCCCACGGCCTCGCCGGCTTCACCGGGATCCTCTTCATCGGCTTCTTCGCCGAGGCGGCCTGGAACGGCGTCTCCGACGGCCTCTTCTACGGCAACGCGGCCCAGCTCGGCGACCAGGCGCTGGCCGCCCTGGTCACTCCCGTCTACGCCTTCGTCGCCACCTTCGTGCTGCTGAAGCTGGTCGGACTGGCGATGCCGCTGCGGGCGAGCGAACGCGAGGAGGGCATCGGCATGGACGTGGTCCAGCACGGCGAGGAGGCCTACGTCACTGGCGAGGGCGCGATCCTGATCACAACTGAGGCCGGGATCGATGTCGAGCGGCCAGTGGCAGATCCGGCTTAGCCCGACGGGCACTTGCATCACGAAGCCCTCGCGCGAACGCAGGCGCTACATCAGGGGACTGCGAACTCCGGAACTGGTGCCACCTCACGTTCGAGCTCCTCGTCGGGAACCCGACGCTCGATACCGATCAACAGCTCCTCATCAAGCACAGCGAGGATGCGCTTCAGCACTGGAATCGTAGGGATGTGCTTACCGCCCTCGACTTTCGAGATGAAGGAATGTGAAGTGCCAGCCAGGGCTGCTACTTCCTTCTGCGTGAGGTCAAGCTCGTAACGCCGCTCGCGAATGTGGGCGGCGATCCAGTTCCGCTTGCGTAGCTCGCTGATCGCGGCGTACTCGTCGCGGGCTTCGCGGTAGACCTCGCCTCTCCGGCCACGATCCCGCGCGGCCGTGGCGGCCGCTCTGCCCTTTGGATCGATGCGGCCATTCTCTTTTGCGCTCATGGCATTAGTTTATCCATATAGATAAATCAGTCAAGGACTTTATCGATGGGTCGACGGCGCATCTTTGCCTGCTGCCCGAGGCGGCTTTCGCGGCTCCGCATCCATTCGTCGCTTGAAATCAGCCATTCGCCGCTTCGCCCGTGCCGTGTCAGAGGACGGCACGGGCCCAGTGTTCTTCTCGAAAGCGTGCAGGAGGACGATCAGGTTCTCGGATCGTTGGTAGAGGATGCGGTAGCGCGTAGGGCAAACCGGACCCTTAGCTCGCGCAACTCACCCTCGATCTGCGAACTGGCTGGGAACTCCGGTGGCGGCACATCCGGCGCTTGCCGGTTCAGGTGCTCCTCAATGTAGTCGTCAATCTTCGCGGCACGCTTCGCTGGAAGTGCCTCAATGAATTGATCGACTGGTTCGACCCCGCGCTTGTCGCGATAGTAGATCGCCTGCGTTGACGCCAGGGGATATGGACGAAATCGCAGACGTGCAGAAGTTCGGCGCCACAACCGTGACCTCGGCGCTGCACGGCCAGGTCCGCGACGACCCCCGCACCCGCCAGGAGTTCCTCACCCTGACGACGAGCAAAGCTTAGATTTAACGCGCGCTAACGTAAGTCACGAAGAAGAGTCGAGTGGGCTGTCATCAGGAGGAGGAGCGTTGACAGACGAACCATGGGAATTGGCTGCGTGGAAGCTGCCCCTGATCGTCGCGGCGATCGCCGTTTCGATCGTCGGCGGGTTCTACCTCGGCGGCCCGGGACTGGGCATGGCGGTCGGTGCCCTGGCCGCCACCTCGATCGTCGTGATGGCGATCCGCCACCCGCCCCTGTATCCGATCGTGCCCGCGGCGGCGGTGGACATCCGCGACCACCTCTTGGTCGTGATCGGCGATCCGCTCGAGGACGCCGCGGCGATCGAGCAAATCGCCGATCTGGCGTGCGACGAAGAGAACGATCGCCCCGCGGCGGAGGTTCTGGTCGTGGTCCCCGTCCGTCACCGCTTCCTCGACCGCTGGACATCCGACCTCGGTCCGGCCCACGACCACGCCCAGCGCACCCTGGTGGTGAGCCTCGCCTCACTGGCCAGGGCAGAAGTCGCGGCAACGGCCGGCATCGGCGACGAGAGCATCGTGCAGACCGTCGAGGATCGGCTGCGCAGCTACCCGGCCACCGCGGTGATCCTGGTCAGCGACCCCGCAGAGCACGAAGCCACTGGAAACTCCGCTGCCCGAGAGCTGAGATCGCGCCTCCGGACCCCGTTTCACCACCTCCTTGCGAGCCCGCCGCAGCACCGAACGGAACGGCCGGCAAGGCGCGCGGCCAGACCTCGGCCATAGCCGCTGCGACGGGTTGAGCTCCTGACAGTAATCTCCGGCGCCGGGGCCATCGGGGCGCCGCATTTGACCAGAGAGGCTGGAATGGAAGCTCCAAGAAAGCAGTACGGAATCGGCGTCCTCGTAAGCGCAGTGGCGCTGATTGCCCTGGTTCTGGCACTGACGCCGGGCGCGCAGGCGTCGAGTGGATTGACGAGTTGCCCAAACAAGCCGATCAAGCTCCAGGTCGAAGGGTCGACGAAGCCCTACACGATCGTCGTCAAGACGATCTCCGTAAAGGGCACCTCGTGCGCGAAAGCCTATGAATTCTTCCGCCTCACCTACAACGGCGAAAAGATCAGCAAGACCGGCTATCCGCAGAACTACAAGTGCGAAACCGGGGAATTCAAGGTTCCCGTCGGCTACTTCCCGCAGGTCTGCACCAAGCCCGGCAAGACGATCCAGTACGCGGCTCAGGGCGGCTGAGCGAGCTCGCGAATCGGCGGAGGCGTCAGGCCTGCGCGGCTTCGGCCGCGGGGGCGGGCGCCTCGCCTTGCCCCGCCTTCGGCGCCGCCGATCCAAGCGCCCTGGGCACGAGCAGGGCGGCGACGAAGCAGAGCAGCAGGAAGCCGGTCGCCATCAGGAAGGTCTCGGTGAAGCCGGTGACCGTGGGTAGGCCGTTGGCCATGTGGTCGGCGATGAAGGTCGCCGAGAGCTGACCGCCGAGGGCGCCGCCGAGCGTCCGCATCACCGTGTTCATGCCGCTGGCGACGCCGGTCTGCTCGGCCGGCACCGCCTGCACGATGAGGTTGCCGAGGGCGGCGAAAGCGAGGCCGATGCCGACGCCGAGCAAGGCGGCGGCGATCAGCAGCTCGTAGGGATGCTCGTGGGCGACGGCGAGCATGGTGAAGGAGGCGACCGCGAAGAGGGTCCCGGCCAACAGCGCCGCGCGGGAGCCGAAGCGGGCTGAGATCGCACCTGCCTTGAGGCCGAGGATCGTCATCCCAATCGTCGCGGGCAACAGGTAGAGCCCGGAAGCGACGACCGAGGCGCCGAAGCCGAAGCCGGTGCTCTTCGGCAGCTGTGCGAACTGGGGAAAGACGACGAAGGAGGCGTAGAGGCCGGCGCCGAGCAGGAAGGCGGCGGCGTTGGTGGTCCAGACGCCGCGCACCCGCATCATCGTCATGTCGATCAGCGGTTCGGCGCTGCGCGCCTCGACCCGGATCCAGGCGATGCAGAAGAGCACCCCGGCGAGGGTGAGGCCGAAGGTCTTGGCCGAGACCCAGCCCCAGCTGGCGGTTTGGCTGATCGCCAGCAGCACTGCCGAGAGGCCGATCGTCATCAGTGCCGCCGCCAGCCAGTTGACCTTGCCGGGGGTGCGGACCGGCGATTCGGGGATGAAACGCCAGGTCGCAACGGCAGCAAGGACGATCGCCACGAGCGGAATCCAGAACAGCCAGTGATAACTGAGGTGCTCGATGATCACGCCGGAGAGGACGATCCCGAGGCCGCCGCCGACGCCGAGGATGGCGGAGAGCAGGCCGATCCCGCCGGCGACTTTCGCCGCCGGGAACTCGTCGCGGACGATGCCGTAGGCGAGCGGGAAGATGCCGCCGCCGGCGCCCTGGATGAAGCGGGCGGCGATCAGCAGGGCCAGCGAGCTGGAGACGGCTGCCAGCAGCGTGCCCCCCGCCAGGATCACCAGGGTCCAGAGCAGCAGGCGCTCCTTGCCGTACATGTCGCCGAGCCGGCCGAGGATCGAGGTGCCGACCGAAGCGGCGAGCAGGTAACCGGTCAGCAGCCAGGTGATGCCGGTCTCGGTCGTGCCGAGGTCGTGCTGCATCGTCGGCAGCGCCGGCACGACCATCGAGCTCAGCATCGCGTAGGCCATGCCGCCGAGCGAGAGCACGGCGAGGGTCAGGTTGGGATGGGTCCGGTCCGGAGCCGGGGCGCTCATGCGGGTCCTTCTCGAGTCAGCGGACTGGTCGTTCGCCGGGGCGAGCCAGCACGGTAGCGAAGTGGCCCCATGGCCATTCGCGATTGCTGTCGGTTCGCCAGCAGCCGGCGGAGGCCGCTCCCTAAACTGATTCGCGATGTCGGACTTCGCGGTCAAGAACCTGATGGAGATCGAGGACGCGTCGAGCAGACCCGAGGTCGAGGCCCGCTTCTCGCGCAAATTCCTCGACTCCGAGCACCTCGGAGTCAGCCACTTCCGCTATGGCCCCGGCTTCCGCGCCGTGGATGGCCACAGTCACGAGGTGCAGGAGGAGGTCTACTTGGTGCTCGGCGGATCGGGGCGGATCAGGCTCGACGACGAGATCGTCGAGCTGGGCCGCTGGGACGTCATCCGCGTCGCTCCCAGCGTGGTGCGGGGCTTCGAGGCCGGGCCGGAGGGGCTCGAGCTGCTCGCAATCGGCAGCGACAAGCCCGAGGGTGGCGACGGTGCTTTGGTCAAGGACCGCTGGCCGCGAGACGACGGCTGACCCCGGGTCGGCGAGGGAGAGGAGTCAGACATGTCCCCTTCTCCCACCACCCCCCTTCCCACCCGTCGCCTCGGCGATTCCGGGATCGAGGTCTCGGCCGTCGGCCTCGGCTGCAACAACTTCGGCCGCCGCCTTGATTTGGACCGCACCGCGGCCGTGCTCAATGCCGCGCTCAACGCCGGCATAACGCTCTTCGACACCGCCGACGTCTACGGCGACGGCAACAGCGAGCGCCTGATGGGCGAGGTCCTCGAGGGCCGTCGCGACGAGTTCGTCCTGGCGACCAAGTTCGGCTGGGAGCTGAGCGGAGCCGAGGGCGCGCCCGACGCGCCGCGCGGCTCACGCGAGTACATCCGCTGGGCGGTCGAGGGCTCGCTGGAACGGCTGCGCATCGACCGGATCGACCTCTACCAGTACCACCACCCGGACGGGACCACCCCGCTCGAGGAGACGCTGGGGGCATTGGACGAGCTGGTCCGCGAGGGCCTGGTCAGCGCGATCGGCTGTTCTAACTTCAGCGCCGCGCAGTTGGAAGAGGCGGAGGGAATCTCGCGCGAGCGGGGCCTCGCCCACTTCGTCACCCTGCAGAACGAATACAGCCTGCTGCAGCGCCAGATCGAGGCAGAAGTGGCGCCCGCCTGCGAGCGGCTGGGCGTCTCGATCCTGCCCTTCTTCCCGCTCGCCAGCGGCCTGCTCACCGGCAAGTACCGGCGTAACGAGTCCGGCCCGGAGGGCAGCCGGCTCTCCTCCCGGGAACAGATAGGCAGCGAGGAGCAGTTCGACGCGATCGAGGCGCTCGAAGCCTTCGCCGAGGCACGCGGGGTCGGCATCCTCGACGTCGCGATCGCCGGCCTCGCCGCGCAGCCCGCCGTCGCCTCGGTGATCGCGGGGGCGACGCGTCCGGAGCAGATCGGCGCCAACGTCGCCTCGCTCAGCTGGCAGCCGAGTGAGGCCGACCTCGCGGAGCTGGACCGGATCGCGCCGCGCTGACGCGAGGCCGGGCGAACGCTTCCGCGAGGCCGTCGGCCAGCGTCCGTGCGTCCCGGGGCGCCGCGATCGACAGCGTCAGCTCGCCCCCTTCCTCGCTCAGCGAGAGATCGAGCGATGAGCAGCACTCGGCCTCGGCGGCGACGATCTCCTCGAGGCGCTTCCTCGTCTCCCCGCCCGCCCGAAAACGCAGCAGGTGACGGTCGCCCTCGAAGCGGCGCGAGGTCAGACTGCCAGCGCCGATCTCGGCTATCGCGGCGAGCCGCTGTTCGAGCGCGCCGGCGCCCAGCGAGCAGGCGGATGGGCTTTCATCGGTCATCGCTGTTCCTCCGTTCTCGAGAATTGCCAGCGCTAGTGTTGATCCTGAACCCGGGTTCAGGTCAAGGAGATCGATTGGCGGAAGCAACGCTCAGCATCGGTGAGGTCGCAAGGCGGGACGGCGTCAACGCCTCGGCGATTCGCTTCTACGAGCGCAAGGGCCTGCTGCCCGAGCCGGAGCGGACGGGCGGTCAGCGGCGCTTCGGCGAAGACACCGTCCAGCGCCTCAAGACCATCGCCATCGCCAAGCGAGCGGGGTTCTCACTCGACGAGATCCGGGCCTTGCTCTCGTCCGTCGATCGTGGTGCCCCCGCGTACGAGCAGCTCCAAGCGCTGGCGACCGGAAAGCTTCCGGAGCTCGACGAGCTGATCGAGCGCGCGCAGGCGATGCGCGCTTGGCTAACCGTGGCCTCCCGCTGCGGCTGCGCGAGTCTGGAGAGCTGCGCCCTGTTCGCCGGCTGAAGGCCATCGCCGCTGCTGAGCCAAAAAGGCATGCCCCATTTTGCCGCCGCCGCGGATGCGAACATATGTTCGTACTTCGAACCAGGAGAAGATGAGATGTCCCAATTCGACGCATTTGAAGACCTCGTTGGCCAATGGCGCTGGCGGCTGCTCGGCAGCGATGGACGCACCGTGGCGACCTCGGGCGAGTCGTTCGATTCCCACTGGCACGCTCTGAGAGCCGCCGAAAACGTCCGCGGTGCGGCCTCGGGCGCAAGGATCTCCGGCACTCCGGCCGAGGGGGCCAACGACGCGCTCGCGACGATCATCGATCGCGAGCTGGCGCACAACTAGCCGAGCTCAGTAAAAGCCGAGCCGGGCCAGGGGCTCGACCAGCTCACGCTCCTCATAGGAGAAGTGAGAGGCCATCGCGTCGGCGATCAGGTCGACGGACTCGCGGACGCGGTTCATCGCGTCCGGCTCGGAGGCGACGAGGGCGACCAGCGCCTGGTCGATCCGCTCGAGGATCTCGGCGATCGTCTCGTGCTCCTCGCCGAGCCGGGCCAGGACGGCCTCCAGCCGGGGCTCGGCTTGCCCCAGGTGGGGGAAGACGCTGCTGTCCTCGAGCGAGTGATGGCCGGTGACCGCCCGGCAATAGGACTGGCAAAACGCGCCGAGCGTCCAGTTGTTCTGCCTGATCGTCATCCGGTTGAAGAACGACCGCAGCGCAGCGGGGTCCGCGACCCCGGACGCGACCTCGTCGATCGCGTCGCGCAGGCGAGCCAGCTCGGCACGTAGTCCATCGTGAACATCGATCAGGTGCCGGCCCGCGGCCAGCTCGGCGGCCGAGTACTCGCGCTCCGGATCGGGAGCCGGACCCGCCGGCCGCGTGCTCTCGTCCCAGGGCCGCTCGTCGCTGAGCCTCCTCCCGTCGTCGGGGGTCGGCGCCACGGAGAAGCCTGAGCCTGCCATCGCGCCACCCTACCCACGGCTTCCGCCCGGCTCGTTATCAGTGCCGGCAGCCTCGGCTCCACCTGCCTCTTCACCTGCGCAATGTCGTCGTCGCCGATACCTACGGCAATACGGTCAGTGCCCTGGGCACGGGCCACGCGGTCAAAATCACGACCAACGGCAGCGGCACGATCAGCGGCACGCCGCTGGCGATCCCCAGCACAGGGGCCGCCGAAACCGCAACGACCTTCACCTACACCTCCAAATCATCCGGCACCTTCACCGAAATCGTCACCGCTGCGGCCTCGGAAGGCACCGCCTACACAGCCGCGACACTGACCGCAAGCAGATAGCGCCCCAGGCGCTCCCCGACGCCGCGGCAGCCACGCCCTACCCGATGCGCCCGCTGGCCTGCTGCCCTTTCTCGAGCAGGCCGGCAACTGCCCTGGCCAGCTGCTCCCCATGCCGGGTGAGGACGTACTCGGTGTGCGGGGGGCGACCGGGGACGAGGTGGCGCTCGACGATCAGGGCCGCCTCGAGCTGCTCGAGGCGTTCGGAGAGGGTCGTCGGCGAGACGCCGGGGAGGGACTGGCGGAACTCGTTGAAGCGCGAGGCGCCGCTGGCGCAGGCGTAGATCGTCGCCAGCGTCCAGCGACGCTCGAGCAGGCTTGCCGTCGCCCGCAGCTCGGCCGGGACCGGGGTGCAGCTACGACATCGAGGCGACATTCGCGCCGTTCTCCGCCGGCTCGAGGGCGCGCTCGAAGACCTCGCCGATGCTCATCACCGGGTGGAAGGTCATCTGCTCGCGCACCTCGTCGGGCACATCGTCGAGATCGCCGCGATTGCGCTCGGGCAGGATTACCTCGGTCAGCCCGGCTGCGTGGGCGGCGAGCACCTTCTGCTTCAGGCCGCCGATCGGCAGCACCCTGCCCTGCAGGGTGACCTCGCCGGTCATCCCAACCGTGTGCTTGACCGGGCGCCCGCTCAGCAGCGAGACCAGCGCCGTCGTCATCGCCGTGCCGGCACTGGGACCGTCCTTGGGGATCGCCCCCGCCGGCACGTGCAGATGGAACTCACGCTGGAAGCGGGCCGGGTCGATGCCGAGCTCATCGCTGTGCGAACGCACGTAGGAGAGCGCGATCCGCGCCGACTCCTTCATCACGTCGCCCAGCTGCCCGGTCAGGACCAGGCCTTTGTCGCCCTCCATCGCGGTCGCCTCGATGAAGAGGACGTCGCCGCCGGTCCCGGTCACCGCCAGCCCAGTGGAGACGCCGGGGATCGCGGTGCGCTCGACCGACTCCTGGAAGAAGCGCTGGCGCCCGAGGGCGTCGTGCAGGGCATCGGCGTCGAGCACGATCGGCTTCGCCGCCCCGCCCGAGGCGATCCGCGTCGCCGCCCCGCGCAGCAGCTTGCCCAGCTCGCGCTCGAGCTGGCGCACGCCGGCCTCGCGGGTGTACTCGGAGATGACGCTGCGCAGGATCTCGTCGCCGACCTCGACCTCGTCGGGCTCGAGCCCGTTGCGCTTCAGCTGGCGCGGCAGCAGGTAACCGCGGGCGATCGCCTCCTTCTCGGCGGTCGTGTAGCCGTCGAAGGCGATCGTCTCCATGCGGTCGAGCAGCGGCGCCGGAATCGTGTCGACCATGTTCGCCGTGGCCAGGAAGACGACCTCGGAGAGGTCGACCTCGACGTCGAGGTAGTGATCGCGGAATGAGTGATTCTGGGCCGGGTCGAGCACCTCCAGCAGCGCCGCCGAGGGGTCGCCACGCCAATCGGCGCCGACCTTGTCGACCTCGTCGAGCAGGATCACCGGGTTCATCGTGCCGGCGTCGCGCAGGGCGCGGACGATCCGCCCCGGAAGCGCCCCTATGTAGGTGCGCCTGTGGCCGCGGATCTCGGCCTCGTCGTGCAGGCCGCCGAGCGAGATGCGGACGAACTCCCGCCCCAGAGCGCGGGCGATCGACTCGCCGATCGAGGTCTTCCCGGTGCCGGGCGGCCCGACCAGGGTCAGGATCGCGCCGTTGGCGCGGCTCTCGTCCTCGATCCCGCGCTCCTCGCGCAGCTTGCGCACGGCGATGAACTCGGTGATCCGCTTCTTCACGTCCTCGAGCCCGGCGTGGTCGGCGTCGAGCACCTCGCGCGTGTGCGCCGGGTCGAGCCGCTCCTCGGAGCGCTTCGCCCAAGGCACCGCGATCAGCCAGTCGAGGTAGCTGCGAATCATCGAGGACTCGGGCGACTGCTCGCCCTGGCGCTCGAGCCGGCGCAGCTCCTTGCCCGCCTGCTCGGCGACCGCCTCCGGCATCTCGGCCTCGGCGATCTTGCGCTCGTACTCCTCGATCAGGTTGCCCTCGTCCTCGCCCAGCTCTTTGCGGATCGACTCCATCTGTTTGCGCAGGAAGTAGTCGCGCTGCTGCTTTTGGGCGCCGGACTCGACGTCGTCGCGAATCTTGCTGCGCACCTGCAGCTCGGCGAGCCGCTCGCGCTGCAGGTCGACCGCGATCTGCAGCCGCTCGGTGACGTCGACCGACTCCAGCAGGCGCAGCTTCTGCTCGACCCCGATGTCGGGGCTGAACCCCGTCGTGTCGGCAAGCGCTCCCGGCTCCTCGACCGAGCGCAGGAAAGCGGCGATGCGGCCGTCGTCGCCGCGCAGCTCGAGGATCTCTTCGACCACGGCGCGGTACTCGCGCGCCAGCTCCTGCGTGTGCTCGTCGTCGGGATGGCCGTCGCGGATCTCCTGCACGTCGATGCGCAGCGCGTCGGAATCGCCCGCCTCGGCGGCGCCGGCGATGCCGCGGTGCAGGCCGACCACGGTGGCGACGGGGCCGCCGCGGCGCGACTGGCCGCGCTCGATCACTTCGGCGACGACGCCGACGCGGCCGAACTCGCCATCGCTGCGAGGCAAGAGGAAGACGCGCTCCTCATCGCCAACGTCGATCGGCAGGGTCGCGGTGACGGTGGGGAAAACGATCGTTTCTTCAAGCGGGATCAGCAAGTAAGCCATAGTTAAGTCCAATTTCTGTAGTTAGTCTCAGAACAGGATAGCGGGTCCACCAGCCAGCCTCCAGGCGTGACACATTGGGTGCCTATTTCGCCCCCAACGTGCCGCGCTTGGGGCGGTCAGGGAGTGATTACGGAGCGGGCGCCGGCTGCTCGTACCGCGGCCGAGAGCGTTTCGATGTCGTAGGCGCCGTCGTGGCGCTGCTCGTTGACGAAGAAGGTCGGCGTGCCGGTCACGCCGCTGATGTCGGCCGAGTCGACGTCTTCCTCGATGCGCGGCGCGTGCTCGTGGTGGCGCAGATCGTCGCGGTAGCGCTCGATGTCGAGGCCGAGCTGTTCGGCGTAGGCCTGTAGGTCGCGCGGGCGCAGCTCGCCCTGGTGGTCGAGCAATAGGTCGTGCATCTCCCAGAACGCCCCCTGGGCCGCGGCCGCCTCCGCGGCCTCTGCGGCGAAATCGGCATTTGGGTGGACGTCGGAGAGCGGCAGGTGGCGCCAGACGTAGCGGACGTCGCCGAAGTCGGCGAGCAGCTCGCGCACCACCGGCTCGGCCCGGCCGCAGTAGGGGCACTCGAAGTCGCCGTACTCGACCACGGTCACCGGCGCCTCGAGCGGCCCGCGCAGGTGGTCGCGCTCGGGGTCGACCGGCACGACCAGATCGACGAGAGTCTCCGAGCCGCCGAGCAGGGCGCGGATGCGCATCCGCTTGGGCAGCATCGCGGTGGCGCGGAAGACCAGCCAGGTAAGGGCCGAGGCGCCGAGCGCGGCGCTGAGCACGCCGAGCTTCGCCTCGCGCAGCTCGATCCCGTGGAAGGCGAGGGCGGCGATCAGCAGCGAGACGGTGAAGCCGATGCCAGCGATCGCGCCGCCGCCCACCGTTGCTGCCCAACCGACCGGCGGACGCAGCTTGCCGCGGCTCAGTTTCGTCACCAGCCAAGAGCCGCCGGCGACGCCGACCGGCTTGCCGAGCACGTAGGCGAAGACGATTCCGAGTGTGACCGGCGAGGAGTAGGCGCGCGAGAGGAAGTCGCCATTGATTGCGATACCGATGTTGGCCAGGGCGAAGAGCGGCACGATCACGTAGCTCGTCCACGGGTGGTAGAGCTGCTGCAGACGGGCGTTTGGCGAAACGGCAGCCTGCAGTCCGGCGCTGGCGGAGCGGGCCAGCTCCGGGGTCGGCTGCTCCCGGAAGCTGCGGAAGAGATCGGTCGCCCGCTCCAGCTCGCCGCGGCCGGCCGGGTAGGCCCAGGTGACGAGGCCGACGGCGAGGCCGAGCACGACCGGATCGATGCCCGACTCGAACAGCGCCACCCAGGCGACCGAGGCGAGCAGGAGGTAGACGAGCCCGGGACGGATCCGCGCCGCCAGGGCGACCAGGATAAGGCCGAAGACGCCGATCGAGATCAGCAGCGGTTCGAGGTCGACCGTGCCGCTGTAGGCGACGGCGATGACCAGCAGCGCGACCACGTCGTCGACGACGATGATCGTCAGCATGAAGCCGCGCAGGCGGTCGGGAAAGCGCGGCCCGACCAGCGCCAACATGCCGAGCGCGAAGGCGGTATCGGTCGACATCGCCACCCCCCAGCCGTTCGCAGCGTCGCCGCCGCTGTTGATCGCCAGGTAGACCGCGACCGGAACCACCATCCCGCCTAGAGCGGCGAGCACCGGCAGCGCCAGGCGGCGGCGCTCGCGCAGCTCGCCGACGTCGAACTCGCGCCGAACCTCGAGCCCGACGACGAAGAAGAAGAACGTCATCAGGCCGCTGTTGACCCAGTCGCGCAGGCTCTGGGAGATGCCGGAGCTGCCGACGTGGATCGAGAGCTGGGTGCTCCAGACGCTCTCGTATGAAGAGAGGTCGATGTTGGCCCAGGCCAGGGCCGCCAGCGCGGCGGCGAGCAGGATGCTGGCGCTGCCGGTCTCCGTCGTGAGGAAGTCGCGCAGCGGCGCCTGCAGACTGCGAGCCCAGGCGGTTCGCCCGCTGAACGCCGATCTCACCCTGGAGCCGCTCATCGCGGCTAGCTTTTCATTCCCGGCCACTGGACCGACCATTTAGGCTGAGCGGGTGGCCGTTCCCGTAAGTCGAGTGCTCTCGAACTCACAGCTCGCGACGCTGCGCCAGCACGGCGAGGAGCGCACAGCCGAGGTCGGCGAGAAGCTGTTCGAAGTTGGCGACGCGAGCTACCCGTTCATCGCGATCGTCGAGGGCGAGGTCTCGGTGGTCGACTCCGCCGGCGGCGAGATCGTCCGCCACGGCGCCTCCGGCTTCCTCGGCGAGATGAACCTGCTCTCCGGGCAGACCGTCTTCCTCACCGCCGTCGTGGTCGAGCCGATGCGCTACATCGCGGTCGACCGCGAAGAGCTGCGGCGGCTTCTCTTCGAGGACGGCTCGCTTTCGGACCTGCTGCTCTCCGCCTTCATCGAGCGACGCGAGGCCCTGCAGCAGCGCCAGGGGATCGGGCTCGAAGTCATCGGCCCGCGCGAGTCGAGCGAGACCCTGCGCACGCTCGACTTCGCCCGCCGCCTGCGCCTCCCCCACACCTGGCTCGAACCGGGAGAAAGCGAGAAAGCGACCGCCCTCTACGAGGCGGCCGAGGCCGACGAGATTCCGATCGTGCTGCTCCCCGGTGGGGTCGAACTGCGGCGGCCGAGCAACGGCCAGCTCTCGCGCGCTCTCGGTATCGGCCTGGAGCTCGAGCAGCGCGAGGAGGTCGACCTGCTCGTCATCGGCGGCGGCCCGGCGGGGCTCGGCGCCGCCGTCTACGGCGCCTCCGAGGGTCTCGACACGCTCGTTATAGAGAGCACAGTGCTGGGCGGCCAGGCGGGGACCTCACGACGAATCGAGAACTACCTCGGCTTCCCGGCCGGGATCAGCGGCTCCGAGCTGACCAGCCGCGCGGTCTCCCAGGCGCGAAAGTTCGGCGCCCGCACGGCGACGCCCTACCGAGCGCGCGAGCTCACGCTGGGCAGCGACCGGCACACGGTCACGCTTGAGGAAGGCAACGAAATCACCGCCCGCGCGGTGCTGCTCTCGACCGGCGCCGAATACAGACGTCTGCCGGTGAAGGACCTCGAAAGCTACGAGGGGATCACGGTCTTCTACGCCGCCGGTCCGCCAGAGGCCCAGCTCTGCGGCGGCCAGCGGGTCGGCGTGATCGGCGGCGGCAACTCCGCCGGCCAGGCCGCCGTCTGGCTCGCCCGCGGCGGCGCCCTGGTCACCCTCCTGCACCGCCGCACCGACCTCAGCGAGACGATGTCCAATTACATGCTCGATGAGCTCGAGCGCTACGGCGTTGCCGTTCGCGACCGCAGCGAAGTCGAAACCCTGCACGGCAAAGACGGCCACCTCGAAGCCGTCACCCTCACCGACGGCGAACAGCTGCCGCTCTCGGCCCTCTTCCTCTTCCTCGGCGCCTCCCCCTGCACCGACTGGCTCGGCGACACCGTCGCCCGCGACACCAAGGGCTTCATCCTCACCGGGCCAGAGGCCGGAGCCGAAGGCCTGCTCGAGACCAGCGCCCCCGGTGTCTTCGCCGCCGGCGATGTCCGCGCCGGCTCGATCAAGCGCTGCGCGACCGCGGTCGGCGAGGGCGCGACGATAGTCCGCTTCGTCCACGAGCACCTAACCCCGGCCGCCACCTCCGCGTAAGCGAAGCCTTCTAGCTGAGCTCGGGTGGGAGCGCTTTGGGGCCGTCCGGGTAGAGGGCCGCGAGCTGCTCCGGGGTCATCTCAAGGGTATTGGCGGCCTCGAGCGGTGCCCCGGCAACGAACCAGAGCTGATCGGCGGCAGTGTCGTTGAACAGCTGACGAGTCGAATCGGGCTCGACCAGGACGCTGTCCAACGGCTCGAGCGTCAGCAGGTCGCCGTCGACGCGGATTCGCCCCGACCCCTCGAGCAGCAGGTAGAGCTCCTCCTGGTCGATGTGGCGGTGCCGGGTCGAGGCCTGTCCCGGCTTCAGCCGCCAGAGCCTGGCGCCCAGCTGTCGCGCCTCGAGCTGGCGGCCGAGATCGGTGTTGTCGACCGCCATCTGGTTCGAGGGGCGCCAGAACGCCTCGGAGGCAAGCAGCTTGCGGTAGGCCATGGGTCCAGTCCAGCCGTGCGCCTAGGGCTTCAGCACTACCCGGCCGAAGGCGTTGCGGCCCTCGAGGTACGCGTGGGCCTCAGCCGCTTCGGCGAGTGGAAAGGAGCGATCGATCTCGACCCGCAGCTCCCCGCGCGCGACGCGCTCGATCAGCTCGGCGATCATCTGGTGGACCCGCGGGTGCTCGGAGATCAGTGCGCCGCCGAGGAAGACACCGCGGAGGGTGTTGTTCTTCCCCCACAGCGCTTTGGCTTCGACGTCCGAGCCGGCCCGGCCGGCGACGCCGACGCTGACAAGCGTTCCCCGGTAGGCCAGCGCCTCGATGCTGTCGACCAGGTTCTTGCCGCCGACCGAGTCGAGCACGACGTCGACGCCGCGGCCGTCGGTCAGCTCGCGAACCCGCTCGACAAAGCTCTCGGAGGCGTAGTTGATGCCGTGATTGAGGCCGAACGGCTTCAAGCGCTCCAGTTTCTCGTCGCTCGAGGCAGTCGAGATAACAGTCGCGCCCGCCTGCGCCGCCATCTGGATCGCCGCCATCCCGACGCCGCCCGCACCGGCATGGATCAGTGCCGTCTGCCCACGCTCGAGGTTCGCGGCGGTGAAGAGACACTCGTGCGCGGTGCCCAAGGCGACCGGGATGCAGGCGGCCACCGCGGGATCGAGACCCTCGGGAATCCGCCAGGTCATCGCCGCCGGCACAACGCGCTTCTCGGCGTGGGAGCCGTTTGCGTTCAGCGCCACCACTTTCTCGCCAACCGCGGGACTCTCGACGCCGGCACCGACCTCGACGACCGTGCCGGCGCAGAGGTAGCCGACGATGTGCGGGCTCGCGGGCAGCGGCGAGAGCGCCCGGGCGAGCAGATCGCCACCCTCGATGCTGATCGCCTCGACGTCGACCAGCACGCAGCCGTCGAAGCACTCGGGATCGGGGACGTCCTCATAGCGCAGCACGTCCGGACCGCCGTTCTCGTGTATCGCCGCCGCCTTGATGGAGCGATCCTACCCCGCGTAGCGCAGCGAGCCCGGCGTATCCAGCAGCTCACCCGTCTCGAGCAGGGTCTTGAGGCCGGAGAGGATCATCGGCCAGCCGCCCCAGAGTTCCGAGTTGGCTCCCTCGCCGAGCTGATCGTGGGTGACCGAGAGGCGACAGGAGTCGCCGACCGGCTCGATCTCCCAGGTCACCCTCGACTCGCCTTCGCGCTCGACCTCCTCGCTCCACAACGCGGTGAAGCTCTGCACGAGGCGGCGCGGCGGGTCGACCTTGATGTTGACGCCGCTGGCGATGTCGATCACGCCGGGGACCGCCGACTTGTACTCCGAGCCGGGCTTCCAGTCGGAATCGGTACCCACGCCGAAGCTGTACTTCTTGCGCATCTCGCCGTCGGTGATCGCCTCCCAGAGGCGCTCCGGCGTCGTCTTGATGTAGATCTCGAACACGGTCATCGTGCCGCGTCCGCCGACCACGGTGTAGAGCTCTTCCTGGTTCATTCGTCTTCCTCCTCGATTTCGGTCTTGAGCTCGCTGAGCGCCGAGGCCCAGGGCTCCGCGTACTTGCTGACCCAGCGCTCGTAGACGAGCCGGATCGGGACGGGGTTGAGGAAATGGAGCTTCTCGCGACCACGCTTGCGTGTGGTCAGCAGCCCCGCCTCCTCCAGCACTTTCAGGTGCTTCATCACGCCGAAGCGGGTCATCGCGAGGCCCTCTTCGAGTCCGCCGAGCGTCTGCCCATCCCGCTCGAAGAGCCGATCGAGCAACCCCCGCCGAGTCGGATCCGCCAGCGCCTTGAACACCGCGTCCATGGACCAGACTATAGGTGACCTATTCGTCACATGTCAAGCAAGAGGGTTACGGGCGAGCGACGTGGAGCTCAAGCGCGTGGATCTGGCTCTGGCCATAGGAGCCGGTCTGGACCGGGCCGGCGGCGCTGATCAGATCGCCGGGCCCGGGCAGCGGGTGGGGCCGCAGGCCCTTGCGGACGTCGATCGCGGTCAGCTCGGGAAGGGTGATGCCCTGCGGATCGACGACGACGAAGTGGGCGTCGCCGTCGCCGTCGGGGTCGACCCGCTCCACGTAGACGATCCGGCCTTCGGTGGTGCGGCAACTGGGCAGGCCGGGGGGGCAACGCGAGGCGGCAACGCTCTCGGCGGCGGGCTCTTCGCGACGCCTCTCCGGCGCCGGTCGCTGCGCCTGCCGGGACCGCTGAGTTCCGGCCTCGGTCGCGTCGCGGGCGCCACCACAGCCCAGGGCCGCCGCGAGCAGCGCCGCGCAGGCAAGCAGGACCAGCAAGGGCGCTCGATCCCTGGCGCGCTCAAGCCGGCCTACGACAGTGGTTTCAACCGGGTCTTTTCGACCCGGGCGAGCTTCGCTTTGAGGCGTTTGAATTCTTTTTCCTCAGTGGGAGTGCGTTTGTGGCCGCTGTAGGCGAGGTTTTTCTTCTCCAGCGGATCCGTCTTCAGGTCGTACATCTCCCACTGCGGCGGCACCGGGTTTTCGCTGATGTCGTAGTACTTAGCGAGCTTCCAGCGGCCTTCGCGGATGCTGACGACGTGGTTGGGCGGCTGCGGGTAGGGGCCGGTTTTCTGGCCGGACTGGTAGTCGTCGTAGGTGAAGACGACGTAGTCCTGGGCCGATTTGTCGGAGTGCGGGTGCAGGACCAGCTTCGAGTAGTCGACGCCCTGCCAGTTGGCGCGGGCGCTTTTCGGCGCCGCTGCCAGGCTCGCCAGCGTCGGCAGGAAGTCGACGTGGGAGACCAGTGCTTCGGTCTGGGACGGCTTCGGGAAGAGCTTGGGATTCGAGTAGACGAGCGGCACCCGCGTCGCCTCCTCGTAGAAGTTGAAGTTCTTCTGGCGCAGGCCGCCGTGGGCGAGGCCCATCTCGCCGTGGTCGGCCGTACGCACGATCAATGTGTTGTCGAAGAGGCCAGTCTCTTCGAGCTTGTCGAGCACGTTGACCAGGTAGCTGTCGGAAGAGCGCATCAGGTTGCCGTAGAAGTTCAGGTAGTTGCGCATCTGTTCCCTGTTTTTCGGCTTGCCGGTCAGGTTGAAGATTTTGAGGAACTGTTCCTGGACGCTGGGCTTGGTCGAGAGGTCTTCTTCGGCCGTCTCCGGAGCGTGCATGCTCCCCTCGAGCCAGGACTGGTCATAGCCGGCTTCCTTGAAGGATTTGCTCGGGTAGAAGAGGACGTCGTGTGGGTTGACCACCGAGATCACCATGAAGAAGGGCTGCTGCTGGGCCGCGGTCGAGCTGAGGTACTGCAGGGCGCCCTCGGTGCCGTCCTGCACGGTGCCGACCTGGTTGATGAAGCGGCCGTCGTTGTCGATGAAGCCGCCGCCGGCCTCGGGCACGCTCTGGTTGGCGCCGGCGTCGGGCGGGTTCCAACGCAGGAAACCGTAGTTTTCGAGATCGGACGGTTCGGCGTCTTCCTTCTTGGCCGGTTTCGAGCAGTGCCACTTGCCCTTGTAGACGACGTTGTAACCAGCCGCTTTCATCACCGTGGCGAGGTTCTTCAGATCCACCGGCAGGCTCACCTGCGGATTGGTCGGCGGTTCCATGTCTTCCTCGAGCGTGTACTTGACCCCGTGCTGGGCCGGAAAGTAGCCGCTCATCAGAGTCGAGCGCGCCGGCGAGCACATGCAGGCGTTGGTGAAAGCGCGTTCGAAGCTGAGGCCGTGCTGGCGCAGGCGCCGCATCCCCGGCAGGTTCTGGCGCAGCCAGTTCTGCGGGAAGTGCTGGATCGCCCGCTCCTGGTCGGTGAGGAAGAGGACGATGTTCATCCCGGCGACGTCGTGGCGCTTGCCTTTGGCTGCGGCTAGGGCACGCTCGACCCCGGCGCCCTGCGAGAGCAAGAGCGCCGAGGCGGCCGTCGCCCCGGTGCCGAGCAGCTGCTTGCGGGTCAGGCCATCCTGGCGTTCGTCCGACTGGCTCATTTATTCCTCCGGAAGATGTCGACGGCGTTGCTGCCGAACGAGGTCGAGTAGAGATAGCGGCCGTCGGGGCTGAGCGCGATCGAGCTGACGCCGCGCAGCGCGCGGGCGCGAGTGCAGCCCGGGACCGAGTGAGGGGCGAGGCAGCCGGCGCGTCCCGGCAGCTGATTCACCGTGCCGGACTTCTTGGCGCGGGCGAGGATGTCGATCGCGCCGGTGTTGAACGCGGCCACGTAGACGTTGGCGCCATCGGGTGAGATCGCCAGCCCCTCGGGCGCGACCAGCGCGCGGCCGAATGAGCAACCGGTGGCGCGCAGGTAGACCAGGCAGCCGAGGGTGCCTTTCTTCTGGGTCAGGCCACCGGAGGAGGAACGACCGAAGGAGGTGACGCTGTTACTGAAGAGCGAGGTCACGTAGACGTCGCCGCCAGGGTTGAACGCCACCGCGTTAGCGCCGCTCAATTGCACTCCCGCGGTGCAGCCGGTGAGCGCACTGTTGACGATGCAGCCGCTGCCGTTCGTCGTCTGGGTGAGCGTGCCGGTCGACTGGTCCCGCGCCAGCACGGCGACGGCGTTGGAGAGGGCGCTGGCGACGTAGACGTTGGCGCCATCGGGTGAGATCGCCAGCCCCTCGGGCGCCCCCAGGGCGAGGCCGGTCGTGCAACCGGCGATCGCTTCGGCGATGCAACCCGTGCTGTCGCCCGGCTGGGTCAGCGCGCCGCCGGCTCGATCCCGGTCGAAGACCGCGATCGCGTTGCCGAAGAAGGAGCCGACGTAGACGTTGGTCCCGCTGGGGCTGACGATGACGACGTCGGGCCCGACCAGGGCACGGCCGCTGGCGCAGACCGGAACCGGCAGTCCGGAGATACAGCCGGCGGCGCCGGGGAGCTGACTCAGCGCCCCGGTCGACGCGTCGCGGTGAAAGACGCTGATCGTGTTGCTCGCCCGCGAGGTCGCGTAGACGTTGAGGCCGTCGGGGCTGACCGCGACCGAGTTCGGCCCGTCGAGTCCGACGGCGGTGGCACAACCACCGCCTTTGGCGGCGATGCAGCCGCCCGTCCCCGGCGGCTGGGTGAGCGTGCCGCTGCGAGGATTGCGCTTGAAGATCGCGATCGAGTCGCTTTTCGAGGAAGCGACGTAGACGTTCTTGCCGTCCGGGCTGACGGCGAGCGCGCGCGAGCCCATAAACGGACCGGGTCCCTTGAGCGCGCGGGCGTTCCCGCAGCTGCCGCGATGCGCCGAGCGGTCGACGAGGCAACCGTGCGCCCCCGCCAGCTGTGACAGCGTGCCGCCGCGCGGAGCTTGCTGCTGCTGGGGAGCAGCCGCGGAGAACGCGCTTGCCGGCAGCGCCAACGCCAACGCCGCCACGGCGAAGAGCGCGCGCCGAGCGACGTTAGGGGGCCGGGTTACAAAACGCATCCGTCGCGAGCGTATTGCGCCCCACGGACGCCGACCGCTCAGCGCTTGCCAAGCTTCAGGTCGCCGAGAACGCCGATGCGGATGCCGAGCCACGGATAGGTGGCCGTGTAGAAGGTGTTGTCCTGCGGCTGCAGGCCGACCGCCGAGAGCCAGAGCTGGTAGACGGGAGCGTTGGCAATGCCGCCGTGCAGCCGTCGCCAAACCCGGCCGTGGGCGCCGCTGCGGCCCGACGGCGGCGCGGTGATCGTGTCGGTCCACTCGACCGCGTTGCCACCTTGGTCGAGGGTTCCCCACGGCGATGTCGTCTTTGCCTGCCCGACCGTCTCCAGGCTGCCCTGGTAAGCCTTGGCGTAGGTGGTCGGGTCCATGCCGAACGGGTTCGCGCTCGAACAGGTTTCGCTGCTGAAGGCAGAGGGGCACCAGCTCGGGGCCGGCTGGTTTTCGGCGTGGAAGTTCGCCAGCGGCTGGGTCGAGGCGTTGGTGACGTCGCCGGTGGTCGGATCGAGCGTGGTCGAGTGCGGCGCGGCAACCCCTTCGTCGCCGAACGCGCCTGGGTTGGTCGGGTACTGCCAGTAGGAGTACTTACCGCCGCCGCTGGGGTCGTAGTAGGCGGCCTTGATCCACTCGTTCTGGCTCGGTATAACGAAGCCGCGCTTGTGCGAACGGGTCATCGCCCGCACCTTCATGTCGTACATGCCCTGCTCGGTTTGGCGCGAGAGCCGTACCCGGTAGGTGACGTAACTGAAGCCGGCGTTGGTGCTGGCGTGCTTGAAAAGCAGCTGTCCGTTGTAGAGCGAATTGGCGAAGCGGGCGGAGCGCAGGAAGTTGGCGAAGCCGTAGGGCTTATCGGCCCATTCGGGCGAAGCGATCGAGTAGTGATGACCCGCGGCGGTGTTGGCGATGAAATCGATCTGCCCGTACTTGGGCCATTCCGAGGAGCTCTCGTTGGCGCTGTAGAGGTTGTGCCTGTTGCGGCCCGCGGGGTCGACCGTGTTGAGAAAGGCGACGTACTGGGCGACGGTGACCTCAAGCTGGCCGATGCCGTAGCGGTAATTGACGCCGCCCACCATCTGGCAAGGGGGCTGTTTTTCAGCGGGGACGACTTCGGCACACGAAGCGTAGATCGCATTGGTGAAGGGAACGATGCCGACCGAGGGATTGCCGGGGGCGCCGACTTTGACGGTCTTGAAGGTCACGACTGAGGGTGCCGGCGAGGCGGCCGACAGGGCCGGCCCGGCAAGCGCCGTCACCGCCAGTACGGTCAGCGCCGGGACTAGGCAGTTTCGCAGGGCGCTGAGCGCATCGTGAGGAGTCGGCATTTTGTGCTCATCGACCGGGTAGTCGAAAGCTTGAGCGCAACACAACCGAAAGGACCACTGACAGATGGCCAACTCACTCGAGGGAACAGTCGCGCTGGTCACCGGCGCCAGCAGCGGCATCGGCGAGGCCACGGCCCGGGCGCTGGCTGCCCAGGGAGCCAAAGTCGCGGTGGCGGCCCGCCGCCTCGAACGGCTGGAGCGGCTGGCCTCGGAGATCGGCGGCGAGGGCCACACCGCCCTGGCGATCCAGTCCGACATCACCGACCAGGCGCAGGCGGTGGCCGCGGTCGACCGCACCGTCGATGAGCTCGGCCGCCTCGACATCGTCGTCAACAACGCCGGCCAGATGCTGCTCGGCCCGATCGAGGACGCCCCCACCGAGGAGTGGGACCGGATGATCGACCTCAACCTCAAGGGCCTGATCAACACCACACACGCCGCCCTCCCCCACCTGCTCTCGGCCGTCGAAGATTCCGAGCGCGGCTGCGCCGACGTGGTCAACATCAGCTCCGTCGCCGGCCGCATCGCCCGTGCCGGCTCGGGCGTCTACAACCTGACCAAGCACGGCGTCGGTGCCTTCAGCGAGTCCTTCCGTCAGGAGTTCGCCAAGCGCAAGATCCGCTCGACGATCATCGAGCCCGGCGCCGTCGACACCGAGCTGACCGACCACCTCCGCGACGGGGTACGCGAGCAGGTGCGCGACCGATTCACCGACATGAAGACGCTTGAGGCCACCGACGTCGCCGGCGCGATCGCCTACGCGGTCACCCGCCCCTGGCACGTCTCCCTCAACGAGATCCTGATCCGGCCCACAGAGCAAACGGGCTAGCGCCGGCCGCCGCGGCATGGCCTCGATTGCGACGATCGGCGTCTACGGCTTCGACCGCGACTCGTTTCTTCAGGCCCTGGCCGATGCTGGGATCGATCTCCTGCTCGACGTGCGCCAGCGGCGGGGCGTGCGGGGCAGCGAGTACGCCTGGGCGAACGCGCGCCGTCTTCAAGCAGCCCTGGTGGAAGCGGGCGTCAACTACACCCACCTGAAGGAGCTGGCACCGACCACCGAGCTTCGCCAGCTTCAATACGGGGAGGACGCGAGGCTCGGCGAGGGCAAGCGGTCCCGCACCGTTCTGGCCCCTGAATACGCCCGCCGCTACAAAGAGGAGATCCTCGACCGCGTCGACCTCGGCCCGGTGGTGCAATGGATCGGCGCAAGCTCGGCCGCCCTGCTCTGTGTCGAGCGAGACGCCGAAGCCTGCCACCGCTCACTGATCGCGGACCGCCTGGAGCGTGACTGTAACTTCAGCGTCGAGCACCTAGGCCCTAAGTAACACGCTGGTAGCGAAGGTAGACAACCCGAGAGCCAAACGTCCGCGTCTCCATCAGCTCCAGCTCGATCCGCTCGTCCAGAGATGGGAAGTAAGGGATACCCCTACCCAGCACGACCGGGCTGATGAAAAGACGGAACTCGTCGACCAGGCCTTGCTCGATAAAGGTCGATGCGAGGCCGGCGCCGCCGACGGCCAGGTCCTTGCCGGGTTGCTCCTTCAGCCTGGCGACCTCCTCGGCAACACTGTCCCCGGCCAGCCGCGCGTTACCCTCGACCGTCTCGAGAGTGTTCGAGAAAAGGATCTTCGGCATCGCCTGCCAGATCTGCGCGAACTCGAGCTCGAACTCCGAGATCGACGGGTTCTCGCCGGCGGTCTCCCAGTAGACCATCACCTCGTAGAGGCGGCGCCCGCAGAAGTGTGCGCCGATCTCCCGTGCCTGCTGATTGTGGAACCGGTGCAGCTCCTCGTCCGGCACCGACCAGTCGATCTCGCCATTCGGGCCGGCGATGAAGCCGTCGAGCGACACGCCCATCGAATAGATGACCTTCCGCGTCATACCTGTCACCTACCCGGCGGTGGCGTCATCAGCGCAACCGGGACGGTGAGGTCCGCGGAACGGCGAAGGGTGGCGATGCGTCGCCCGGGCTGGACCGCCGGGCGAATCTCGCTGACCCGATCTCCGAGCGCGGCGACGGTCGCATCCAGGTCCGAGCTGATGAAGGCGAGTCCCCAGAAAAAGGCGGGACGGTCGCCGCTGGCACGCTCGGTCGCCTCGGCGGGCTCTTGCACCACCTCGAGGATGGTCGGCCCAAGGCGGAAGAACGCCTGCCGGGGAGCCCCGGCCGGGGTCGGCTCCTCGCGGATGCGCCGCAGGTCGAGCCCGGCGGCCTCCAGCGCGGCGACGGTGCGGTCGAGAGCAGGCGTAATCGCGACGATGTGATCGAGGACGGAGATCCGGTTGGAATGCTCCGGCCGCTCGCTCGGTAGCGGCCGATCGGACCGCGCCGTCGGCATCCCGTCGAGCTCCGTCGTCTCGACATCGCGCAACGACCAGCCGACCAACCCCTTACCAGCATCAGGACCCGCCAGGCGAATCCGCAGGTCGCCGATCACACAGATATCGCCATTGAGCGCGAATCCGAGCGCCGACCACGACTCCGGCGCGTCGGCAACCGTCAACTCGTCGACCGTTGGCATTGCGCGCAGACGATATCGACGGTGCATTCGGTGGCGCAACATTTCGCCGCGAGGCCATGAGCTTAGGAACTCCACCATCGGGTATCCGAGCTGGTCCCCTGTGATCTCGAGAAAGAGGCTAGATGGCTGATTTGAACGAGCGCGATGCAAAGCTGGTCCAGTACCTCAACGAGGCGTACGGCAAGGAGAAGGAGTTGGAAACCGCCCTCGAGGTGCACATCGCGATGACCACGAAGGCGCCCTACAAAAAACGGCTGAAAGAGCACCTGAGAGAGACCAAAGGGCACGCCAAGTCGCTCGAGCGACGGATCAAGAAACTGGGCGGCGGTGGGCACGCGCTCCAGAGCGTTGTCGCCAAGGCAACGGCGGTGGCGAAGGGCCCGATGCACATGATTCGCGGCAGCGGCGAGCAGGAGAAGATGCTGAAGAACGCCAAGACCGAGTACTTCAGCGAGCACGAGGAGATCTCCACCTACCTGGCGATCGAGACCTTCGCCAAAAAGGTGAATGACAAAGAGACCGCCAAACTTGCCCGCGACATCCGCCGCGAGGAGGAACGGATGGCGAAATTCCTCGAGGGTCAGATCAAGTCGCTCTCCAACGCCGTTGCGATCGAGGACGTGCCGGCCGCGCAGCGCCGGGCGCCGTCCAAAAAAGCCTCGCCTGGCAAACGCAAAGCTGCCGCTTCCGGGTCGAGGAAACCGCAGAAACGCAAAGGCCGTTAGGCCGCAGCCGGCGGCACCGCCGCGGTGCCGCCGGCTTCCTCGCTCAGGTCCTGCTCGGGTCTCCCTAGGAGCAATGGGTTGGTCTTGGACAGCTACCGTCCTGCGATGCCGAACCCGCGGGCGATCAGCTGGAGAGTTGTTCGAGCGTGGCGCCGCTGATCGCCGATTGCGGTTGCTCGGCAACCACGTCCGAGCCCGGCCGCGCCTGCTCGTCGCGGCGCTTGATCAGCAGCCACTGCGGCTTCTCACCGGGCCGGGTGCGCTGCAGGGCGAAGCCGCCGCGCAGCTTCTCGCCGTGCAGGACGAAGACGGCGTGGCCGCGATCGAGCGCCTCCGGCCAGGCAACCCGGCCGCCCTGCTCGTAGTGGCCGCGGTCCCAGACGATCACGCCACCATTCTCGGTCGGGCCCTCGAAGCTGTTGTGGGAGATCGCGTGGTCCTCGACCTGCACCGCGAGGCGCTTTACGGCCGGGTCCATCGAGGGGCCCTTTGGAACCGCCCAGGAGCGCATCGCTCCGTCGACCTCCAGGCGCAGATCGAAGTGGTGGGCGGTGGCGGCGTGCTCCTGGACGACGAAGGCGCCAGCGCTGACCCCGCGGATCGCGAACTGCTCGTGGCCCTCTGCCTTGACGTCCTCGGTCCTCACCTCGACGACCCGCGCGGCCGGCGGCCCCTCGTTGAGGAACGAGACCAGCCCTTCGACCGCTGCCTCGGGGCCCTCGGCATGCACGAGCACCTCGCCGTCCTCGCCGTTGCGCACCCAGCCCATCGCGCCGAGCCGGCGGGCATGCACGGTCGCCGCGTCGCGGAAGCCGACGCCCTGCACCTCGCCCCGCACGAGCGCCCGCACTGCTGCCTCGGCTTTTGCTCGCTTGGCCATTGAGTCCGCGTCCCCGCAGGCTACCGGCGATCCACCCCGCGAAAGAGTCGCTCAGTTGAGGCGGGCGGCGCCGGCCTCGGACAGCAGCGGGACCTCGGCAAAGGCCTTCACCTGCCTCCAGGTCAGCAACCGTCCGCTGGCCGGATCGATCACCTTCAGCCGGACCGAGCGCAAGCCGTCGAGAACGCTCAGCACCGGGACGTCATGGAAGATCGCGTTCTCGTCATGGGCGCACTGCAGGTTGTAGTTGGGGATCTTGGCGCTGAGGTGATGGACGTGGTGGAGGCCGATATTGCCGCTGAAGAACTGGAGCAGCTTCGGCAGCTTCAGATAGGAACTGCCCTGCAGGGCGGCATCGGCGTAATCCCAGTCCTCCGAGTTCTCCCAGTAGACATCCTCGAACTGGTGCTGGACGTAGAAGAGGAAGACGCCCATCGTGCCCGCCAGGATCGCGATCGGCATCTGGACCAGCAACCAGGCTTCGAGGCCGGCGAGCCAGACGATCGCCCCAATGACGATCGCCAGGGCGAGGTTTGTGGCGAGCACGCTGCGGCGCTGCCGCGGGCGCATCTTGGTCGACCAGATGCGGGGGCCGATCATCAGCGACCAAATCGGGCCGATGCCGAACATCACCAGCGGATTGCGAAACAGCCGGTAGGCCAACCGAGCTTTCCAGGGACGGGACAGGTACTCCTCGACGGTGAGCGTCGGCACGTCGCCGGTGCCGCGGCGGTCAAGATCGCCCGCGGTGCCGTGGTGAATGGCGTGGTTGTGGCGCCAGTTCCCGAATGGCTGGAAGACGAGCAGCCCGGTGAAACGGCCAAGCCACAGGTTGGCCCGCTTGCTGCGCAGGAACGATCCGTGGGCGCAGTCGTGGAAGACGACGAAGGTGCGCAGGAGGAAACCTGCCGCCGGGACCGCGAGGGCGAGAGAAATCCAAACCGAGATGCTGAGGCAGAGATACATCGCCACGCTCAGCGCCAGGTAGGGCAGCACCGACGTGCACACGTCGAGCAGGCCGTGGCGCAGCGAGGACTGCTCGTGCCGAGCGACCGAGTCCCGCCAGTAAGGGCGAGCAGGGGAAGGTGGAGGGATCGAATCCATGACTGGGCGAGACGAGATCGTCGGCCAAACAGGCTAGAGGGATCGTCTAAATGCCAGCTGAGCGGGCGCCGTCAGTGGGACCGCGGCCGCGTCTCGACCCGAAAATGGAACACGGCTGGCGTGCGGTCGACGTTGCCCGCCTGGTCGGCGGCGACGACGCGGAAGGTGTGGCGGCCCGGACCGACCGCGTAGGCGCGCGGCGAAGTGCAGACGCGGAAGGGCCTGCCGTCGATGCGGCAGCTGAAGTGCGAACCGGCCTCGCTGGAGGAGAAGCGGAAGACGACGCGGCGGTGGCCGAACGCCGTCCTCAGCAGCCTGGGCGGGTGGGCGCCGAGGCGCGTCCGCGGTGCCTTGGTGTCGAGGCGCGGTTTCGGTGGCGATTCGGGCGGCAGCGGCGGCTCGAGCGGCGGCAGGCTGAAGTTGTCTTTGGCGGCTTCGATCACCCTCTCGCATTCGACCGGAGACGGGTCGCCGAATCTGGCAAAGTCGACGATCGCGATGTCGGTGTCGGCGCCGCAGTCGATCGCCGCGTCGGCATCGGCGGCGTTGGCAAGGATCAGGTCTTCGCCAGCGGCCGAGCGGTAGGTGTCGGCGCCTTCGTGGCCGAGCAGCTGGTTGGGACCGCCGTCGCCATAGAGGGTGTCCGGAGAGCCGCTGCCCTCGAGGTCCTCGACGCCGTGTAGCGAGCCGAGCGTGCCGCTCGGGCAGCTCGGCGTCCCCGCCGCGCCCGGATGTCCCACCTGTTTGCTTTCGAGATTGGCGCCCACCCCTTCCTTGAACTTCGCCCAGGAAGCGTTGTCGCGGCCATCGCCGCCTTCGATCGTCGCGCCTTCGCAGACCGAGTTGGAGAGGAAGAGGTCGTTGCCGGCATCGCCAAAGAGGACGTTCTGGCCCGAGTTGCCGACAACGGCGTCGTCGCCACCGCCGGCGTGCAGGGTGTCGTTTCCCGGCCCGTCAACGAGGGTGTCGTCGCTTTCGTTGCCGGTGAAGATTTCGTCGTTGCCTTCGCCGCCAAGCGCGATCAGCGTGCTCGGCCCCGGCAACCCTTCGGCCTGGATTTTGTCGGCACCACTCATGCCGGCGACGAGAAGCGAGTCGAGCGGCCCGGTCAGCGTGCAGACCGCGGTGGTATTGCTGTTCTGCAGGGTGCAATCCGAGGCGATCGGGGGAGCCTGAAAGGTGCTGCCGCCGCCCAGGTGCATGGTCACCGCTTGGCCCGCCGCCCCGCCGGTCGGATCGACCGTCAGGTTGTCGTTGCCACTGCTGCCAAGCAGGTAGAGCTCCGTGTAGCCGGCTGCGCCTTCGGTCATCGAGCCGACGCTGACTTCGGCCGGGTTGCGCGTGGCGACCGGTTCGTTGCCTTTCGTCTTCTCGCACCCCGACGTGGTCGCGCCGCCAACGCAGTCGTCGCCGTCGGCGCCGCCGTTCAGAGTGGTTTCGGCGCCGCCCCCTTCGAGCACGTCGGCGCCGCCGCCGCCGTAGATTGTCTGCCCCGCCTTCGATCCCTTTATGTAGTCCGAGAACGGACTGCCGACGATCCGCTCGAAATCGATGCCCTCGACGTCGTCGACTCCTCCGCCGTTCGGCGCCACGCCGTTGTCGCCGTTTTCTTCGAGTTTGGTCAGGTCGAGGTAGACGCCCCGCCCTTCTTCATCGTTTTTCGGGAAGCCAAGATTGCCTATGGACTTGGTGAAGCCGGGGCTGATCCCGGTCGAGTAGCTGAGGGTGTCGACTTCCCCCGGCACCTGGCCGGAGTCGCGCAGGTGGTCGATCGTCGCGTCGCCGCGGATGTAGTCGTTGCCTTCTTCGCCGTCGACCGTGTCGGCGCCGAAGCCGCCGACGAGCAGGTCGTCGCCGGGGCCGCCGCGGACGAGGTCGTCGCCGGGGCCGCCGAAGAGCTTGTCGTTGCCACCGCCGCCGAGCAGCGTGTCGTTGCCGCGCTCGCCAAAGACGATGTCGTCGCCCGGGCCGCCTTCGAAAGTCTGACTGCCGACGCCGAGCCGGCAACCGGACGGGCAAGAGGAGACGGCAGCGGAGATCGGCCCGGGCACGATCGTGTCGTTGCCCCCGCCGCCGCTGACCGAGGCGACCCCGGCCGGGACGACGATCGTGTCGGCGCAGGGTGTGCCCTCGATCGAATCGCCGACCCGCTGCGGGCCTTCGGCGCAGCTGGGAGAGCCGATGGGGATCGGCGCCGCCTGCGCAGCCGGCAGGGCGAGTGCGAGAACGGCCGACAGGAGGCCGGCGAGGATCCAGGGCAGGCGGAGCACTACATCCTCATACCCCCTCGTGGCCATCCGATGCGGTCCTCGGATCGATTGGTCAATCGCGCCTTTGGGAGCGAGCATCAGCGCGGAGCGTCGGGCATCCATATATGAACCTGGAGCCAAGCGAAGTCGATAGTAGGTGTCCTCGACTTCATCGGGCCACCCTCGAGGCGTCTCGGCGCCGCCGTGCGAATCGCCTCTCGCCGATCGACCGCCACAAGGACGTTCGGCGAGGAAGCTGCGTCTACCGTTCAAGCGTGACACCGGCCCGCAATCGCGTCACGCCGCTGGGCGAGATCGAGGCGATCCCGCTGCGGGGAGCCTGGACTGGCAACCGCGGCATCCTTCACCGCGACAGGGAGATCGTCCGCTTCCACGCCAGCGATCTCTGGATCGTCTGCGCCCTCGAGTTCCGCGGCCGCTGGCGCGAGCAATGGCAGCCGCACCACTACACGTTCCTCTTCTTCCACGACGAGGCGGTCGCCTTCGCCGCCGGGCACCGCCCCTGCGCGGAGTGCAGGCGCGAGAGCTACGACGCCTACCGCGCCGCTTGGGCCGACGGGCTGGGGGTCGCTATACCTTCGGCGAAGCAGGTCAACCGGCAGCTGCACGGCGAGCGCATCGTGCGCGGGACTCACCGCCGCCGCACTCACCGGCTGCCCTGGGCGGAGCTGCCGGACGGCGCAATCGTCCTCTTCGACGGCGCCCCCGCCGTGGTCGTCGGCGATCGGCTCAGCGAGTGGACGCACGAGGGATACGGGGAGCGTCGTGCCCGACCCAGGCGAGGGACCGCGGAGGCGATCACGCCGCCCTCGACCGTCGCCGCCCTGCGCGCCGGCTACCCGGTGCAGATCGACGACGGCGCACGCGGGTAGCCAGGCGGCGGCACCTCGCCCTAGCTCGCCTTGGTCGTCGTCGAGGCGGCATATGCTCCGCTGGTGCGCCGCTCGTCCCTCCTCGTCCTGATCGGTTCGCTGCTCCTCGCGGTTTCGGCGCCAGCCGCGGGCGGTGCATCGCCGCCGGCGACCCCTTCGGCGGACAGCCCTGAAGTCGCCGTTGAATTCGAACTCGCCGCGGGCAATGGGCTCAGGGCTCAGCTCGAAAACTTCGGCGACGAAATCGCCCTGGCGATCTACGGCCACCATCAGTACGTCGTCTACACGGTCAAGGGGGAAATCTCGCCTAGCGGCGTGGTCGCCAAGTTCGGCGCGCTGGGAGAAATTGCCGTCGCGTTTACGCCGACGAAAACGATCAGCAGCCAGAAACCCCCGAAAGGCTGTCAGGGCGACCCGCAAACGAACCGAGAAGGAATCTTTTCCGGGACGATCAAGCTCAGCGGCGAGCGCGAATACGTGCGGCTCGACGCGACCGAAGCCAAAGGGGAAATGCAGGTCTTGCCTCGCTGGCGTTGCGGTCCGCGGCAGGGCAACGGTCCCCTCCCCCCGACAGTCGCCCATCGGGCTGCGACCGAGAGGGACGTCGCGACGCTGAGGGCGACGAACCGGAGCATGCGGAGCGGCTTCGGCGCCGTTGCCTCACGAGGGCCGAAGGGCCGCGGCCCCACCATCTTCTCTGCCGGTGTCCAAGAACAGCGCGAAGCGATGAAGATCGCTCGCTTCGCGATTTTGACCGCGACCCCCTCGACCTTCCTCTTCGATCACGCCAAGGGCACCGCCACCGTGCGCCCGCCGCGGCCGTTCAGCGGCAGCGCCTCGTTCGAACGGCGCCGCCAGGGAGGCCCTCCCACCTGGACCGGCTCGTTGCAGGTGCGGCTACTCGGCGCCGATCCACTCGCCCTTACGGGCTCGGGCTTTCGGGCGCATCTGAAGAAAGCCTTTCCCAGCGGGGAGTGAGCCGACTATAGACCGCACCCACGGTCGCTCCGTTTTACTCAAATTCTCCCTAGCATTCAGGTGGCGGTCGTCTCTTCGGCCCTGTGGAAAGTGCTTTCAGCAGCGGTCGAATACCCGTACAACTGAAAGGAAAGCTATGTCCATGTATCGATTATCGGCTCTGCTCGCGGTCATCGCCGCGATGGCGACAAGTGCATTCGGCGCCGGCGTCGCCCACGCCGAAGAACCCTATTGGAAGGTCAACGGCACCCGATTGGGCAAAGGGGAAACTAAAAAATTCGTCTGGAGCGGCGGAGAAAGCTACGTCCTCTCAAGCACATGGCACGGATCGGAATTCTCAATCAAATGCACGGAAGCCGTCGTGCAAAGCGGTGCGGTGATCATCGGCTCTGCTGCGGAACAGACGGCAACCGACGAAGCCACCACGGCGCTGTTGCATTGCACCAAAACCCAGGTTGGCTTCAACTGCTGGATAGATGCCGAAGAAATTATCTTCAACAAAGCAATTAGCCATCCGGCCACACGCTTAAACGGGACGATGACGTTAGTCGTAGAGGTTTTCTTACCGACCCAATCAACCAAAAAGGTGACGTCCATTCGCGCATTAGGACAAGGTTGCTGGGAAGAAGAACCCGAAGCAAGCATCGAAGGCACCTACGCTGGCGAATTCAGGGTCAGCGGCACGGGCGTCGAAGTGGGTAAAGAAGCCGAAGCGCTCAGCCCTGAAATTGCCTTCCCGAAAGAACAGATCAAAGCGGTCACGCTCAAAGGCGCCGAATTGAAAATCGGCCTGACCCTCGAAGGCAATCCGGTCACGATCGAAGGACGCTCGAACATGAAACTTCTGAGCGGCGAAAAATTTGGGATCTGGACCAAATAGGAACTGGTTGAACTAGGACATTGACCAAGCCGGGTCCGCGTGCATGGGTGTCACCATGCACCCATACGCGCGGACACCGGCCCCGGGCGCAACACGTCCGGGTCGTGACCCGGGATGACGCGGGTGCCACTGTCGCGCAGGGCCCGTAGGCGTTCGGCGGAGCGACGCTGCTCGGCGTGGTCGTCGGCGAAGGAGGGGAAGCGGTGGTCGTCGAGACCGGATGCAAGGTGGGTGACGTCGGCGCCGAGGATCAGGTCGTTGCCGATGCGGACCGACTGGTGGCCGGGAGTGTGGCCCGGCGTCAGCAGCAGCTCGACCGAACCGTCGCCGAGCAGGTCGTGGTCGCCGTCGACGAGAACCACCTCGCGCTCCTGGTCGACGTAGTCGCGCGGATAGAAGAAGTTCCGCTCGATCGCGCCGGGGTCGCTGCCGGCCTCCCACTCGCGGCGCTGGACGACCATCGGGATCTTGGTGGGCAGCAGCGAGAGCCCCCCTACATGGTCGTAGTGCAGGTGGGTGAGCACGATCTTGGTAAGCGTTGCCGGGTCGACCTGCTCGTGGATCGGCCGGTCCAGCTCGAGCGAGAAGAGGCTCATCGTCGGCGAGCCGCCGTAGAACGCCTGCCCGTCGGCGCAGGCACCGGGGTGCAGGCCGGTGTCGATCAGGATCCGCTCGCTCTCCGTCTCGACCAGGTAGGCCGGGACCGGGAAGCGGATGCGCTGCTCGGGATCTTCGCCCTGGCGCCAGATCGCCGCGGCGCCGGAGACCCAGCCGCCGTCCAGCATCGTCACCTTCACTACAGGCGATCCAGCGGGTTGGCGGTGACGCGCCCGGTGAAGCCGAGCCGGTGGAGCAGGGCGGCCCGAGCCTGCGGCCGGATCTCGGCCTGGCGCTTGGTGTCGGCAAGGAGCAGCTCGCTCGACCCCTCGCGCGGCCATTTGGCGACCACCTCCGCCACAGCCGCCTTTGGCATCAACTCGCGCCGGCGACCGACGACGTCGAGCATCACTCCCTTGCTGAGCAGCACCGCCTCCGGGCCGTAGCGCTGCGGCACCTCGATGTTGAGGTGCAGCGAGATCGCCTCGGCAACGGTGCGGGCGCGCTCCTCCGGCTCGCCGTGCTCGCAGAGCAACCCGCGCGCGGCCCGCGCGCCCTCGACCGCGAAGCAGGCGGCGCTCGGATCGCGGCGGTCATGGGCCTCCGTCAGCCCGATGTCGTGCAGGACGCAGGCCAGGTAGAGCAGCTCCTCGTCGTGATCGACCCGGTCGCGCTTGGCGAACAGCGCGGCGAAAGCCCAGGTGCGCAGGCAGTGACCGTAGAGCGGCGGCTCGGAGAGCTCGCGGACCCGTTCCTCGGCCGTCCGAGCCAAGGCGGTGTCGGGAGGCTCCGGGAGGTCAAGGGGGCTGGCGTCGCCGATCACCCGGCGGCGCACCGCCTCCGGCAGGCGCGAGAGCTGGGCCAACACTCCCTGGCGCAGCAGCTCGGCACGGTCGGCGCGGCCGAGGCGACCGCCGGTCCGCTCTGCCCATTCCCAACTTCCGACCTGGCTCATGCCTCATTGGTACAGCGGCGCCGAAGGGCGGTGCCCCTCTTTGTCCGGATACGAGGGATATCCGTCCTTGCGGACAGCGGCGCGCGCCTGCAAGATGTCTCCATGCCGGCTCCCAAGCGCCAGGTCGTCCTCGTCGCCTTCGACGGCGTGCAGCTGCTCGACGTCGTCGGCCCCTCCGACATCCTCGACGCGGCGACCCGCCTTCTTGGCGGTAATGGCGGCTACGAGATGATCGTCGCCACCCCCGACGGCCAGTCCGTCCGGGGCTCGGGGGGCCTGCGCCTCAGCGCCGACATCGCGCTCGGCCAGGTGCGCCGCCGCGGCGTCGACACGACGATCGTCGGCGGCGGCCTGCTGATCGACGAGGTCCTCGGCGACCCGCGGCTGGCGCCGGCGCTGCGGCGCATCGCCCCCGGTGCCCGCCGCACCTGCTCGGTCTGCGCCGGCGCCTTCCTGCTCGCCGAGGCCGGCCTGCTCGAGGGCAGGGCCGCGACCACGCACTGGGCCTTCTGCGGGGAGCTCGCCCGGCGCCACCCCGGCGTCCGCGTCGAGCCCGACCGGATCTTCGTCCGCGACGGACCGATCGCGACCTCGGCCGGGATGACCGCCGGCATGGACCTCGCCCTGGCCCTGGTCGAGGAGGACCACGGGCCCGAGATCGCCCGGACCGTGGCCCGCTGGACCGTGATGTTCCTGCAGCGACCCGGCGGGCAGTCGCAGTTCTCCGAGCGCCTTGCCCTACCGGCCGGGGTCGCGCCACCGGTCCGCGAGATCCTCGACCGCATCGCCGCCGACCCGGCGGATGACCACCGCCTCCCCCAGCTGGCGCGGCGAGCGGCACTGTCCGAGCGCCACCTACGCCGCCTCTTCTCGCAGCAGACCGGAACGACCCCGGCCCGCTTCACCGAGCGGATCCGGGTCGAGGCCGCCCGTGAGCTGCTCGAGGACACGCCAACACCGGTCGAGACGGTCGCCAGTCGCTGCGGCTTTGGCAGCCCGGAGACGATGCGCCGCGCCTTCCTGCGCGTGCTCGGAGTCGGACCCGCCGAGTACCGTGGACGATTCCGCTCCAGCCTTGACGAGGAGGCGGCGGCCGCAACATTCGGGACCTGAGTGGTTTGAGACTCCGAACTGTTCCGGTAGCCGCACGGGCCCGGGGCAAAACCTAAGGAGGCAGGTAGATGGAGTGTCGACAACGACACGGAGACGGTACAGGCGTCGATTCGGGCGCGAGGCACGGGATGTTGGGGCTACTTGGCGTTCTCGCAATCGCCGCGATGAGCGCCTGCGCGCTGCTGGCCACGACCGCGCAGGCAGCGACAATCACCGTTGGCAGCGTTCTGCCACCGGGGTCGACGCCCACTGCGTTCGGCTCGGTGGAGACCTTCTTCAACACGGCGCTGCCAGAGAAAGGCGCCAACCTGACCTCGCCGGTGACGGGCGCGATCGTGCGCTGGCGGATGCAGGGCCCCGAAGGGGGACCCTTCGTTCTGCGCGTGCTGCGGCCGAACGGCACGGGCGGCTATATGGCAGCGGGCACCAGCAACCCCGTCACCCCCGCGGCAGGTGGCGGGCTGCAGACCTTCACCGCCAACCTGCCGGTAAAGGCGGGCGATCTGATCGGGGTCGACCCGACCAACGTAGCCGACAAAATCGGTATCGCGACCGTCGCTGGGGCCAGCTACGGCTTCATCTTCCCGCCGCCGTTCGATGGGGCGACAGTCCCTGCCAGCGGCGGAGTCTCGGGGCAGGAGATCGAGCTCAGCGCTGAAGTTCAGCCCGCTCCGGCAATCACCTCGATTACGCCGGACTTCGGCTCGGTCGTCGGTGGGACCAGCGTCAAAATCACCGGCACCAACCTCGCCGGCGCAAGCGCGGTCAAATTCGGCGATCTGCCTGCGACCAGCTTCAAAGCCGAATCGGAAACGCAGATCGTCGCGGTCGCCCCGGCGAACGCCAAAGTCGGTTCGGTCGACGTGACCGCAACGACCCTCGCCGGAACCAGCCCCGAAACCAAAGACGATCGCTTCTTCTACGAAGGCTGCGCCGTCCCCAAGCTGAAGGGCAAGAAGCTCAAGGCCGCCAAGAAGGCCCTCGGCCGGGCCGATTGCAAGACCGGCAAGATCGCCCACCGCAAGGGCAAGCCGGGCAAGGTGATCGCTCAGAACCCGAAACCGGGCAAGGTGCTGGCTCCCGGAACCAAAGTGAAGCTGACCGTCGGTAAGTCGTAGGACACTCCGCTCTGTTCTCCCCGCCGCGCCCAGGCGCGGCGGGGAGAAACGGGGTCAGAGCATCGCCAGCTGATCTTTCTTCGCTGGGGCCGGGCCGGAAGCCTCGCCCGGCAGAGGCACACCCTCCAGCCCGAGCAGCGTCTTCTTCCGCTCCAAGCCGCCGTAATAGCCAGTGAGCGAGCCGTCAGCGCCGATCACCCGGTGGCAGGGAACCACGACCGGCACGGGATTGCGGCCGATCGCCGCGCCGACGACCCGCGGCCGCCTGTAGGGCTCGAGCTCGAGGTCGTAAAGGGCCTCGTCGATCCGCTTCGCGACCTGGCCGTAGGTCGTCGTCGCCCCATAGGGGATCTCGAGCAGCTGGCGCCACACCGCGCGCTGCAGGGGCGCGCCGCGGAGATCGAGGTCCAGCTCAAAGGCCCGACGCTCTCCCGCGAAGTAGGAGTCGAGCTGATCGACGACGTTCGGCAAGGGCCCCCGCGCCGATTCCGGGAGCCGCGGCACGTGCCCATCGAAGTGGATGTTCGCGATGCCGCTCGGTCCGGCGACCACAGTCAACGGCCCGATCGGGCTCTCGCAGGTAGTCCAGCCGGAAGAAGTCATCTGAATAGCTAAACGCCTGCCCCGGTCGAAACGTGAGGTCGCGCCTCCGCGCCGGTCACGCAGCGATCCGCGCCTCCGCTGCCCGAATCGACGTGTCCAACTTCTACAGTGGCTCGATGGCGGGTCCCACCTATGACCGCATCGGCGTCGGCTACGCCGAGCATCGCCGCGACGACCCGCGGATCGCCGCCCGGATCGAGGCAGCGTTGGGCGAGGCGCGCACCATCGTCAACGTGGGCGCCGGCGCGGGCTCCTACGAGCCGCGCGATCGCGCGGTGACGGCGGTCGAGCCCTCCGCCGAGATGATCTCCCAACGGCCCGCCGGCTCCGCGCCCGTCGTGCAGGCGAGCGCCGAATCGCTGCCCTTCGGCGACGACTCCTTCGATGCGGCGATGGGAGTGCTCACCGCCCATCACTGGGCGGACCTGAGCGCCGGACTGAACGAGATGCAGCGGGTCGCGCGGCTGCGGATCGCGATGGTGGCTTTCGACCCCGAGGCATTGGAGGAGCTCTGGATCACCGCCGACTACTTCCCGGCAATGCTCGAGCTGAAGCGACCCTCTGGCGCCGGAAGCCGCGAGCTGGCGGCGCTGCTTCCGTCGACGACGACCTCCCCGCTCCCGGTGCCGCGAGACTGCGCAGACCATTTCTTCGCTGCCCTCTGGGCCAGGCCCGAACTGCTCTTCGACGATGAGATCGTGCGACCGATGTGGGTCTGGCAGGGCATCTCCGAGGAGGCAAGGCAGGCCGGGCGAAAGCGCCTCGCCGCCGACCTGGAAAGCGGCGCCTGGGAGCGGCGCTACGGGCACCTGCGGCGGGCGCAGGAGCTGGACGTCGGCCTGCGGCTGGTCGTCTCCGAGCTCGATTAGGGGCTCAGCGGGCCGAGCCTGCCGAGCGGCTTAGACTCGGCCTCTTCCGATGAGCACCGCGTCGATCATCACGAACTTCTGGGGCAACCTCGAAGACAACCACGAGCAGGCGGTCTTCCTCGTCCTGGTCGGCTTCCTCGGCTCCTTCGCCTTCATCCGCATGAGCACGCGGATCATCCGCAGCGAAAGCGTCTCCTGGTGGCCGGGCAACATCGAAAGCGACTCCGGCGTTCACCTCCATCACCTCGTCTTCGGGATCGTGACGATGATGGTCGCGGGAACGCTGGGCTTCGCCAGCGACGGCCGCGCTCCCTTCACCGAAATCTGCGCGCTCTTCTTCGGCATCGGCGTCGGACTAACAATCGACGAGTACGCGCTCTGGGTCCACCTCGAGGACGTCTACTGGGCCGAGGAGGGCCGCAGCTCGGTCGATGCAACCGTGATCGCCGCGGCGCTGATGCTGCTGATCGTGCTCGGGGTCAGCCCGGTGGTGATCGATTCGAGCACGACCGAGACGCTGATCACCAGCATCGTCCTCACCGTCATCGCCTTCGCCTGCGTGGCGATCTGCTTCGCCAAGGGCCGCGTCCTGCACGGCACGGTCGGCATCTTCGTTGCGCCAGTCGCCTTCTACGGCGCCGGCCGCATCGGCAAGCCGCGCTCGGCCTGGGCCCGCTACCGCTACGGCGAGCGACGGCCGAAGAAGCAGGCGAAGGCGCTGGAGCGCTTCGCCCCCGAGCGCCGCACCGAGCGCTTCAAGGAAGCCTTCCGCGACGTCGTCGGCGGCAAACCGAGCGAGGGCCTGACGGCGATCGGCGACGAGGCGGCTGCGGCAACTCGCGAGGCGAGCACCGAAGTCCGCGAACAGGCGGAACGCCTCGCCCACGCGGCCGACCCGCGGGAGAAGAAAGAGCAGGATTGAGGCACGACCGGCCGGCCGGTCGCGGTTCGTGGTCTAAGGTCGGCGAGTGGCCAACACGGGTGATCGTTTCGAGATGCCCGACCGGAGCGTCTACGAGGTCACCGCGGCGGCAGCCGACAGCAACGGCGAGTTCGTCGGGATGGACTTCACCCTGCCGCCGGGCTCGGTGGCTCCGCCTCCCCACGTCCACCCGGTGCCCACGGAGGAGTTCGAGGTCGCCGAGGGATCCTTGGATCTGACACATCTACAGGCTGGTGAATGCGCGCGGAGTATCCGGCGCCAGAGACCCGCGGTTGCCCTTCTATCTCTCGATGCTGATGCTCGAATACCCGGAGACGATCCGCCCCAGCCGCATCCGCGAGCGGGTCGGCATGAGTGCGCTCGCCGGACTGGGGCGGCTCTTTCGGATGCGGACGGAGCCTTGAGCGCGCGGCTCTTTCGGATGCGGACGGAGCCTTGAGCGCGCCGTCCGGAGCCCCGGGGGTTCTGGTCGATCCGGATTGGATCGATACCCACCCCTGGCTGATGAAGGCCCAAGGTCGAAGGTGGAGCACCGAGGTGCCCCCCGCCGGCCCTCGACACCTACTCGCTCGCTGCCGAAGACAAAGAGATTCAGGCATCGAGGACAGAGGTCGAAGCCGCGATCGGCGGCCCCGCGCAGATCCTCCGCGCCGAGCCCGAGTTCAGCAATAGCCGCGCCAGTCAGGCATGGTTCGGCCTCACCCACCTGCTCGGCTACCCCGACGTCCGCCTCTACTACGCCTCATGGATCGAGTGGGGCAAGCGCGACGAGACGCCGGTCCAGACCGCCTAGCAACCGACGCCGTGCGCCACCGCCGGGCACACTGTTGCAATGAGCGAGAGCCCGGTTCTGATCACGATTCCGATCAGTCACTACTGTGAGAAGGCTCGCTGGGCGCTGGACCGGGCGGGGGTCAGTTACCGGGAGCGGGCCCACCTCCAGGTGCTGCACTGGATCCCCGTCGCTCGCGCGGGCGGTAGGAAAACCGCGCCCGTGCTGGTCTGGGGAGACCGGGTTTTTGCCGACTCGGCAGAGATCGTCGAGGAGGCAAGCGCAAAGGCGCCGTCGGGCCGCGGCCTGTTCCCCGGCGACCCCGCCGCCGCGGCAGAGGTTCGGGGCCTGCAAGCCGACTTCGACGCCTGCCTGGGGCCGGAGGGGCGCAGGTGGATGTACTACGGCCTGCGCGGGCGTCGCGACATCGCGATCGCCTATGGGTGCACGGGCGTGCCGGCCTGGCAGCGCCGCGCGCTGCCCTTCGCCTATCCCCTGGCCGCGCGGATCATCGACCGCTACCTCAACGTAGCACCGGCCACCGCGGCGCGGTCCGAGGTCGAGGTGCGCACGACCTTCGACGAGATCGCCGGGCGGCTGAGCGACGAACGTCCCTACCTCTGCGGCGAGCGCTTCAGCGCCGCCGACTTGACCTTCGCCTCGCTGGCGGCGCCGCTGCTGATGCCGCCCGAGTACGGCGTACCGCTCCCCCAGCCCGAGGAGCTGCCGGCGGCGATGGCCGCAACGGTCCGCGAACTGCGAGCGCATCCGGCCGGGGCACACGCACTCAAGATGTTCCGCGAGGAGCGGAACTCGTGATTGAGACCGACGAGTCGCAGCCTGCCGTCGCGGCGGGCTAAGCTGCCCAGCGCCGATTCGACCCGACCAGTCAAAGGAGTCAGATGAAAGAGATCGAGCTGGTCCTGGAGCTTCCCGACGAGGATGGCGCGGAGGCCGAATTCCCCGACGAGGGGACCCTGCCTCGAACTGGGGCGATCGGCCGCGCCTCGGGCTTGGATGGCGATCGGGTCCTGCAGCTCGGAGTCCTCGTCAGCGCGGCCTCGGTGCAAGTCCTGCGCACGTGGCTGATTACCCGCGCCGAGCGCCTCAAGCACGCACGCGTGATCTGGAAGGGTCGCAAGGTGTTCGAGGGGTACAGCCGCCGGGAGGTCGAATTGCTGACCAAGGCGCTCGAGCGCGACCTCGAGAACGGCGCCGAGAAAGAGGAGTAGCCGGGGCACGAAGCCAGTGCCTACGCCGCGGCCTGCTCGGCGCAGAAGACGCTGCGCAGCATTTGCAGCACGGAGCCCTCGGCGGCGAGCTCGTTCATAAGTGCGGCCGCGGTGTCGTCGCCAAAGGCACCGCGAATGACGGTCGAGATATGCGCGTCGAGGTCTTTCGCTCCGTGATGGGCGCCGGAGCCCCCGACGATGAGGATGAACGCGGTAACCGCCGCCGCGTGCCAATCGCAATCGGCGAACCGACTGAGAGCCGAAACGAGCTCCTCGCCCCGCAGGTCCAGAGCCCCATCCGGCACGTCCCGTAGTTGCAGGCGCAGATCCTTGCGGAACCTGACCATGGAGCGAAATGCGGCGCGCACTTCATCCGCGGTCATCTTGCCGATCTCCTCGCCCACCATCGCGTCGCCATCGAGTTCGTGCTCTGACTTCAACACCCATGCGGCGACCACGTCCGCCTGGGTCTCCGGGTCGTAGGGAAAGTCGTCCAGGCCCCCGCTGTCCTCCGCCTGGAGAAAATGCGCGAGCTCGTGACCGAGGGCGAAAGCAAGGAAGGTCATGGTCAAGTACGTCGCCTGCTGGTCGCGCAAGCCGGTGATCTGAATCCTTCCCAGCCCACCGATATCTCCCTTCGAATCGGCAAACTGCTTCAAGCCCTCCACCAGCGCCCCGCGTATCGCCTCCGGCTCCTCCCCCGAAGGCCACCTGTCCATGTAGCTGACCGCCGAAGGCAGCACCCAGGCGATGCAGTAGCGAGCAAGGCGAATCGTCGTCACCTCCATGCCGGCGCTGAGCACGATGTACTTCTGCTCACCGAGGTCGACGAAATTGGCGACGGGATAGGTCCCGTCGACCAGGACGAGCTCCGGGAGCGCGGCATCCTTCAGGTCCGGATAGCGCTCCCGGAATGCCTTTGCCAGCAGCGGATATACGATCGCCGAGAGCCGGTGGTCATCCGAAGGGCGTTCCGTTCCCAGCAGAATCCTGAGCGCGCCCAGCAGCCGGCTCCTCGGCAGGACGGCCCGGTATGCCGGGTCCGGGTCCCGCGCGAGCCTCTTCTGCGTGCTTCTGTAATCCGATCCGAGGGCAATCCAGACGTGAAGGGACCGCGCCAGGGTCTGGAGCCGGTAACCGAGCGGAGGGCGGAACACGGACGGCGCCTGTGCGTACCTCACCTTCACCCCGGCGGGGCCGTCCGATGCCGCGTCGGGGCCGGCCAGGCTGCGGGGGGTCGCACCCAACGTCGTCCGCGGAGAGAGGCCGCTGCCCCCGTCTTTCCCGGCCGCGGTCACGTTGTCCCGGGCGAAATCGGCCAACGCCGGATCCACGTTGCGGCATTCGATCAGGTCGACGTTCTCCCAGGTCGCGCCCTCGACGTCAACGCCCTCGAGGTCGCACCGTTCGAAGAGAACCTCGCGAAGTTGAGTGTGGACAAAACTGCTCCCGTCAAGATCGATGTCGGAAATGGTGCAGTGCGAGATGCCGGCGCCGTCAAACCTGCACCCCATTGCCTGACCATTGGCAATTACGACATCCTCGAGCTTCGCTCCCCGGAAGCTCGCCCAGTAAAGGGATGAGCCGATGAAGGAAACACCCCTCATGGTGGAGCGGTCGAAGTTCGCACCGGCCAGCAGGCCGAAGAAGCGAACGTCGACCAGCGTCGAGCGGGAGAAGTTCGCCCTGCGAAAGAGCTCCGACAAAGTCCCATCCAGGGTCAGCGAGCGCAATTCGGCCGAGGCCAGGTTGAGTTCCCAGTCGGTGAGGTGCAGGGCGCGCGTCGCCTTGACGACGGCGTGCAGGCGCTCGAGCACGGTCAGGGTTTGCTGCGGGTCGGATGCCAGCCGGCGCTGCACGAGCCTCGCCGCAACCGACGAGGGCAGGACCCAGTCGATCAGGCCGGCGGAGACGAATCGAAGCGAGCCGAAGGCGCGCGCCGTCCTCGGCAGCTTCTCCCCCAGGAGGTGCTCGGTGCCGATCCTGACCAGGCCTCCCACGGGGACCCAGGACCGTTCCCGCCGCTGCAGGCCCGCCCAGAGCAACTCCACGGCGTTCGCCGCTACCCGCTGCCGACGCGAAAGGGCCATCGGGCCGCGGATCATAAGGCCTACCCTGGCCGCTGGGTCGCCTAAACGATCTCCCCCAGGAAGCCGTCCAGCAGCTCGAGGTAGCGGTCGACCTGCGCGCGGCTGGTCTGGATGCCGCATGCCGGCCCCGCTGAGTAGATCGCCTCCCAGACACCCCGGTTGGCCATGTAGAGGCGCTGGGCCTCGAAGAGTGCGGTGTCGAAGGTCCGGCGCGCCTCGAGAACGTTGGCCGGGAGGTCGGGGCCGTGCGTGTAGCCGGCCCTGTTGAAGAGGCGGTGCGCGCGCCAGTCGAGGCCGTTGGCGGCCGCGGTGGCCTCGATGCCGTCGGCGAGCGCCCCGCCAAGCGCAGCGGCGTGCTCGTAGGCCTCGTCGCTCAGGACCTCGCCAAGAGTGACCCGAGCGGCCGCGAGCGAGAGGGCGTTGCCCGAGAGGGTGCTGCCGGTGGCGACTCCCTCGCCCCACGAGGCCGACGGCCGGTCCAACTCGGCGGCGATCGGAGCGCTCATCCCGTAAGCGCCGAGGGGGATACCGCCCGACACCGACTTGCCCACCACCAGCATGTCGGGCTCGAGGCCCCATCGGGCCGTGAGTCCTCCCGGCCCGGCCGCCAGGGTGTGAGTCTCGTCCACGACCAGCAGGGTCCCGGCGTCTGAAGCGAGCCGGCGGAGCCCGGCGTGGAAACCCTCGGCCGGCATGATCACGCCCGCGTTCGTGATCGCCGCCTCGGCGAGAACACAGGCGACATCGCCCCGCGCCAGCTCGCGCTCGATCGCCTCGAGATCGTTGTACTGGACAACCCGAACGTGGCGGGTCGCGTCGCGGAGCACGCCCAATCCCTCCGGCAGCACACCGTCCTCGCCGAGCTCGCCGAGCAACTCGTCGGCGTGACCGTGGTACTTGCCGTCGAACATCAGGATCGCCTCGCGCCCGGTGAGCGCGCGAGCGACGCGAATCGCCTCGGTGTTCGCCTGGGTCGCCGAAAGGGTGAACTGCCATGCAGGCAACCCGAAGCGATCCCCCAGCGCGGTCGCGACCTCGAGGGCGTCTTCCGTCGGCAGCAGGAACTGCGGGCCCGCCTCGACCCGCTCGGCGACGGCTCGGGTGATCGCCGGAACCCCATACCCCGTGAACATGCTCGTGTCCGCGAGATTGAAGTCGATATAGCCGTTGCCGTCTATATCGGTGAACGTCCCACCGCTGCCACCCTCGACCACGACCGGCGGGTGGTCGTAGAGGTTCGACATCCAGGCCATCGGGACGCCGCTCGGCATCCGCGACCTCGCCTGTTCCAAATGCCGGGCGCTCCGCGGTCGCATCTCGGCGAAGCGCGCAGCCTCTCGCTCAGATAGCGCTCGTACCCGCTCTTGCACAACCGGAGTCGAGGACACCGACGTAGATGCTAACCCGATGCCGAGAGATGGCGCTATAGGCTTCGCTCGCGGCGACGCTCTGCCGGCAGCCTCGGCTGCTGCGGGGCCGGTCCGCTGTCCGCTGTTCCTGCTCGTCAGCCCAGGGGTCTGCTTTGCCCGCTCGAAAACCGTCGGAAGACGTTCTATTGGCGTGCTGGCGCGGGCGCGATCCGGCCAGACGGGCCCGCTCCCGCAGCGGCGTCGCAGCCGGCCTCGCCCTCTTCCTCTGCGTCCTGCTGCCGTCGCCGGCCGCGGCGTCGCCGCAGGGCATCGGGGCGCAGGCGTCGGCGCTGGCGCGCTCGCCGGGGGCGAAGGCGCTCCAGGCCGAGCTCGGCTCCGCCTCCGGACTCGGATCCGCGGCCGAACTCGCGCGCTTCCAGCTGTCCGGCAAGGGCCCGGCCCTCTCGCCGTTCGACAAGAGCCTTTCCCGCCTCACCCTCACCCTGCTCGCCCCCGACGTCCGCGCCGCGTTCCGGTCCCTCGCCTCCCACAGGCGCCCGACGCGGGCTCAGGCCAGGGCGCTGAAACAGGGGATCGAAGCGATCGCCCACAACCGGGCGATTGGGCGGCTGCAGGCGCAGGGGGAACGACTGAAGCGGCACCCGACGCAGCTGCGCCGCGCGATCGCCGCTCTTGCCAAGCGGACCGCCGGCCCGACCGACGATCCGCCGCCCGCCGGCGCTCAGGAAAGCCTCTTCGCCCGGATAGAAGCCGCCTTCACCGATCGGGCCCTGGGTGTCCACGGCGAGTCGCTCGCCGCCTCCATGCGGAAGCTGCTGAGCTCTCCAGGCGCCGTGGGGTACCTCCGCTCCTGGCCGCCGCTGGCCCTGTCGTCGCTTCTCGCCGCACCGGGCGCGACCCCGCACAGCCGGGCCTCGGCCTCGGCGGGGCCCGGCAGCGACGCCGACAGCCGCTGCTCGATCGCCGAGGCACAAGCCGGGATCTACCTCTCCGCAGGGGTGGGCAAGGCGCTGACCGACTACCTGCTCGGCAGGCTGACCGACGGGACCGGCCCGCCGGAGATCGCGCTCAAAGTGGCGAAGCAGACGGGTTGGGCGCACACGTCGCCCACCGCGGATGCGATCGGGGACCTGATCCCCCTCTACTCGCAGGGGGCGAGCTTGGGCAAGTACGCCTACGCGGTGGCCTACGCCGCCGCGGTTCACTGCTACGCCGAGCAGGTGCGGCTGGTGCCCGCGAAGATGAGCAGGATGGCGGGAGAAGTACAGCTCTACAACCTGCTTGCTTTCAACGCCAAGGGGCGCGAGATCGCCGCTGTGCCGCCGGATTCGATGCAGATCGGAAACGGGGAATGCAGCAGGGGATACCCGGACTGGGAATGCTTCGGCGAAGCCGTCGGGACCGATCCCGTCCTGGCGAGGTTCGGCGACCTCCCCGCCTCCGGCGAACTGACCGTCAAGCCCGGGCGACTGCATTCGCTGAAGCTGAGCCCGAGCGCATCGAAAGCGGGGATCGACGAACCCACCGCGCCATTCAGCATCGTCGGGAAGGACTTCTTCGGCAACCGGCTCCCGGTCGAGATCGGCTCCCTCGGCGGCAACGCCCACCTCAGCATCGCGCCGGAGGGGAAATGCGACGACCTCACCAGAACCTGCGTCGCCCAGGTGCCGGGGCCGCACGCGGTCACGGTGCAGCTCGGCAGCATCGGCGACGTCGCCGAAGTCAAGGTCCTGCCGAACGAACTCCGCCTCGCCCCTGCAACCGCCACGGTTTCCTCCGGTGGCTCGCAGGCGTACGCGGTGACCGAAGCGTCGGCCGGAGGCAAAGCGCTGCGGCCGGTGCCGATCGGCAACGGCCCGACGGAGGCAAAGCTGTCGATCGCGCCCAGTGGCAGCTGCGACCAGGCAGCGGGGTCGTGCACCGCATACAGCTTCGGCTCGCATACGGTCACCGCCGAAACCGGAACTGCGACGGGGACCGCTCTGCTCGAAGTCGAAAGGGAAGGCCACGACCAATGCCTTCCCGCCGAAGCAGCGGAAGGCGAAGGCGAAGCGTCGAGGGCCCTCTTGCAGGGCGAGGTGAACGGCGCGGCGAGCGCGAGCCCGGCCTGGTCGGCGCCGTTCGACGTGTCCCCCACATTCGAAGTCGCCCAGCAGCCGCAGCTCGCGGAGGACGCCAGCGGCGACGCCGTCATCGCCTGGAACGGCCTTGGCGTCCGGGCCGCCACGAGGTCGGCAGACGGTCCCTGGTCGGTGCTCCAATTGGGATCGCTGCTGAACGGTGACGGGAACGCGCCCCAAGTGGCAATGGACAAGGCCGGGGACTGGACGGCCGCCTGGGAATACGCTTCGAGCTTCGGAGGGGAAGGCTACTCGGGGGTGCGAAGCATCCAGTGCGTCGCCGGCTCCCTGGGGAATCCCGTCACGCTCGCCCCGCCGCACTACAGCAGCGATCCGTATGAAGCGCTGGACCGCTACGAGCCGGCGGTCGCGATGGGTGGGAACGGCAGTGCCGCCGTCGTCTGGTACATGTCGTCGAAGACCCTCGGCGGCGAAAGTCCCGGGGTGACCGAGGTCGAAGCCGCCACCAGCACACCCGGCGGCGCCTGGGGCTCCCCGTCAGTGCTGCCGGGTTCCTCGGAAGTGTTCAGCGACTTCTGGAGGCCGGCGATCGCAGCCGATGAAGGGGGAGATGTGACCGCGATCTGGCCTGGACTCGATGGCCCTACCTGCGTCTCGATGATAAGCGCGAGCAGGCCGGCAGGATCGGGGTGGTCTTCGGCAGTCACGCTGGCAGCCGCGAAGGAGAGCGGCTGCGACGAACCCCCGAGCAAGGAGCTCTACGAGCCGCGGCTGGCGATGAACGAAGCGGGTTACGGGGTTGGGGTGTGGTCGCTGCTCCAGCTTGACGGCGGTTCCGAAAGCAGCATCGGCGTGGCGGAGAGCGTGTTCGGCGGAGGCTGGAGCGCCACGACCCTCGCGGCCAACCAGTACGGGGTTTCGGCCCGCGAGCCAGACGTCGCGACCAACTCCAGCCGCGAAAGCGTCGCGGTTTGGCTGCAGAATCTGAAGCTGGAGGCGGCGAGCAAAGACTCCGGGTCCCCCTGGAGCGCGCCGGTCGGCCTCGACGGCCAGGCGGGCGGCGCGGAGGTCCCCGAGGTCGCCATCGACGACGCCGGTGACGCGGTCGTGGTCTGGGCTAGCGGTCAAAGCGAGGTAAAAGCCGCGTACCGGAGCGCCGGTGGGGCCTGGGGCCCGGCGACGACCCTCTCGTCCACCGCGGACAACCACGACGGACTGCCGCAGGTTGCGATCGACGCCGGCGGCTCCGCCCTCGCGGTCTGGGAGGGCGCCGGCAAACGGATCGAGGCCGCCGAGCTGAAACCGTAGGCGACGCTAGCCGCTGACCTCGGGCGGGCCTTTGGTCCCCCTTCGCAGCGGCCGTGACCTTGCCGGCGACGGTGCGCCCGGTCTGCGTTTCACCGCATTTTTGTAGGAAGGGCCGAACTTTTCGGACTGGAAACAAATACGTCCCGGAAGTGTTGTTGCATGTCTCCGCACGAGTCATCCCGTCCATGCGTGAACCCTCCCACCCCAGTCGCCGGCCTTCTGTCCTCGTTTCTCGACCCGCGCTCGAGAGCGTCAGGCTCACCCTCTCCGACGGCGCCGCGACAACCGTTCAGGTGGCGCGCTTCGAGCGAGCCCACTTCGAGATCCGGGTGATCGCGATTGAGCCCTGCTCCACGGTGCTGCGCTGGTGTGTCGAGAACAGCGCCGAACACGCGATCGTCGGGGGCTTCTACCTGCGACCCGGCGGCCCTCCGCTTGGGGATCTGCGGATCGGTGGCAGCGTCCACCCGACCCGGCCCTTCGACCCGCCCTGGGGGGAGCGCCGGGCCTGTATCCATGCCGACGACGGCCGGATCCTGCTGGCACCACGGCACGATCTGGCCCACGAACCCGCGGGCGACCTGCTCCAGGCCGGACCGATGCTCGTCGCCAGCGGGCGCTCGCTGATCCACAGCGGAGAGGACGCCGAGGGCTTCTCGGCGGGTTCGCGCCAGTTCGACTCCGACATCACCGCCGGACGCTATCCCAGGGCCGCCCTCGGGCTCTCCGATCGGGAGCTGATCGCAATCGCCAGCGAAGGCCGAGCCGACGACGAGGCGGGCCTGACGATGGCCGAGCTGGCAACGGCTATGGCCGATCTGGGGGCCAGCGACGCGATCAACCTCGACGGCGGCGGCTCGGCCTCGCTCGTGATTGACGGCGCCCTTGTCAACACCCCTCGCGAGGAGCACGGCCGGGAGCTCGTCGGCGGCCGCGAGGTCGCCACCGCCCTGCATTTCGCTGTCCGCTAGCTCGCGAGCAGGCATTTTGCATCGCCCCGATAACCTCGGGGGCCGATGCCTACTCCGAACAAGATCGTGATGGGCATCTATTTCTATCCCCGCGGCGGCTCCGCGCATGTCTGCAGGGCGACCGCGCGGGAGTTCGAGCGAAACGGCTTCGAGGTGACCGTCCTCTCCGGCTCTCGCTCCGACCTCGGCGAGCACGCACTGGCACGCAGCTTCTATGCGGGCCTCGACCTACGGTCCGTCGACTTCACGCCAGCGCTGCGCAGCCCCGACGCCCTGCGCTTCTCGGGGCCGGCGGAAACGGCGCCGATGCACGGCTCCTACGAGGATCGGCCCGACGCCGAGGACCCGATCCTCGCCAGTCTCGACGACGATGCCTACGAGCTCCAGGTCGACGCCTGGATACGGGAGCTGCACTCCGCCGGCGCCGCCGAAGCCGACCTGCTCTACCTCCACCACCTGACGCCGCTCAACGAGGCTGCCGCTCGCGCTTTCCCCGAGATCCCAGTCTTCAGCCACATCCACGGGACCGAGCTCCTGATGCTCGAACGGATCGCGGCGGGGGCGCCGTCAGGATGGAGCCACGCGGAGATCTGGGCCGAACGGATTCGCAATTGGGCGGCGGCTTGTGAGCGGATCGTCGTCTGCAACCAGCCGGGCCTGAAGCGCGCCGCGGCAGCCCTCGACCTCGATCCCGAGCGCTTCGTCTGCGCTCCCAACGGCTTCGATCCAAACTTTGTCCCTCGCGAAATCGATCGTCGCGCCCATTGGCGCCGCCATCTGGTCGAGGACCCGCAGGGATGGAGGCCTGGATCTCCGCCAGGCAGCATCGGCTACGAGGAGTCGAGCTTGGAGGCGCTGGAGGGAACCGTGCTGCTCTACGTGGGCCGCTTCACCGAAGTCAAGCGTCTGCCGCTGCTGATCGAGGCCTTCGCGCGGGCCCGCCCCCGCTTTGGCGAACCCGCCGCACTGGTCCTGGTCGGCGGCCACGCCGGCGAGTGGGAGGGCGAGCACCCGCTCGACGCGATCGAGCGCCTCGGCTGCCCAGACGTCTTCCTCGCCGGCTGGCACTCTCACGACGATCTGCCGGACTTCCTGCGCGCCGGCGACCTTCTCGTTCACGCCTCGGTACACGAGCAGTTCGGCCAGGTGCTGGTCGAGGCGATGGCCTGCGAGCTGCCGGTGATCGCGGTCGACCGCGGCGGTCCATCTGAGATCGTCAACGACCCCGATACCGGCTGGCTGGTTTCGCCCGACGATGTCGACGGCCTCGCGGAGGCGATGGTCGAGGCCGTCAACGCCGGGGACGACCGGCGCCTCCGCGGCCGGCGAGCGCGCGGAGAGGTGGTCGACCGCTATGCGTGGCAGCAGATCGGCCTCGAGCTGACCGAGGCCGTCGACGAGTTCTCAAATATCTCCGGCTAGGAAGCCAGCCAAAATCAGAGCCCCGTCAGGGGGTCATTGGCAAGTATCGGCTACGGTCGACCCATGGTCTTCGACTTCAGGCATAAGAACCTCGAGGGCAAGTGGAAGTCCAGCGGGCACCGCAAGGGGCTCACACGTGATGCCGCCTTCGCCTCATTGGAGGAAAGGAACGGTCACATGCCTGCGGGCAGATACATGTCTCGGCCGCGCGATGGTAAGACCAGGGACTGGGACCTGTTTACCCGGCCGTGAGCGGTATTGGCGTGGGCTTCAGCCGACGCTAGCCAGCCCCGGCTATGTTGGCCGCATCCGCCGGCCTACTGGCCCGGGCGGCGATTCGGTGGCCGAGCTACGAACCTTCGAGATTCGATCGTGAATGATGAGCGCATGGGGTCTAAGCTCGATCCAGCGCAGGACTGGGTGATCCTCGCCAGCTTTAAGAACCGCCACGCTGCCGAGCGCACGCTGGCCTCGCTCAGACGAGATTTCCGCAAGAAGGCCCGAGAGGGACACGCAACGGCCCTGGTGATCAGCGGCAACAAGGACGGATCGCTGAAAATCACCCAGTCTCGGGTCCTGTCTGCGGGTAACTTCGTATACACGCTGACCCGTATCTCCCTATCGGTGGCGATTGGGTTCACGGGAATCATCTCGTCGCTGCGCGGTGCCAAAGGTGGCGCTCATGAGGTTCGCGAGCATGAGTCCCACGTCGGATCTGACGAGAAAGCGGCCCATGCGATCCTCGCGCAGGTTGGCCCGAAGGCCGCCCTCGCCCTGGTCTGTTGCGATGACCAGGAAACGCGGGAGGCTGTCGTTGTGCAGGCGGCTGATCGTGCAAATGAGAGTTGGGACGGCTCGCGAGCACAGTTCCTCGCCGGCCTCGATCCCGGCACTCAGCACGATTGGCTGCGGTCGGCCATCGGCGAGATTTCCTGATGGCTGCGCCGGTCAGATGGAGCAGCGGCCCTTCGCGTGGGTTAGTGGACGCGAGCTCGGTCCCTCCTACTGTGCTCAACCAACCACGGTCAGCACCGCGAGCGCCAGCACCGAGATCGCGATCACTCCCAGGGCAACGCCGGTTGCGAGCCGACCGCCACGGCCGAGCGCGTGCTCTCCCATCAGCTCGCGGTTGCGCCCGAGCGATCGCATGAACGGCAACAGGACCAGCAGCAGGACCGCGTTCAGCGCCTGCGAGAGAAAGAGGATGGGAATCAGTGGCGCCCCCGGAATCAGGACCAGGACGGCGGCAAACGCCACCACGGCGCCATAGCTGAGGTAGAAGGCCCGCGCTTCCTCGAAGCTGTCGTCGAGATTCGCTTTGCGGCCCAGGGTCTCCGAGATCGAGTAGGCGGTGGAAAGCGGCACGATCGCCGCTGCCAGCAGCGCCGCACCCAGAAACCCGAGCCCGAACAGGGTCGCCGCGGTGGCGCCAGCCAGTGGTTCGAGCGCGCGAGCGGCATCGCGGGCGTCGTTGATCTCGATTCCCTTCACATGCAGAGTCGCCGCGCAAGCAACGACAACGAAGAGACCGATGACGCCGGTCAGCACCGCGCCGGTGATCACGTCGATGCGCTCGTAGCGCAGGTCTTTGACCTTCAGCTTCTTGTCGACGGCGTATGACTGGATGAACGCCAGTCCCCAGGGGGCCAGCGTCGTACCCACGGTCGCGACGGCGACCAGCACCGCCTCGCGATTGAGCGGCAGGTTGGGGACTACGAGACCCTTCGCCGTCGCGCCCCAGTCGGGGTGGGCGAGGAAGCCGGAGATCACGTAGGCGACGAAGACGGTGCTGAGGGCGAGCAGGATGTGCTCGACGTAGCGGAAGGTCCCGCGCAGCACGAGCAGCGAGACGCCGACCGCCGCGAGCGGCACGCTGATGTAGCGGCTGACCCCGCCGAGCAGGTCCGCCCCAGCGGCGACCCCCGCGAACTCGGCGCAGAGGGTACCCGTGTTGGCGATCACCAGGGCACCGAGAACCAGCGCGGCGGCTCGGGGGCCGTAGTGCTCGCGGACCAGGGTCAGCAGACCCTTGCCGGTGACGATTCCAAGCCGCACCGCCAGCTCGTGGAAGACGATCAGGGCCGCGGTCGAGAGGGTGAGAACCCAGAGCAGCTCATAGCCGTACTTGGCGCCGAGGATCGAGTAGGTGGTGATGCCAGCCGGATCGTCGTCGGACAAGCCTGCCAGCAGGCCGGGGCCGACGACCGCAAGGAGCGCCGCCAATCCGCCGGCGCGGATCAGACGATGGCGGCGCTTGCTCAGGTGCCACGGCAGGTGACGGCCAGGGGTGAGGTGAGCTCGTTCGGATGCCATCGACCGTCGCCTACTCTGCCAGCGCCAACGATCTCCGACCGGAGACCCTCAAGGTTCCCCCGAGACGAACGTGCGCCCCACCCAGGCAATTCGCCGACGTGGCAGCGAAAGCACCCATGAGCGTCGAACTTAGTATCCACTTAGTACCCACCGCCGGATCGCGGTCGGGTCTCAACCACGAAAAAGCCCCGTTTCCGGGGCTTTCTCCTAAAGCGAGGGCAGGATTCAAACCTGCGATTTCCGGGTTATGAGCCCGATCCGCCTAGGAGGCGCATCCCCACCGAAATCGATGGGTCATGCCCCACGAGCGCGAGCGGGTTGGGAGGAGCGCTTCAGCTGTTAACGGCCTTCTTCAGCTCCGCTCCGGGACTGAACTTCGCCGCCGTTTTCGCGGCGATCTGCATCGACTCTCCGGTCTGCGGATTGCGGCCTTCGCGAGCCGGACGGGCGACCGTCGAGAATTTGCCGAAGCCGGTGAATTTGACCTCGTTGCCGGCGGCGAGCTGGGCGGTGATCTCTTCGATCGTCGCCTCCACCGCGCGCTTCGCCTGGCCTGTCTCGAGCCCAGTCCGCTCGGCTACCTGCCTTGCCAACTCATCCTTGGTCGTAATCGACATCTCGTCTCCTTGGAGTAATGGGCGCAAAGCCCGATCAGGCCTGCTGTCCCCAGGTTTCTACAGACCCGGGCGGGCGGAGCGAAGTGGCCTGCCCCATGGACGTAGCCGTAACGGCCCAACGGGCCAGTCACCATCGATTTGCCTCGCTCAGTCGCTCAACCCCTCGCCTTCGCCCTTGTACGCGCGGCCTTCTTCGCCGATTGACTCCGTTTTTCTGCCTTCTTAGCCCGCGTTCGCGCCGCCTTCTTCGCAGCGGCTTTTCTCTTCTGTGGGCCTTGGTTGATTCGATCCTGCACCTCGGCTACAGCTCCGGTCAGATCCGCGATCGCTTTCCTTGCGGCCTTTGGTGCCGGGCGGCTGCTGTTGCGGATCGACTCGGAGACCTTCCGGGCAGTGCCCTTGCGTATTCCGAGCGAGCGCAGGCGGTCGAACAGATCCTCGTCCCTCTTTTGCTTGGCCATTTTCCCTCCTGGACGGTCCTGCCTGGTCCAGCTTTACTGCCCGCGTTGCGATGGCTCAAAACGCGAGAGTCCGTCGACCTGTTCGGCGCAGCCGCAGTTGAGGCTGGCCCTACGGTAGGCAGTATTACTCCGCGTGGGGTTCTTCCTCACCTGGCCATGAGCCTGTCGCCCTGGCGAAGGACCGCCTGAGACCGTGATCGGTCAGGCCCTTGGCCAAGCGGAAAATCGCGCCCTCGAAGAGCAGTGCGGCGATCAGCTTTGGCCACGAGAATTCGCGATGCTCGGGTCGCGGCGGCTTCTCTTCATCGACCAGGCTCCAGAGCCGTTCGAAGATCTTCTTTCCCGCCACCCCGGCCAGCAGGCCGGCGAGAAGGCTGACCGGCGTGAATACGAACTTCATCTTCAGCTCCCTTCTGAGGTCGGCTCAGAGTGCAAAGCCGATCCAAAGAGCGAGGAGCGAGGGTCCTCGTTGACGGCAAGCGCAACGCCTGTGCCAAGGGCGCCGATCCCCAAAAACATCACGAGCCGCCGACCGCGCCGCTTGGGTGGCTTGCGGCGCCCGCCCGCGAGTGCCTTGGCTCCCTCGCCAAGCGAAAGTGCCGCCACCGTCAGCTGGCGACGAAGCTTGCGATCGCGGGCGGCATTGACCCGGCGCTTCTTCGAGCGTCCATAGGCGGCGCGAAGCTTGGTGGCGCCGTTGAGCAGATTCTCCTGGGCATATTCGTTGTCGAGCAGCTCTTGGACATAGGGGGTGAAACGGGAGGCGGTTGCCGGCATCTGGCTTCCTTTCGGGTCTAGGTGGTCTTCTGTTCCTTGGGCTCGCTGCGCGGCTCGAGCTGGATCTCCCGCTCCGCCCTCGGGCGGCCCTCTTCGATCTCGAGGCTGCGCTCGCGCTCGGCGTTCAGCTGGTGGCCGAAGAGGATCGCCAGGTTGCTGATCCAGAACCAGACCAGGAGGGCAATCAGGCCGCCGAGGGTCCCGTAGGTCTTGTCGTAGGAGCCGAAGTTGGCGACGTAGAAGGCGAAGGCAGCCGAGGCGATCGCCCAGACGACGATCGCCACCAGGCTCCCTGGCGTCACCCACTTGAAGCCGCGCAGCTTCACGTTTGGCGAGGCGTAGTAGAGGACCGCGACCATGAGCAGGAAGATCGCCACCATCGCCGGCCACTTGGCGATATTCCAGACGCTGACCGCGGTGCCGCCGAGTCCAATTGGACCCGCCACCGCGTCGACCACCGGGCCGGTCAGGACCAGGGCCAGCGCCAGGACCGCCATCAGGACGATCATCGCCAAGGTGATCGCAAGCTGCAGCGGGCGCAGCTTCCAGAACGGTCGCCCCTCGGGCGTCTCGTAGATGATGTTCGAGGCCCGCATGAAGGCGCCGACGTAGCCCGAGGCCGACCACAGCGCAACCGCCAGCCCGGCGACGAAGGCAAAGCCCGCGGCGCTCTGGTTGGAGGTGATCGATTCGATCGGGCCGGAGAAGGTCTGGGCCGCGGACTTCGGCCCGATCGAGGTGATGATTTCGGTCAGCGTCGAGGTCGTGCTCTTCGGGTCACCGACCAAACCGATCAGGGAGACCATCGCGATCAAGGCTGGGAAGAGAGCGAGCAGGCCGTAGTAGGTCAGCGCGGCAGCCCAATCGGTGAGGTTGTCCTCCATGAACTCGGTCGCAGTGCGCTTGAGCGTCGCGAACATGCCGGAGTCGATGGCGGCGCCCTCGGGACGGTAGTCGCGGCGCACGCCATCCTCCCGGCGCTCGCCCTCACCTCCGGCTGTCTGCTCGCCGCGTGGCGCCTGCGAGCCGGTGCCGTTCATCGCGACAGCAGCCTGCCGAAGACGACGCCCGCCAGGAAAACGCCGGCGAAGGCCAGCGGCATCGAGTTCTCTTTAGCGAGCTGCTGCGCCTGCTGAGCACCTTCCGTGGCGGAGTCGGGGGCGACTCCCTTTGCCTTGTCGCTCAACTCCTTCGCCTTTGCGGCGGCCTGTCCCTTCAGCTCCTCGGCCTTCGCCTGGGCCTGCCGTTTCACATCGGTCTTCTCCGCCACCGCAGCAACGGTCTCTCCAAGCTCCTCGCGGGTCTGCTCGATGTCCTCACGAATCTGCTCCGGCTCGCGCGACTCTTTGGCGCCCGCCTCCGTCGAAGATTTCCTTTTCTCCTCTGCAGCGCTCATGCTCTTCCCTCCTTTGCCTTTTCCTTGGTCGACTCCAGGTCTTGCTTGACGCTTTCGGCGGTCTGCTCGGGTACAGGTGGCGTTGCCGCTTGGACCTTGGAGCGCCCAAACAGAGCCAATACCCCAGCGACCAGCAGATAGACACCCGCCACGATTAGAGCTGCGAGCCAACCCTCCAGTGCGGTTGCCAGTCCGAGAATCGCGGCCGCTGTTACGGCGCCAAGCGCGAGGAGAGCGATCAGGCCGGCGGCGCTGAAGGCGCCGGCGCCGATGCCCAGCCGCTTGCCCTTGACTGCCATCTCGGCCTTGGCCAGCTCGATCTCCTTCTGGGCAAGCCGGGTCGTCTGCTCGGTCAGCTGCTGCAAGAGCTCTGAGACCGAGCGCTCCCCGGCCTCGCCAGGGGTGTCCATTCTGCGGGTGAAGCTCGTGTTGGTCTGGGCCATTCGGTGCTCCTTGTCGCGGGGGTTCGGCTTTCCAGCCTGGTCGCAGGTCCTTCTGCCCACCTTGACGAACTCGAACCTTTTAGTCACCCAATTTGATCCAAATGGCACACTCATTAGGGACAGGCTGTTCCACTTCATCCCTGTCGACTCAGGCGAACATCGGGAAGCGCTCCGGGGTTCGCCAAGGAACGGAAGGATGGGACGGTGGAAAGGCAGGCACAAGAAAGCAAGCAAAAAGAGCTGCGCCGGGCCGACGCCCTGCGCAACGACGAGCGCATTCTGGAGGCGGCGAAGCAGCTCCTCGAGCAGTCGCCCTCGGCGACCCTTTCCGATATCGCCTCTGCGGCGGGGGTCTCGCGCTCGACCCTCTACCGGCGCTTCGCAGACCGCGATCAGCTCATCGCGAAGCTCGATGCGCGGCCTGAGGACGGAGCCGTTCGCCGTGCAGAGGGCGGTGAGGGCATCCTCCCCGCCGGTCACCTCGGCCGCCGGCGGCCTCTCGCCCTCGACGCGATCCACGTCTTCGATGTCGTCCCGCCGGCCTTGCTGCCCGAGCAACTCGTCGCAGAGGCGCAGCGGATCGCCGAGGTGCCGGTCGCCCTCTATGTCTTGGACATCGATGGCAGCCGCCTGTTGCACATGGCAGGCTCGAAGCGGCTCGGGGAGGAGCTGCAGGCTCCATTCGCAATCGGGCCCGAGCTCGATGCCGATGCCATTGCCACCTTGCGTCATGACCTCGCCGACTTTCGCGGGGTCGAGCTCTTCGCGCTTTGGCTTCGCGGGCGCGCGATCGGCGTGCTGATCGCATTCGGCCGGCCGCGCGAGCCGTTGACCGAGCTGGCGCGTCAAGCGGCCGCGGCAGTCACCCTTGCCGATCGCTATACCGATGTCTTCGCCAGTGCCCAGAGAGGGAAGCAGCCAAGGGCCGCGGCGGAGATCCAGCAGAGCCTGCTGCCGCCGCGAATCGTGCGCGTCACCGGCGCGGAAGTCGCCGGCAACGTTCTGCCCACTTACGAGGTCGCCGGAGATTGGTTCGACGTGGTGGAGAACCCCGACGGAGTTTGGATCACGCTCGCCGACGGCCTCGGTGACAGCACGCGCTCCGCCGCGAGCAGTGCGGTCGCTCTCGGCGCCCTACGGGCGAGCAGGCGCAGTGGCGCCACGATCGGCGAGGCACTGATGGTGATCCATCAAACGCTTCGCGAAATGCCTGGGCCGCGAGCCGAGATGGCCGCGATCATTGCTCACTGGGACTCCACTACGCATGTGCTGGAGATCGCCAACTGTGCACATGTTGCGCCCTTGATTTTGCGCGATAGTGGGCCGGTCGAGACCCTGCCCTTCCCCGGAACCCCCGGTCTCGGCGCCCGTTCGACGCCGAAGCCGAGCGAGCGCTCGAGCACGCTGCTCGCCGGCGACCGCCTCCTGATGGTCTCCGATGGCGTCATCGAACACGGCGAGGGCCAGGCAGGATTGGGAGAGGATGGACTGGTCGAAGCGGCGCTCCGCTCGCAGCGAGGGTCGGCGGCTGACACCGTGCGCGAAGTGCATCGGGCCGTAGTTGCCAAGCGTGGAGGAGAGCTCTCTGACGATGCAACCGCGGTTTGCCTCTCGATCGGCTAGCCGGGTGCCAGGATTGCCGACGCCACTTCGAGGTCAGGATTCGGGGTTTGGATGTCCGGTGGAGCTGAGCGTGAGGCGAGACCACTCCTGGGTGACGCCATAAAGCGGGCGACATCGGTACTCGCCTTCCTTGAGCGTGCCGCCATTCGCCTTCATTAGCTCGTGGATGGCCGCCCCTGTCGCATGCACGCCGTGGCCCTCCGCCGAACCGGCGTTGAGCCAGCTGCCGGGGGCTACCTCAATCTGAAAGATGAACATCATCGAAATTAAGTAGTACCCAACTGAGGTTCGCCTCAAAACACACCTGGTCAGGAGCCCTGCTCCCGGGCAGCGGTCGCATCCGGGCTAAGGCTCAGACGGAGGATCGGGTCCAAAGCTCTCGGTTGTGGCTTGACTCAATGCCGTGCCGTCAGGCCGTTGAGAACTACCTCCACAGGCGATCGACCGACGGTCGGGCTTTGGCCGTGCCCTCGACTAGATAGTCGAGCAGCCCGGCCATTCCGCCTTCGCGATAGATCCGGCGCTGGTCATCGGCGCCGTTTCCTTCCTCTAGGATCCGCTGAATCTCATCGAGCGCCGCGTCGCCGCCGAGCTCACGGGCGTAGGGACGGACCGACTCGAGAACCCTGTAGCCGACCTCCCTTGCTGGCTCAGGGTGCTCTTCATCGAGCAGGATCTTCGCCTCCAGCCCATGGCTCGCCGCTTGAAAATAAGACTCCTCGAGCGACTCCCGATAAAGGCCGGGAGAGCTCGGCCGGTCGAGCTCCTTCGCCGCGATCGCCTGGATCAGCCCGGCAAGCGCGCTCGAGGTAAGCACCTTGGTCTGCACGTCGAGCGCCCTCACCTCGACCGTGCCGAGCCGCGGGTGGGGGCGCACGTCCCACCAGATGTAGGTGTAGTCCTCCACCCCAGCGGCAACGATCAGCTGGTCGGCGACCCGGCAGAATTCCTCGTAGTTCCGAAACTGACGGGGCAGCTGGAATCGCGGGTAGCTGCGCACGACGGAGCTGCGGGAGCTGGCGTTGCCCGAATCGGTTCCCTCCCGAAACGGCGAGTTCGCGCTCAGTGCCTGCAGCAGCGGCAGATAGAGGCGAAATGCATTGGCGAGGCGCACCGCGGTGTCGGGATTGGGCATGCCGACGTGAACGTGGAGGCCGCAGGGCGGCGTTCTCAGTAGGTCGCCGAAGTCCTTACGAACCACCTCATATCGCGGCTTGGCGACGAGCCTCGCGTCACCCGAGTCCGCAGCCGGATGCACCCCGGACGCGAGTAGCTCATAGCCCGTGTCGCGGACCGCCTGCCTTGCCTCGCCCAGCTCGGCCACGACCTGGTCGAAGTTGTGGCAGACGCCGGTCTTCAGCTCGATCTGCTCGGCAAAGATCTCGGAGGACACCCGTTCGGCAAATGGCGCGGCAACGCCATCAAGGATGGCCTCGCTTGCGGCGATCAGCTCGCGTCGCTTGTCGACCAAGAGCAACTCCTCCTCGACGCCGAGCGACAGCGGCGGGGAAGCGCCGAAACGATGCCCCGCGCGCTCGGAGGCGCTCGCGGATTCTGAGGGAGGGCGGGCGGCGAACATCAGGCTCTTCTACCCAAACTGGGGCCGATTAGCTCAACTTGCCTGACTTCTTGCTTGAGGCGCCGGTGACAACAGCCAACGGCTTCTCCTGGGCTCCTCCATCGCTCCTCCTCTTCAGGTTGTTTGTCCGGAGATCACCAGTTTCCCGAGCAGTGAGAATGCGAAACAAGGCGCGGGCCACTGACAGTGCAACCCTCGCCTGCCGGCCGGTTGGACAGTCCGGTGGCCGGGTAGACGCGAGCCGTGATCGCGACCGAGATGACAGCGGCTTGACCGCGGAAGTCAGCTTTCACTCCTATTGGGTGGATTCGGCGCCGGCATCGAGCTATCCCGGCCTCGTGGCCGATACCGATTGCGATGTGGTGGTGATCGGTGCCGGCATTGTCGGTGTAACGGCGGCGCTGAAGCTGAGCGAAGAGGGTGCCCGCGTGGCCCTGCTAGAGGCGCGTCGCATCGGCTCGGGCGCGACGGGCTACACCACCGGCAAGGTCAGCTCGCTGAATGGCCTCGTCTACAGGCGCCTGTCCGAGGACTTCGGAGAGGACACGGCTCGGGCCTACGGCGAAGCGAGTGAGGCGGGCTTGGCGGCGATCGCAGACCTCGTCGCCGAGCACGCGATCGACTGCGATTTTCGTCGCAAGCCCAACTACACCTACACCGAGTCGGCTCGAGGCCGCGGGAGTCTGGAGCGCGAGGTCGAAGCGGCAAAGAGAGTCGGGCTCCCAGCCACTCTGATCGAGGGAGCCGAGGAACTTCCCTTTCCGATCGCCGCCGCTGTTCGCTTCAGCGACCAAGCCGAGTTTCACGCTCTTCGCTACCTGCAGGGACTCGCCAAGGCCGCGGTGGATGCGGGCTGCGCGATCCACGAGCGAACACGGGTCGTCGGCGTCGGCCACGGTGAGCCATGCCGGATCGAGACCGAGAGCGGGGCCGTCGTCCGAGCCGGCCGGGCGATCGTCGCCACCCACCTGCCGATCCTCGACCGCGGCCTCTACTTCGCCCGCACCCACGCCGAGCGCTCCTACGCGTTGCTGGTGTCGCTCCGCGCCGAGATGCCGCAGGGGATGTATCTGAGCGACGAGAGCAAAGCCCACTCGCTGCGCGCCGTCCCGACCGAGAATGGGGAACGGCTGCTGGTCGGTGGCGAGTCCCACAAGGCGGGCCAAAGCGATCCGGCCGCACGCTACGAAGCCCTGGAGGGCTGGGCGCGCGAGCGCTTCGAGGTCGAGGCGATCGAGTACCGCTGGGCGACGCATGACCACATCTCCCACGACCAACTGCCGTTCGTAGGGCGACTGTGGCCGTTCAGCGCTTCGCTCTTGACCGCGACCGGCTTTCGCAAGTGGGGCCTGGCGATGGGAACGAGCGCCGCAGTCATCCTCGCCGAGCTCGCTCTGGGCCGGGAGGCCGCATGGGCCAAGGACTTCGATCCAGCTCGACTAAGCCTGCGACATGGCCTGGGTTCTTTCTCCAAGCAGAACGCCGACGACGGCCTTCGCTTTTTCGGCGATCGCATCCTCAAGCGGCGCCGGAGAGAGGACCTTGCCCCCGGAGAGGGAGCTGTCGTCGGCGCCGGCATCGCTCAAAAGGCGGTCTACCGCGACGAGTCGGGCGCGTTTCATTCACTTTCGGCGCGCTGCACCCATCTCGGGTGCATCCTCAGCTTCAACTCGGCTGAGCGAAGCTGGGGCTGTCCCTGTCATGGCTCGCGCTTCGATGCCGTCGACGGGTCCGTCCTCGAGGGCCCCGCGGTGAAGCCGCTTGCCCAAGCAGAGGACTAGCGCTGGTTGATGCGGCAGCTCTCAAGGCGGCGCTAAATCGGCCGTCTGCCATGGCGCGTCGAAATGATCTGAGCCTCCGGCCTGTTGCGCGCCGCCCGGCCGCGGATGGCCCGCAAGGCCTGCACCGTACTGGCGATAGAAGGCGCCAAGCGCTGGCCTGACGCTGCGGTTGCTGGCCTCTCCTCCCTGAGCATGGCTGGGTCTTACCCAGCAGAGGGCGGCGGTGAAACATCAATCCGCGCCGCGGACTAAAGCCAAACGTGCTCGAAAACCAGCCCGCGCGTCTCGCAGGTAAGCAATCCCATCGATGGGCGCGGCGCCCGGCGTCGCTCGGTCGGACTTCCCGGGTTGAAGATCTGAAAGCCACTCTCCTCCTCGTGGAGGGGGAGGTGGCTGTGTCCGAAGACGGCGGCGGCGGCTTGAGGGAAGCGCCGGCGCAGACGCGCCAGCCGACCTTGAGCCGGTCCGGCGTCGTGGACGATCCCGACGATCTTCCCGCCGACCTCGACTTCGAGCATCGGCGGCAGCGAGCGCCGCAGCGCCGGCTCGTCGATGTTGCCGTAGACGGCGTGCACAATCGGGCAGAGGGATTCGAGCTCCTCCAGCGCCGAAACGCCGAAGAAGTCACCGGCGTGGATCACGGCATCTGCCTCGCCGATCAACTCGACGCATCGCCTGGGTAGGCGGCGTGAGCCCTTGGGCATATGGGTATCGGCGAGGACTGCGATCAAACTAGGACGGGATTCTGATGGCGGCGAATATAGGCAAGAAAGGTGTCGGCGAGCTTGGCGAGTACGAGCGCAAGCGTGACTTTGGCACGACGCCCGAGCCGTCAGGGAACAAACGGCACCAGAGGAAGGGCGCGCCGCGTTTTGTCGTCCAGGAGCACAGTGCCCGACGCCTGCACTGGGACCTGCGCCTGGAGCGCGAAGGGGTGGCGGTCTCCTGGGCGGTGCCGAACGGCATCCCAAGTGACCCGAGCGAGAACCGCAAGGCGGTCCACACCGAGGACCATCCGCTCGAGTACCTCGATTTCGAGGGCGAGATCCCGGCTGGGGAGTACGGGGCCGGGACGATGCGAATCTGGGATCGCGGCACCTACGAGGTCGAGAAGTGGGAGAAGGAGAAGGTCGTCTTCAGCTTTTCCGGCGAGCGGCTGAGCGGCCGCTATGCGCTCTTCCGCGCCGGCGCCGGCGCGAAGGACTGGATGATCCACCGAATCGACCCACCGGCCGAGGCGCGTGACCCCTTCCCGGAGTCGGTGGTGCCAATGCTGGCCAAGCTCTCGAAGCTGCCGGCGAACGACGACGGCTGGGCAGCCGAGGTGAAGTGGGACGGGGTGCGGGCGATCGCCTACTACCGGCCCGGCCGGCTCGAGCTGCAGAGCCGCAATCTCAACGACGTCACCGCCCAGTACCCGGAGGTGAGGGGACTCTCGCGCCAGCTCGGCGCCCGCGACGCGGTGCTCGACGGCGAGCTGGTTGCCTTCGATGCGAAGGGCCGGCCGAGCTTCGAGCGCCTGCAGCAGCGGATCCACCAGACCTCCGCGAGCGTCGTGCGGCGGCGGATGAAATCTCACCCGGTTACCTACGTCGTCTTCGACCTCCTCTACCTGGAGGGTCAAAGGCTGATGAGCGAGCCTTACTCGCGCCGGCGCGAGTTGCTCGAGGGGCTGAAGCTGGCAGGCGAGAGCTGGCAGGTGCCCGGCTACTTCCCTGGCCAGGCGGGGGAGCTGCTGGAGGCCAGCGCCGCGCAGAAGCTGGAGGGGATCGTGCTGAAGCGCCTCGACAGTCGCTACTCACCCGGTAAACGCAATGGCTCCTGGCTGAAGGTGAAGAACCTCGGCCGCCAGGAGTTCGTGATCGGCGGCTGGCAGGAGGGCGAGGGCCGGCGGCGCAACAGCCTCGGCTCGATCCTGCTCGGTTACTTCGACGAGCACGGCGAGCTTCGCTATGCGGGCAAGGTCGGCACCGGCTTCTCCGACCGCGACCTCGACGAGCTGCTGCGGCGGCTGCGCCCGCTCGCCCGCAAGCCGAACCCGTTTGCCGGTAGGCGCGGCCCCCGGCAGGCGCACTTCGTCGAGCCGGAGCTGGTCGCCGAGATCGAGTTCCGCGAGCTGACCGCCGAGGGCATGGTGCGCCACGGTTCTTTCAAGGGGCTGCGGGAGGAAAAGCCGGCCGCGGAGGTCGGCGTCGAGCGTCCCGATGGGTGAGGTCATGCTCCACCTGACCGAGCCAAGAGTTTGCGGGGGCTCGCTAAAGGGGACCTGATCAAGGTGATCGAACTCGGAGAGAAGAAGTGGAGCCCACAAGGAGCGGCGCTGCCGTCGGCTGGTCCGATCTGCGATCTGGTCGTGGGCTCGCTTTCTACCCCCGCGCAGGGCACGGCGCTTTTGCTGGGGGCCGAGGAGGATGCGGCGCGGCTGGTCGCCTCGGTCGAGGATCCGCTCGCCGACGATGACCTGCAGCTGGCCCTCTACATCTGCTTCGAGCTGCATTACCGCTCCTTCCCGAATGTGGACCCGGCGTGGGAGTGGAGCCCGGCACTGCTTTCGGTGCGAGCGCTGCTCGAGGGGGCATTCCTCGAAGCCCTGGAAGCAAAGCTCGGGCCGAGCGGGCCGGTCGATCCGAAGGAGATCGGCGACCACCTCTTCTGCATCGAGGCCGCTGACGAGGGGGTCTCGCTCTCCCGATACCTCGAGATCGAGGCTGGGATCGCCGAGTTTCGCGAGTTCGTCGTTCATCGCTCGCTCTACCAGCTGAAGGAGTCCGACCCCCATAGCTGGGCGATCCCGCGCCTGTCCGGGCCGGCGAAGACGGCGCTGCTCGAGGTCCAGGCAGACGAGTACGGCGGCGGTCGGCCGGAGCGCATGCACTCGGTGCTCTTCGCAAAGACGATGCGTGCGCTCGGCCTCGACGATCGCGAGAACGCCTATCTCGCCCATGTACCGGGGACAACCCTGGCCACCGTGAACCTGATGTCGGCACTCGGCCTTCGCCGCGACCGGCGGGGCGCAATCGTCGGGCACCTGGCGATGTTCGAGATGACCTCGGCCCAGCCAAACCGTCGCTATGGCAATGCGCTGCGTCGCCTCGGCTTCGACGCGGAAGCGACCGACTTCTACGACGAGCACGTCGAGGCCGACGCGGTCCACGAGAACATCGCCGCCTACGATCTTGCCGGCGGCCTGGCGCGACAGGAGCCGGAGCGGGCCGGGGACATCGTCTTCGGCGCCCGCGCCCTGCTTTACCTCGAAGACCGCCTCGGGCGGGATCTACTCGGAGCATGGAGAGAAGGCGAGTCCTCGTTGCGCCAGCCACTGTGAGCATCGGCGCGAGCGCGCCGGGGGTCTCCTACGTGGTCCCCCTGCGCTGGACTGAGCCGGGGCCGATCGAGGAGCTGGCCGGCTACCTTCGCCTGCTCGCCACCGAAGTCGATGAGGTACTCGTCGTCGACGGCTCCCCGGCCCCGCTGTTCGACCGCCACGCGATGGCTCTCGTCGACGTCGCCAGGCACCTGCGGCCGCACTCCGACCTCGACTTCCGGATGGGAAAGGTGAACGGGGTCATCACCGGCGTGCGAGAGGCTTCCTGCCAGCGGGTGGTCCTGGCAGACGACGATGTTCGCTACGACGCGCCGGCCCTGAAGCGGACCGTGGGACTGCTTGGCGAGGCTGACTTGGTGAGGCCGCAGAACTACTTCGACGAGCTGCCCTGGCATGCTCGCTGGGACACCGCCCGGTCCTTGCTGAACCGTGTCTTCACCGGCGATCCGACCTTTCCCGTCGGAGATTTTCCCGGCACCCTCGCGGTGCGCCGCGATGCGTTTCACGCCAGCGGCGCCTATGACGGCGATGCGCTCTTCGAGAACCTGGAGCTGATGCGGACTGTCCGCGCGGCCGGCGGCGTGGTCCTAACCCCACTCGATCTCTATGTCGCGAGGCGACCTCCAAGCGCCCGCCACTTCTTCTCCCAGCGAGTTCGTCAGGCCTATGACGATTTTGCGATCCCAACGCGCATCGGCGCCTTTCTCGCAGTGGCTCCGCTGGCGACTCTCTCTCTGCGCCGCGGCCGCGGCGGCCGTCTTGCGGCGGCTGGACTGGCGTCGGTCATCGTCGCGGAGCTGGGTCGCAGGAAGGCTGACGGAGCCGAGCGGTTCCCTCCGAGCAGCTCGCTGCTGGCACCGGCCTGGATCTGCGAGCGCTCGATCTGCTCATGGCTGGCTCTGGGAGCGAAGCTGAGAGGCGGAGTTCGCTACGGCGAGAGTCGCCTCAGCCACTCGGCGACGTCGATGCGCCGCCTTCGTCGTAGCTATGACTCGGTATCGGCCAGCGGCTCCTCTGAAACCGGTGCAGGGAAGCCGCTGTCGGCTCGGAACCCGATCGCCTTGTGAGTGCCGTCGCAGAAGGGCCGGATCTGAGAGCGCCCGCACCGGCATAGGGCCACCACTCGTCGCTTGACCTCGATCTCGTTCCCTTTCTGATCGACCATTACGAAGGGTCCACGCACCAGGTAGGGCCCGTTTCGGTAGGGGGTGATCTTGGTCGGGGAGTCGCCCATCGTCCGGGCTCACTACCCCGCAAGCGTTGGCTCTAAGCCATCTATCGAGCGTTTGGCCGAGAAGCGCAGGGGTAGCTGCCGTGGACAATCCCTACCCGAAGGAGCGACACCATGGCAGCAGAGGAGACCGGTCAGGTCACCGGCACCAAGGACAAGGACTACAACGTGATCTGGTTCACCGAGCAGTGCCTCAGCAACGTCCTGCGCCTCGAGACGTATGTGGAGGATGCCGACCGCGAGGGCGACTCCGAGTTGGCCGAGTTCTTCCGCCGCGCGCAGGAGACGAGCCGCAAGGGTGCGGAGCAGGGAAAGGAGATGCTCCGAAAGCGCCTCGCAGGCTGAAGCTCAGGTGCGCCTGGGGATCCAGGCGCACCGTCGTGCCCCGAAGTGCAAATTCAATTTCTCTGCGTAGGAGCGTCGCGGTAGGGGTAGGAACCGCGCAAGCGATGGCACCGGAAACAGGGGAGAGTCACAGGGGGCGTCGGCACGATCGCCATCACGCCGAATCGGGCGCGACGGCTCTGATGGTCGTGGACATGCTCAACCCTTACGAGCACGCCGAGGCGGAGAGACTTGCCGCCGGCGTCGCAGACGCCCTGCCGGGAATGAAGACGCTCTTGGCGCGCGCCGCCGACGCCGACATTCCGATCATCTACGTCAACGACAACTACGGGGACTGGAACTCCTCGGCGAGCGAGCTTGCCGAGAAGGCAATCGAGGGTGCCCATCCAGAGCTCGTGAAACCGGTGCTGCCCCCCGATGGGCACTCTTTCGTGATCAAGGCGCGTCACAGCATCTTCTACGGGACGCCGCTTGAGTACCTGCTTGACCAGATGGGTGTCGATCGTCTTGTGCTCTGCGGTCAAGTGACCGAGCAGTGCATCTTCTACAGCGCACTCGATGCCCACGTGCGCCACTTCCGCATTGCGGTACCAACCGACGGCGTCGCGCCGATC